>JAFPFL010000003.1 GCA_017425545.1 Oscillospiraceae bacterium | reverse complement strand
CGAGACCTATCCGACCGAGCCGGTGGACAAGGGCACCGTCGTCCGCGCTGTCGCCTTCGCCCCGGACGGGAGCTTCAGCAAGCCGACGACGGCCGTCTACTTTGTGGGCAATTTTTCGGCCTACGGGGAGATCCTTTCGGTCGTGGCCGACCCGGACGACCTCTTCGGAGACGAGGGGATCCTGGTCACCGGAGCCGCCTACGACGCCTGGGATGCGGGCGGAAGGAGCGGCGAAAAGCCGGTCCCGAACTTCCTCAAAAAGGGCAGAGAATGGGAGCGGCCGGCGGAGATGACCCTCCTCGGCGCGGACGGAACGCCGGTGCTCTCGCAGGCATGCGGCATGCGGGTCCAGGGCGCATCCACGCGCGACCACATCTTCAAGCGCTTTTCCCTCTACGCGCGGAAGATCTACAGCGGGAGCAGCACCTTCGACGTCCCGCTCTTCAGCGGAACGCAGCGCTCCCACTCCGTCCTCACGCGGTCGGAGAACACCGACGTCTTCGTCCAGCAGCTCGCGGCGGACCGGGATCTTTCGATCCAGGACGCCCGCCCGGTTCAGGTCTTCCTGAACGGCGAGTTTTACAGGACCGCCTACCTGCGGGAGAAATACGACGAAAACTATTTCCTGGCGCACTACGGGGTGAAGCCGGAGGATCTCGTGATCATCGACGGCGACGTACTGGACAACGGTCTACCCTCCGACCTGGCGGAGTATACGGCCTTTTTCGAATGGCTGAAGGCCTCCGATCCCGCCGATCCCGCGACCTGGGAGACCATCTGCGCGCAGATGGACGTCCAGAGCTTCGCCGACTTTATGGCGCTGTGCATGTACAGCAACAACAGCGACTGGGGCATCCACAAAAACTACCGGGTCTGGCGGTCCAAAGCAGAGGGCGGGACCGGCATGAACGACGGACGCTGGCGCTGGCTGTGCTATGATATGGACAGTGTGAACTGGTATTCCAAACGCTTCGAGACGGACCTTGCAGAGCACGACACCTTCCAGCTGATCGAACGGTCGGGGGATTTTGTTCCCTTCGTGGAAATGCCGATTTTCAAGCAGATGCTGCAAAGCGGGGAATTCCGGCAGCGGTTTGCCCTGGCATATCTCGATCTGATGAACGTCAATTTCAACTATGACCACGCCCTGCCGCTGCTGGAGAAGTGGGATCTGACCGAGGACTTTTTCTGGCCGGAATTCCTGCAGCTGCGGCCAAAGTGGGCCCTGATGCACCTGCAGAACAACCTGCATTTGACCGGCGAGGCTTGCGAGGTGCGCATCCGGGTCTCCGATCCGGCGGGCGGGACGGTGATGATCAACACCACTCCGCTGGACCTCTCCGGCGGGACCTGGCACGGCACCTATGTGACCGACTATCCGGTGACGCTGCGCGTCTCCTCCGCTGCCGGCTGGCGCTTCGTCGGCTGGGCGGACGGCTCCGCCGAAACGACGCGCGTCCTGGCGCTGTCGCCCGGGGAGAACGTCGTGACCGCCTTATTCGAGCGGGAGGGAGGCTGATCGGATGAACTACCGCCATGAATACAAGTACCTCTGCACTCCCGCGGATCTGGCCCTGGAGCGTGCGCGGCTCGAGCGGCTTTTGAAGCCGGATCCGCACGCCGGCCCGGACGGCAGCTACGACATCCGCAGCGTCTACTTTGACGACCCGGAAAACCGCTGCTTCTTTGAAAACGAGGACGGCGAGAGCCCGCGGGCAAAATACCGCCTGCGCATCTACAACAAAAACGCCGGCTTCATCCGACTGGAAAAGAAGAGCAAGCTGCAGGGCATGACCCGCAAGGAGGCCGCCACCCTCAGCCGCGCCCAGGCGGAGACCCTGCTGTGCGGACAGATCCCGCGCCAGGCGGCCGGGCAGGCCGAGCGTCTGACCCGCCTGCTCGCAGAGATGCGGCTTCTGGCCCTGCGGCCGGTCGTGGTCGTCCGCTACCGGCGGACCCCCTTCGTGCTGGAGACCGGGAACGTGCGGATCACGCTCGACGAGGAGATCTCCTCCTCGCAGGCCGTCGGCAGGTTTCTGGATACGGACCTGCCCATGCGGCCCGTTTTGGGCGGCGGGCAGGGCGTGCTGGAGGTCAAGTGGGACGAGTTTCTCCCCTCCTGGCTCAAGGAATCCATGGAATTGGAGGCGCTCCGGTGGAGCGGCTTTTCCAAATATGATCTTTGCAGAAAATACAACACATACGGAGGGTTACTGTTATGAGCGCCGGTGATATTTTCAAGAAATCCTTCCTGGAGGGCTACGCCTCCGGGGCGCTGACCATCGGTTCCATCGCGGCCTGTCTCGGGATCGCGGGGCTGCTCGGCATCTACATCTTCTTCGCCTACCGCCTGCTCTGCCGCCGCGAATTTCTGAACAAGAACTTCAGCATCGCCCTGATCGCACTCGCGGAGATCACCGCCGCGATCATCCTGACCGTCCAGTCGAACGTCGTCATCTCCCTCGGCATGGTCGGCGCGCTGTCGATCGTCCGCTTCCGTACCGCGATCAAGGATCCGCTCGACCTGATCTTCCTGTTCTGGGCGATCTCGGTCGGCATCATCTGCGGCGCGGGTCTGGCCATCGTTGCGGTGGCTGTGAGCGCCGTGCTCTCGGTCCTGCTCTGGATCTTCAACGCGGTCCCGGCAGCAAAGTCCCCGGTGCTCCTGCTCGTATCGAGCACGGATCTCAAGAGCGAGGCGCAGATCCTGGAGGCTGCGAAGCCCTTCTGCAAGCGCTGCACCGTGAAGTCCCGCAGCCTGACCGCCGACCGGCTCGATCTCGTCGCCGAGGTCCGCACGGCCGACGAAGCCGGACTGAGCACCGCTGTCCAGGCCATTCCGGGCGTCGTCTCAGTTTCCGTGGTCGCCCACAACGGGGAGACGACCTACCAATAATCCCTTTTCGGAGTCAAGACAACCGGCTTAGCCGGTGGCTTGCACTGGCCCTATAAGGGCCTAAGACAGCGGCACCTTAAGGTGCTCGAAAGGTTCGCCAATCGCATTTCTTTTACTGGCTGCCCCCCTGCCGGGGGGCGGTCAATTTATTTGCCTTTGCTT
>JAFPFL010000089.1 GCA_017425545.1 Oscillospiraceae bacterium | reverse complement strand
AATTACGACTATCTCAGCACCTTCGGTACCAGATACGACTACACCGCCCACATCCTCAACCCGAATCTCGAGGACGGTGCAGAGAACTGGGTGATCACCACTTCCGATCCAAGCCGTAATCCGATTAACAGCGGCCAGCCCCTGACTGCCTCTGACGGTTCCCAGTTCAATCGCTACCTCGACTTCTGGAAGGGCGACGGCGGCTTCACGTTCGATGCCAACCAGACGATCGACCTGCCTGCCGGCCGCTACATGCTGACCGTTGCCGGCCGTGCCTCTGCCGCACAGCTTTACGAGACGACTCTCAAGCTGAACGATAAGGAGTTCGAGGGTCTTGTCTACGCTGGCCCGTTCACTGAGCCCAGCGCCGCTGATCCCACGAACTACTTCCAGCTGTATGCTACGGTGAGCAACAACGGTGTGACCACACACCAGAGCATCGTCCCGCAGATGCGATTGCCTGAAGAAAGTAAAACGCCGCCCAAACGGACGGCAGACCATGAAAAAAAGAATGTCGAGTGTTCATAACTCAAATCCGTTATGAACACTCGACATGGTCGGAGTGGCGGGATTCGAACCCACGGCCTCTTGGACCCGAACCAAGCGCGATACCAAACTTCGCCACACCCCGGAGCGATGATTATTATAGCGGGATGCGCATGAAAAGTCAAGTATTATTTTCTGAAAAGCCGTTGATCCTTTTCTGAAATTCGCTCGGTCTTAGTTTTTCCGGAAATGCTTGTACTGCTTTGCGTAGAAGACGACGCCCATCGCCGTCCAGACGGCGAGCATGATGTAGCTCTCCTTGCCGAAGTGGACGCCCTCCAGACCGGGGATCGGGATGAGCTGGAGCACCATGAAGGCCAGGGAGAAAACCACGCCGACGACAGCCATGATCTTCAGGAAACGGGAGGCGTCGCCGTCGCGGCGGGCCGTGATCAGGGTACTGGCACAGGTGAAGAAATAGCCGATGGATGCGCCGATGGCACTCATATCCACAAACCAGCCGAGCGCTTCTCTGCCGAGGATCGGCCCGGAGAGGCTGACGGCAATGCAGAAGACGATCGCGTTGCGGGGCGTGGAATACTTACGGTTGACCTTTCCGAACCAAGCAGGCAGATAACCGTCGCGGCTCATGGAGTACATCAGACGGGAGGAGGCCAGATAGAAGCCCATGATGCCGGAGAGGACCGCGCAGGAAACACCGAGACCGATCAGCACCTTACCGAAGCTGCCAAGCAGCTCCTCGGCTGCGACCAGAACGACCCACTCCCCTGCCATCACGCGGTCCGGCCAGTTTGCCAGGGCTGCGGCGGCAACGGTATTATTGGAAACGTAAACGAAGCAGCCGAACACAATGGCGATGATCATGATGAAGGAGACTTTTTTGAAGGAGAAGTTAAACTCCTCGGCAGCCTGGGGAATGGCGTCAAAGCCAACGTAGGCCCAGGGCGCAATGGCGAACGTCGCCAGGATGGCGGAGAGGACGCCGGAGGTGCCTGCGTGGGCGGTTTTGGCGATGCCCTGCCCGATCTGATCCGCCTTGATCCCGGCATTGACGGCTGCCTTCGCCAGCTCCTTATCATAGTCGAAGCCCCAGATCGGCGTGAAGTTGACGCTCTTTGCCTTGGCGCTGATCAGAGCGGAGAAGAAGAGCGTAAAGACGCAGACCACGAGCAGAACGGAGAGAACCGTCTGCACGATACCCGCCTTGCGGACGCCGATGATATTCAGCCAACCGAACAGAAGCAGGATCGCCATCGCCGGCAGCATCTGCCCAAGGTAGATCTCGTTTCCGGCAATCGTATAGTGGAAGCCGAAGTTCAGAATACCCTTATGATCGGTCAGACCGTCGATGATCAGCGCGATCGCCGTGCTGTTCATCGGAACGTTGGTCAGATATGCGGAGACGAGGAACCAGCCGCAGAGAAAGGCCATGCGCTTTCCGAAGCACATTCTGGTGAACGTAAATTCGCCGCCGGCCTTCGGATACTTGGGAACCATGTAAGCGTAGGAGAAGGCAATGATGATCATGACGGCAGCGCCGAGGATCATCGCGATCGCGGTTCCGGCAACGCCGGAATTGGACAGGAACTTCTTGCCGGGGTTGATGAACGAGCCCCACCCGATCACGCAGCCAAATGCAATTGCCCAAACGTGCATCGGGTTGAGCTGGCGCTTGAGGCCGATATTGGATTCAGACGCCGATTTCTTGCTCATATCCTTTCAATCCTCTCTTATTTATACGTCGTAGGTGTTGTCTACGGCTTTGAGCTCGCGGAAGGTGTCGATCTCAACAATGTCGGCATCGAAGCACTCGCGAATCTCGACGTTGTAGCGGTCGCGGCGATAGACCAGCGGGACCTGCTCCCAGTACCGTTCCTTGCCGCCGGGCGAATGATAGATATCCTCAATATCCTGAGACAGCTTATGTCCGTCCGCCTCGTTCCAGTACGAGATGCCGACCATCTGCCAGCAGTTCTCGCCGCCGACCTTTTCCTCCACGATCACGCCGTTTTTGACCTCAAAGCACCAGTCGTCGGTGCGCTCCTTGTGGATGGCAAGGAAATTGGAGGAATAGTGGTATTTCTTGATAATGGACGGATTCGAAAGCAGAAGGTCCGCTTCAAACACGTAGGCGCCGGAAAGCAGATACCGCGCAACCAGAGCGCTGGAAATGTTGTTCGCTTCGTTATATACGGGGTTTTCCAGAAAGCGGATCATGGGGTATTTATAGAGGAGCTGATCAAACTGCTCGGCCAGATAACCGCGGATGATATAGATTTCGTTGATTCCCGCTGCCAGACAGGCGTCGATCAGACGGTCAATAATCCGAACGCCGCGAATCCGGACGAGGGGCTTGGGGGTGTTCAGGGTGATGGGGACCAATCGAGATCCAAACCCGGCCGCGAGAAAGATGGCTCGCTTGACGCGATAGGGCTCGAGCGCAATCAGGCCGTTTTCAGTGATCGCGCCGTTCTGCACAAAACCAAGCTCATTCAGCTCACGCACACACCGGTTGATCGCGCCGAGAGAATGACCGGTCATCTTTTCAATGTCTCTTTGGGTCAACGGGCGCTTGCTTGACGCGAGGACGTTCATAATATCAAATTGCCGACGGGTTAATTCCATTTAATACTCCTTTCGGGCTGTTCAAAAAGAAACAAAAGCAGAAAACAACATGAACAAAACAGATTGCTTTTTTCAGAATCAGAATACATAAATCGGCCCTGTTCATACTTCGGGCCGAAGAAGGGTTTATCTGTTT
>JAFPFL010000002.1 GCA_017425545.1 Oscillospiraceae bacterium | reverse complement strand
GCCTACCGTCTGCGCGCCCCGGGGCAGAAGGGGATCCACGCCTCCGCCTGGGGCTCCTTCCTCGGTCAGCTTCTGCTGCGAAGCATGGACCGCGCCCAAAGCCTCTATGAAAGCATGCTCCTGCGCGGCTTTGCCGGGGAGTTCCGTTATGCCGAGGGCCGCCGCGCCGGACTGCGGGATTGGATCTTCGTCCTGATCTGTCTTTCCGTCTTTGCCCTCTGCCGCTTTGTCGATCTGTCCGCCCTGATCGGCGGCCTGCTTGTGAGGTGAGCCAATGCTGCGATTTGAATCCGTTCGCTTCTGCTATGAAAAAAACCGTCCCGTCCTGGACGATCTCTCCTTTACCGTTGAGAACGGCGAGAGCGTCGGTCTGATCGGGGCCAACGGCGCCGGAAAATCCACGCTGATCAAGCTCCTGCTCGGCCTACTCTCCGGGGAGGGTCGGATCCTCGTGGACGAGCTTCCGGTGGAGAAACGCAATCTGCCGGAGATTCGCCGCCGCGTGGGCGTCCTGCTGCAAAGCTCCGACGACCAGATGTTCATGCCCACCGTGCTGGAGGACGTGACCTTCGGCCCCGTGAACTACGGTCTGAGCCGGGACGAAGCAGAGCGCCGGGCCGACGAGGTCCTTGCCCGTCTCGGAATCCCGGAGCTGAAGCACCGCCACAACCACAGGCTCTCCGGCGGTGAAAAGCGGATGGCCGCCCTGGCGACCGTCCTTGCGATGGAGCCGGACGTCCTGCTCCTGGACGAGCCGACCAACGCCCTCGATCCCTATAACCGCCGTCTGGTGATCCGGACGATCCTCTCCCTGCCGAATACGAAGCTGATCGCCTCGCACGATCTGGATATGATCCTCGATACCTGTACCCGCGTCCTGCTGCTCTCGAACGGCAGGCTCGTCGCAGACGGCCCGGCGGAGGAGATCCTCCGCGACCGCGCCCTGCTGGAGGCGAATCGGATGGAGCTTCCGCTTCGGTTCGCCCGCTGATCGGGCGGAACCAAGCAAAAAAAGTTTCGGGATTGCGGCGGAAATGATTGTAATTTCCGGCGGCTTGTGATAGAATAGTCGGAGAAAGCCCAATTCAGAGATTGCGAGGGAGAATTATGCCGGAACTTACGAATGAAATGCAATTCAGATCGGCCCTCAACGGCTTCAACCGCGAGGACGTCGTTGCCTATATCGAAAAGCTGACCCAGGAGCATGAGACGGAGCTCGCCGTGCTCCGTGAGCGGAACGCCCAGCTCAGCCATGAGCTGGAGGCTGCGAACGAGAATCTGGCCCGCCTCGGCGACAGCCAGATCACGCAGGAGGAGATGGAAGCCGCCCGCGAGCGGATCGGTCAGCTTCTGAACGAAAACCAGGCGCTGGAGGATCGCGTTGCGGAGCTTGAGGGCAGCCTGTCCGCGAACGAGGCAGGCGAGACCGAGGCCCCCGCCGACGTGACCGAGCAGGATCTGACCGCTCCCATCCCCGAGATCTCCGAAGTCCTGCCTGCCGACGTCGCGCCCAGCCGCGACTATACCGAGATGGAGCTGGCAGCCTATCGCCGCGCCGAGCTTGCCGAGCGCGTCGCCCGCGACCGTGCCGCCGACGTTTACCGTGAGATCTCCTCCGTCTTCCAGCATGCCGATACGCGCTTGGGCGTCGGCAAGGCCGATCTGGCCGAGATGACGAAGGCCGTCCAGAGCGACGTCAGCCAGCTTCTGCACGTGCTCGAATCCATCCGCAGCATCTACAGCGAGGCCGAGGTCTCCTTCAACGCCGTCCGCGAAAAGAATCAGCCGTTGGAGCCTTGAGGCAGGGATCAAAACGGAAATTCAGCGCCGTCGAATCGAGGTTCGACGGCGCTTTTGCAAACGCGCCGTCCGAAGCTGCGCAAAAAGGAGGAAGCCCATGCAAACCATGATGATCGGGCAAAGACCCTGCACGGTCGAGCTCTGCCCGGACCCGGAATACCTGCTGATCCAGCCGGTAGACGAGCACGACGCCGGGCTCCTGCCCGCCGAGCTTGCCCTGCTCCGGTCAGCCGGACGCAGCTTCACGCTGGTCGCCGTGCCGATCGCGGACTGGAACGCGGAGCTCTCGCCGTGGCCTGCGGCCCCGGTCTTCGGCAAAACGCCCTTCGGCGGCGGAGCAGGGGAGACCCTGCGCTTCCTTGAAACCGAGATCCTGCCGCGCTTCCCGCATGAAAAGGCGGTGCTCGGCGGCTATTCCCTCGCGGCCCTGTTCGCCCTCTGGGCCGGGTATCGGACGGACGCCTTTCATTCCATCGCCGCCGCCTCGCCCTCGGTCTGGTTTGACGGCTGGGAGGACTTCGCGCAGTCGCATCCGATGCTTGCGCGGCGCGTCTATCTCTCCCTGGGCGACCGGGAGGACCGCTCCAAGAACCCGCGGCTGCGCGCGGTCTCAGCGGCGATCCGGTCTCAGGACGCCCTTCTGGAATCCGCCGGACTTGCCCATATTCTGGAGTGGAACCCCGGCAATCACTTCGTCGATTCCGAGCGCCGCACCGCCCGCGCCTTCCTCTGGTGCATGCAGTCCGGCGCGGTCTGCTCAAGTCCTTCCCCTTGAGGGGAAGGTGTCGCCGCAGGCGACGGAAGAGGTGTCGTACCGAAAAGCGCTCTGCTTCGACGGCTGCGAAAGCGGAACGACGCCCACCTCTCCCGTCATCCGGCTTGCAGGATACGCCGGATGTCACCCCCGCAAGGGGAGGGAGCTTTCGCGCGTCGATCCGTCCCCGCTTCCTTTCAAATCCGGCATATACCCGCCGCGCCGCTTGACATTGTTCGATCTCTCGCTTATACTAAGCAAAGATCATACGTTGAGAGGTTTCTTCCATGCGCCGCATCCAGCTTTCCGACCACTTTACCAATCAAAAACTGATCCGGTTTACCCTGCCGTCGATCCTGATGATGATGTTCACGTCCATCTACGGCATGGTGGACGGATTTTTCGTATCCAATTACGTGAGCAAGACCGCCTTCGCCGCGGTCAATCTGATCATGCCCGCCATGCAGATCCTCGGCGGGCTCGGCGCGATGCTCGGCGTCGGCGGCTCTGCCCTGACGGCCAAGACCCTCGGCGAGGGCGACCGGAAGCGCGCCGGGCGGTATTTTACGATGATGATCTGGCTCATGGTCATCACGGGCGTGATCTGCATGGTCCTGGGCATTGCCTTCATCCGGCAGATCTCCTATCTCTTCGGCGCGGACGACACCATGATCGAGGACTGCGTCACCTACGGCTCGATCTGTATGGCCTTCAACCTGGCCCTTCACGCCCAGTACACCTTCCAGGGCTATCTGGTCGTGGCGGAGCGGCCCAAGCTCGGTCTGCTTGCCACCGTTGCAGCCGGTGTGACGAATATGATCCTCGACTGGCTCTTTATGGGCGTCTTCGGCTTCGGCGTCTCCGGCGCGGCCCTGGCAACCGGTCTGAGCCAGTGCGTCGGCGGCGGCATCCCGCTGGTCTGGTTCCTGAGCAAGCGCAATACCTCCAACCTCCACTTCGTCAGGACCCGGTTTGAGCGCAAGCCCATGCTCAAAGCCTGCGCCAACGGCGCCTCGGAGATGCTCTCCTCGGTCTCCGCCTCCATCACGGGCATCCTCTACAACCGCCAGTTGATGTTCTATGCGGGCTCCGACGGCGTTGCCGCCTACGGCGTCGTCATGTATGCGGCCTTCGTCTTTATCAGCATCTTCGTGGGCTATTCCTCCGGCACCTCGCCCATCGTCGGCTACCACTTCGGCGCGCAGAACCACAAGGAGCTTCGCAACGTCCTGCGCCGCAGTCTGATCCTGCTCGGCTCGGTCTCCCTCGTCCTCACGGCGATTGCGGTCGGCTTTGCGCGGACCATCTCGTCGATCTTCGTCGGCTACGACGCGGACCTGCTCAAGCTGACCACGCGGGCCTTTACGATCTGCGCCCTGCCGTTTCTGGTCATGTGGCTCAATATCTACGCCTCGTCCTTCTTCACGGGGCTCAACGACGGCGGGGTGTCGGCGGCGATCTCCTTCCTCCGCGCCCTGGT
>JAFPFL010000088.1 GCA_017425545.1 Oscillospiraceae bacterium | reverse complement strand
TTATAATGAATGTATGATGGAGAAACGCGAAAAGCGTTTCTCCGCGTCGTAAAAACGACGCAGCAAAGCCGTAATGCGGCTTTGCCATGCATTCATTGCAATGATATCGGCGAATCATCGCAGATGATTCGTGGTCAAACATACTGTTTGACCACGAAAACAATCGAGAACGATTGTTTTCGCTATCCGATAATCATTATAGCACACGTTCACGGAAATGAAAAGAGGGCCTTTTTTCGCTTCGTCCCAGAAACCCGGCGTTTCGTCCCAGAAAGCTTGACTGCTCAAAAAAAGATATTATAATAAAAATAGAAAAGCATTCCGCAAATTGTTGTGTTAACGAACCTGGGCACAGACCATATGCCGGCAGTGAGTTGCCCTTCGCCTCGTTTGACGGCAAGATCCAGATGGTAAGCTTGGACGCGGCGAGCATCCAGACCCACCTGCGCTACAGCGGCGGGGACCTGGCCTTCTTCGGCCTGTTCACCCTGTTGACCGTCGCCTTCTGCGCCCTGGCCGTCTGGATCTGCACAAAACGCTTCCATGTAAGAACTCTGCTGAATAACTGATCACAGCCGCTTCGTCCCAGAAACCCGGCGTTTCGTCCCGGAAAACTTGACCTACACAGACTTAAGGAGGTACTAATTATGAAACGGATTCTTTGCGTGTTGTTTGTTTGCGTGCTGTTTGTCTGCATGTTGTTTGCAGGATGCGCCGCGCCGGCGAAAACCTCGGATATGGCCTTGCCGGCGTCCGGAAAGTATTGCGTGCTGGGCGTCGACGGAAAGCAGACCTATCCCGAATATACGGCGCTGCAGTTCGATTTTGAAAACAAACGGTTCGATTTCGGCGTTCCATTTACCGACTCCTCCTGGGTCAGGGCGGGTACTCTGAACGTCGAGGGGAATCGGATCACCGCCGTCAGCAATACGCATAAATCTGTTCCGGACGGCGACGGGATAAAGATTACAGGCAACTATACGTGGATCTTCGAGTTTACCAATAACGGCAGACTCCGCTTTGTCCCGGACGGCTCCGACGTCTTTGACGTTTACGGCACGCAGCTGAACGCCGACAGCGTCCTCGTCTTCGTGGGGGAGTTAGATCGGACTTTGAGATGAGCTTCACGTCTCGGATTCGTAAGAACCGCATTTTTTCGTTCTGCCCGTCTTGACCTGCACGAATCGCTTCCACGTGCGTACTCTGCTGAACAACTGAGCGCAGCCGCTTCGTCCCAGAAGCCCGGCGTTTCGTCCCAGAAAGCTTGACTTCTGAAATAATGGTTTTACGCTGAAAGCAGATAGAAAAAAGTTCGGTGATATCCGATGGATTAATGTTGAAGATTCGAAAAGTAAGCTATTACATTTCAATTCTATCTAATCAACACCAAACAGGAGGCAAACTACGAAGGGTGACACAGGGGACGGTTCTCTGTGTTATGGCATCGTTCAGGAACGCAACAGTTTCGGGTGCGATTCTTCTGGCTGCCCGACCCGAAACAACACAAAGAACCGTCCCCTATGTTCACGTTCCTCTGCGCGTCCTGCGCGCGTCGGGGCGCAATTGGCATAGAATAGGTGTTGACTTTTAGCCGGAGATCGGCTATTATAATGTTACGGATTCTGACGGCAAGGTTTTTCCGAGCGGGAATAATCTGGAGATACGGGTGCACTGCGCGCTTTGCCTGTTCCGTCAGTCCGCTGACAGAACGGGTTTTTTCTATATCCGAATACCCGCTCGCGGTTCGAGGGAGAATAAACGTATGTTAAAACTTGCACTTTACGGAAAGGGCGGGATCGGGAAATCCACGATGACCGCCAACCTGTCCGCCGCTTTTTCAAAGCTCGGAAAACGAGTCATTCAGATCGGCTGCGACCCCAAGGCCGACTCCACGATCAACCTGCTCGGCGGCAAGCCGCTGATGCCGGTCATGGACTATCTGCGCACCCACGAGGAGCCGCCCGAGCGGCTGGACCAGATCGCCCGCGAGGGCTACGGCGGCGTGCTCTGCATTGAGACCGGCGGCCCGACCCCGGGTCTCGGCTGCGCCGGGCGCGGCATCATCGCCACCTTCGGCATCCTCGCCGATCTCAGGCTGTTCGAGACCTGGAAGCCGGACGTCGTGCTCTACGACGTGCTCGGCGACGTGGTCTGCGGCGGCTTTGCCGCCCCGATCCGCGAGGGCTACGCCGACAATGTCGTGATCGTGAGCTCCGGCGAGAAGATGGCGCTCTACGCCGCGAACAACATCTACACCGCGGTCAAGAATTTTGAAGACCGCAGCTACGCGCAGGTGCTCGGCATCCTGCTCAACCACCGCAACGTCCCCGGCGAGACCGAAAAGGTCAGCGCCTTCGCGCAGGAACGCGGACTTTCCATCGTCGGCGAGATCCCGCGCAGCAACGACATTCTGCGCTTTGAAGAGGAGGGCAAGACCGTGATCGAGGGCGACCCCGAGCTGCCGATCAGCAAGACCTTCCTCGCGCTGGCGGAGAAGCTGCTCCGGGAGGGAAAGACGGTATGAGTACGTTCTACACCGCCGCAGAGCTGGCCAGACGCGGCCCGGACGACATTCCGGAGAGCTTCTCCACTGCCCGCCACCTGGTCTATTCCTCCCCTGCCACGCTGGCCTTCAACTCCCCCGGCGCGGAGGGCTTCGGCGTCAAGCGCGCCGGCCTCGCGGTGCCCGGCTCGGTCATGCTGATCGTCTCCCCGGGCTGCTGCGGGCGCAACACCTCGGAGATCAGCTCGATCCCGCAGTACCGGCACCGCTTCTTCTACTACGAGATCCAGGAGCCGGAGCTGGTCACCGGCCAGCACCTCAAGCGCATCCCGGAGGCCGTCGACGAGGTCTGCAGGAGTCTGCCGGAGAAGCCCTCCGTCGTGATGATCTGCGCCACCTGCGTGGACGCCCTGCTCGGCACCGACTTTGACCGCGTCTGCCGCGCCGCCGAGGCGCGCTCGGGCGTCAAGGTCCGGCCCTGCTATATGTACGCCCTGACCCGCGAGGGCAAGAAGCCCCCGATGGTTCAGGTCCGGCAGTCGCTCTACTCCCTGCTCGAGCCCCGGACGCGGAAGGGTGCGGACGTCAACCTGCTCGGTTTTTTTGCCCCGCTCGACGACGACGCCGAGCTTTACGCCTATCTGCGCGGCTGCGGCGTCCGGAACATCCGCGAGATCTCCCGCTGCGAAGACTGGGAGGCGTTTCAGCAGATGGCCTCCGCGAACTTCAATCTGGTTCTGAATCCGGAAGCCAGGGCAGCCGCGGACGACCTCTCCGAGCGGCTCGGGATGCCCTATATCGAGCTCTCGCAGCTCTACCGGATCGACAAGATCCACAGCCAGTACCAGGCGCTTGCCAGCGCCATCGGCGGGAAGATCGACGACGCGGCCGACCTTGCCGCGGCAAGGCAGGCCATCGAGACCTTCCGCGCCGGCCATCCCGGCCTGCGCTTTGCGGTCGGCGAATGCCTGAACGCGAACCCCTTCGAGCTGTCGCTGGCGCTGACCGAGTACGGCTTTACCGTCTCGGAGATCTACGCCACCGCGCAGAGCGGCTATTACCGCTGGATCGACCGCCTCGCGGTCCTGTCGCCCGAGACGCGGATCTACTGCAATCAGGATCCATCCATGCTGTTCTATGAAGCCGAGCAGCAGGTGGACGTAACACTTGGAAAGGACGCCGCGTTCTACCACCCCGGCAAGCCGAATCTGGCCTTCAACTCTGACCGCCAGCCCTTCGGTTACGAGGCGGTGCAGCGGCTCTTCCGCGAGCTCGGGGAGGTGCTGGGATGAGAGGCTTGAGAAAGGTCCTGACGCCCTTTGCGCCGGATCAGTCCGGCGCGGTATCGGTCCTCTACTCGATGGGCGCGCTGACCGTCGTCATCGACGCCGGCGGCTGTACCGGCAACATCTGCGGCTTCGACGAGCCGCGCTGGCACACCGCCCGCAGCGCCGTCTTTTCGGCCGGCCTGCGCGACATCGACGCGATCCTCGGCCGCGACGACTTGCTGATCCGCAAGCTGGAATGGGCGGTCAAGGCCGCGCAGAGCGACCCCGCATCCAGGAATCGGATCCGCTTTACGGCCCTGGTCGGAACGCCGGTGCCGGCGGTGATCGGCACGGACTACGACGCGCTCGCGCGGATCGCCGAGAAAAAGACCGGGCTCAAATGCGTACCGATCCCGGCCAGCGGCATGAAGCACTACGACAGCGGCGCGGAAAAGGCCTGGCTGGCGCTGTTTCAGAAGTTTGCCGCCGCGTCTGAGAAAACCGACCGCGTCGGCGTGATCGGCTATACGCCCCTCGACTTTGACGAGCAGACCCGCGCCGATTTTGACGAGGCCTTCGGGCCGTGCACGGTATACGGTCTGGACACCGGCGTGGAGGCCCTTGAGGCGGCCGGCGGCGTCCGGGAAAACGTGGTGATCGCTCCCTCCGGCATCGCCGCGGCGCAGTACCTGGAGCGGAAATTCGGCACGCCCTACCGCGTCTGCGATCCCTTTGCCGGTGCCCTGCTGCGTCCCCAGACGGACGGCGCGAAGAAGATCCTGATCGTGCATCAGGCCGTGACGGCCTCCTCCCTGGAGGCGCTGATCCTGGCGCGGAATCCGGAGGCGCAGATCACGAAGGCCTCCTGGTTCATGACGCCGGCGAGCTGCGGCAGCTTTATCGCTCTGCGCGAGGAGGACGATTTCACCGAGCTGGTGCAGAAAGGCGGCTTTGATCTGATCGTCGCCGACGAGGTCATGCGCGATCTGGCGCCGGACTGCAAGGGGCTCTGGATCGACGCGAGACATTTCGCGGTATCCGGAAGGACGGAGAAAACATGACAGACAAAATTTCGAAACGCATCCGCATGTACGGCATCGTGCAGGGCGTCGGCTTCCGGCCGGCGGTCTCGCGCTGCGCCGAGATCCATTCGATTCTCGGAACGGTCTGCAACTACGGCTCCTTCGTGGAGATCGTGGCGCAGGGCAAGCCTGCGGACGTCGATCAATTCGTGGACGATATGATCCACCGTCCGCCTGAGCGGGCAGAGGTCGTCAAGACCGAGCTCTTTGACGCGGACGACGAACCGGAATACACGGACTTTACGATCATCGAGAGCGCCGGAAAGGGCGGCATCATCTTCATCCCGCCCGACATCGCCACCTGCGAGAAGTGCGCGAAGGAGCTCTACGATCCCAGAGACCGCCGGTATCTGCACCCCTTCATCAACTGCACCCAATGCGGCCCGCGGCTGACGATCCTGGATGCCCTGCCCTATGACCGCGAGCGGACGAGCATGAAGGACTTCCCGATGTGCCCGACCTGCGAGCACGAATACTACGACCCGAAATCCCGCCGCTTCGACGCGCAGCCGGTCTGCTGCAACGACTGCGGCCCGCAGCTCTACATTCTGGACACGGACATCAAGGGCCGCGACGCGCTGACCTACACCCGCAAGATGCTCCGCGACGGAAAGGTCGCGGCGATCAAGGGCATCGGCGGCTTCCATCTGGCCTGCGACGCCTCGAGCGCAGCGGCGGTCTCCCGCCTGCGGTCGCTCAAGCACCGCCCGGCAAAGCCCTTCGCGGTGATGATGAAGGATCTGGAAACCGTGGAGCGCGAGTGCTTCCTGTGCCCGGAGCAGAAAAAGATCCTGACCGGTCATCAGAAGCCGATCCTCCTGCTCGAGCGCAGGCCCGGCGGGACCCTGCCGGCCGAGATCGCGCCCGGCAACCCGACCGTCGGCGTAATGCTGCCCTACAACCCGGTGCAGATGCTGCTCTTCGACTATGACGACGGCGTCGAGATGCCGGACATGCTCGTGATGACGAGCGGCAACGTCTCCGGCGCGCCGATCTGCCGCAGCGACGAGGACGCGCGGGAGCAGATCGCTGGCTTCTGCGACTGCATCCTCTCCCACAACCGGACGATCCGCACGCGCGCGGACGACTCGGTCATGGACTTCTTTGAGAACAAGCCCTATATGATCCGCCGCTCCCGCGGCTATTCGCCGCTGCCCTTCCTGCTCTCAGGGGACTGGCATGGCAAGGTATTGGCTGTCGGCGGCGAGCTCAAGAACACCTTCTGCATCGGCATCGACAGCCTGTTCTACCCCTCGTCCTACATCGGCGATCTGGCGGACCGGCGCTCCGGCGCGGTGCTCAAGGAGACGATCGACCGGTTCGAGGGCTTCCTCGGCATGAAGCCGGAGCTGATCGCCTGCGACCTGCACCCGGGCTACGTTTCCACGCAGATCGCGGAGAGCTACGGCCTGCCCATCGTCCGCGTGCAGCACCACTATGCGCACATTCTCTCCTGCATGGCGGAGAACGACTGCGCGGAGCCCGTGATCGGCGCGTCCTTCGACGGCACCGGCTACGGCACCGACGGGACGATCTGGGGCGGCGAGATCCTGAAGGCGGATCTGCACGGCTTTGCGCGGCTCGGACACATCCGTCCCTTCCCGCACACCGGCGGAGACCTCGCCTCCCGCGAGGGCTGGCGGATCGCCGCCTCCATGCTCCAGCGGCTCCGCGGCTTCGACGGCGCCATGGACGAGGCCCTGCGCCTCGGGCTCGCCGACGAAAAAGCGCTCCGCGCGCAGATGAAGGCGACGGAGCACGGTCTGAACACTGTGATCTCGACGAGCGCGGGCAGACTCTTCGACGCGGTCAGCGCGATCCTCGGCGTATGCCGGAAATCCAGCTTCGAGGGAGAGGCCTCCTGCGCGCTGGAATTTGCGGCCGAGGCCTGGCGGAAGCAGCATGCCGACCCGGAGGACGCACCGGAGCGCTTCGGCGGGCTCGATACGACAGACGGCACGGTGCTCGAGACCGAAAAGCTGATCTCTGAGATCACGGCAGCCAGGCTTGCCGGCGAGGACACCGGGAAGCTCGCCCTCGTCTTCCACACGGAGCTTGCGCGGCAGATTGCCGAGGCCGTGATCCGCGCCGGCAGGGCGGAGGGCATCCGAAAGGCCGCGCTCAGCGGCGGCGTGTTCCAGAACCGGCTGCTGCTCGAGCTGACGGTCAGCCGCCTGCGCGCGGCGGGCTTCGAAGTTCTGCTCCACAGTCTGACCCCGACCAACGACGGTGGGATCGCGCTCGGCCAGGCCGCCTTCGCGATGGCCAACCCCGAGCTTGCCAAGTAATACTTCCGCCGATCGGCGGTGACGAACAATACAGGAGGAAAATCATCATGTGTGTTGGATTATCTGCAAGAGTGCTCTCCGTCAGTGAGGGCGTGGCCCTGGTAGACGCCTCCGGCGCCAAGCGGAGCGTTTCCGCGGAGCTGCTGGAGGATCTGGAACCCGGCGATTACGTCATGGTACACGCGGGCGCCGCGATCGCAAAGATCACAGACGGCGACGTGGACGAATCCGCCAAGCTGCTGGAGGGCCTGAAGAAGTGAATGAAGTGGTATCCCGCGCGGTGGAGATCATCCGGAACACCAAGGTTCCGTCCCTGCGCATCATGGAAGTCTGCGGCACGCACACCCATGAGATCTTCCGCATGGGTATCCGCAAGCTGCTGCCTGAGAACGTCGATCTGATCTCCGGCCCAGGCTGCCCGGTCTGCGTGACCCCGGTGGACTACATCGACGAGGCGATCTGGCTTGCGCTCGAAAAGCACGCGACGATCTGCACCTTCGGCGATCTCGTCCGCGTGCCCGGCACGAAGCAGAGCCTGCAGACCGCCCGCGGACTGGGCGGCAAGGTCGTCACGGTCTACTCGCCGCAGGACGCGACCGCTTACGCGGCCCAGCATCCCGAGGAGCAGGTCGTCTTCCTGTCGGTCGGCTTTGAGACCACGGCGCCCTCCGACTGCATCTCGGTCAAGAACGCGATCAAAGAAGGTCTGCACAACTACGCGATCCTGACCTCGAACAAGACCATGCCCGGCGCCTACCGCGCCATGAAGGACAGCGCGGACGCCTTCCTCTACCCCGGACACGTCCACGCGATCACCGGCACCGGCCTTCTGAAGGAGCTGTGCGCCTCCGGCGTCAGCGGCGTTGTGACCGGCTTCACGGCCGCGGAGATCACGACCGCCCTGGCCACGATCCTGACCCGCTTCCAGGAGGGCAGGCCCTTCTTCGAGAACTGCTATCCCCGCGTGGTCAAGGACGAGGGCAACCCCGCCGCAATGCGGATCATCGACGAGTTCATGGAACCCTGCGACGCGATGTGGCGCGGCATCGGCATGATCCCCGCCTCGGGTCTCAAGCTCCGGGAAGCCTACGCGGACTACGACGCCAGGATCAAGTTTGGCATGCCGAAGATTGAGGGCAAGCCGAACCCCGCCTGCCGCTGCGGCCGTGTTCTGCAGGGTGAGATCAAGCCCTGCGACTGCCCGCTCTTCGGCAAGGTGTGCACGCCAGAGCACCCGGTCGGTGCCTGCATGGTGTCCGGCGAGGGCGCCTGCTCGGCCTTCTATCTCTACGGAAACAAGTAAATCAGGAGGAGAACATGAACGATACGATTACCATGGCGCACGGCGCCGGCGGAAAACAGACCACCGAGCTGATCGAGCGCGTCTTTAAAAAGAACCTTTCCAACCCGCTGTTCACGGCAGACGACGCCTCCGTTCTGCCCAGACCGAATGGCAGGATCGCGATGACCACCGACGGCTTCATCGTCTCGCCCCCGTTCTTCAACGGCGGCAATATCGGCAAGCTCTCCGTCTGCGGCACGGTGAACGACCTGGCCTGCATGGGCGCGAAGCCCCTGTATCTGACCTGCTCCTTCGTGATCGAGGAGGGCTTCCCGATCGCGAAGCTCGAACAGGTCGTGGAGGCCATGGCGAAGACCGCCAACGAGGCCGGCGTGTGCGTTGTGGCCGGCGATACCAAGGTCGCCGGCAAGGGCCAGGTCGACCAGCTCTTCATCACCACCACCGGCGTCGGCGAGATCCTGCCCGGCGTGGAGCTGAGCGGCGCAAACGCGAAGCCCGGCGACGTTGTGATCGTGACCGGCAACATCGGCCGCCACGGCTGCTGCATCCTGCTTGCCCGCGACGACTACGGCATCGAAGCAGACGTCAAGAGCGACTGCGCTCCGCTGTGGAAGAGCGTGGAAGGCACGCTCCGGGAGATCCCCGGCCTGCATGTGATCCGCGACGCGACCCGCGGCGGCGTCGGCACCGTCCTCTACGAGATCGCCCATCAGAGCGGCGTCGGCATCCGCCTGGACGCCTCCTCGATTCCGGTCTCCGACGAGGTGCGCGGCGTCACCGGCCTGCTCGGTCTGGAGCCGCTGTATCTGGCAAACGAGGGCACGCTTGTGATCTTCGCACCGAAGGAAAACGCCGACAGGCTCATGGAGGTCCTGCGCAGGCAGCCCTACTTTGCGGATGCGGCAATCATCGGCGAGGTCTGCGACCAGGAGATCGGCCGCGTGTTCATGCAGACCGAGGTCGGCACGGAGACCTACCTGCCGCAGCCCGGCAACGAGCTGCTGCCCCGCATCTGCTGAGGGACTGCCGGATGGAGACCAGAGTTGCCGTCATTTCCATCATCGTCTCGAACAACGAGAACGTTCCGAAGCTGAATGATATTCTGCACGAGGTCGCGCCCTACATCATCGGGCGGATGGGTATTCCCTACCGCGAGCGCGGGATCAGCATCATCAGCGTCGCGCTCGACGCGCCGCAGGATCTGACCAGCAGCGTCTCCGGCAGGATCGGACGCCTGCCCGGCATCCACACCAAGACGACCTATTCGGACATCATCACCAAACACTGACCCACGCCCTGTGAGGAAACACTCATGCTGAAAAAGCTTTCACACCGGCCGGAGGTCTCACGACCCGTCCGCATCGCGGACGCGCCGTACCCGGTCGTCTTCCCGGCTGCGCTGGAATACAACGCGCCGGTCCACGGCACCTGGAACATCGTCCACATCGGTATGCAGGTGCCGGAAGCCGTGCAGATCTACGTCTGCGCAGAGAACTGTATGCGCGGCGTCGTGATGACGGCCGATGAGATGGGGCTCGGCGACCGCTTCTGCTGCGTCACGATGTCGGAGCGGGATATGCTCGTCGGAAACATCGAGGAGATCACGATCCGGGGCGTCTCGGACGCAATCGAAAAGCGCGGCAGTCACCCGCCGATGGTAATGCTCTTCACCGTCTGCGCTCACGTCTATCTCGGCGCGGATCTCGACTACATCTACCGCAAACTGAGCGAGCGCTACCCGGACATTTTCTTTGCCCGCTGCTACATGGACCCGATCAACCAGCGCACCGGCCCGACGCCGGAGATGAAGCTGCGTTTGGCGATGTTCGATCCGATCGCGCCCCTGCCGAAGGACAACGCCGCCGTAAATCTGCTCGGCTGCGACATCCAGCAGGGCGGCGAGAGCGACCTGCTGCCCCTGCTGCGCGAAAACGGCTTCCGCGTGCGGCAGCTGGCCGACTGCAAATCCTACTCCGACTTCCTCGCCCTCGGCGACGCCGGGTGGAATCTCTGCGCCTATCCGACCGGCGAGGAGGCCGTCCGCGCCCTGGCAGAGCGGCTCGGCACACCGTATCTCTATCTCAGTCAGCCCTTCACCTTCGCCGAGATCGTCGAGAAGCGGAACGCGCTCCGGACTCTGCTCGGGCTGCCGTGCGAGGACTTCACCGCACAGATCGAAGCCTGTAAGACAAGGCTCGCCGCCCTGCGAAAGACCCTCGCCGGGCAGGCCGTCTGCCTCGACTACACGGCGACGCCGCGGCCGGTCTCAATGGCGAGGCTGCTGCTCGAGCACGGCATTCGCCTGGAGAAGCTCTATCTCGACGCGGTCGGCCCGGAGGAGGCAGACGACTTTGCCTTCCTGCGCGCGCATTTCCCGGATCTGATGCTGCACCCGACGCTTCGGCCGGAGCAGCGCGCCGTGGAGCGTCCGGAGACGGACGTGCTCGCGATCGGGCAGAAGGCCGCCTTCTATGAGAACACCCCCTATTTCGTCAACATGGTCGAGGGCGGCGGGCTCTGGGGCTTTGCCGGGATCCTCGGGCTCTGCGGCCGGATAGAGCAAGCCCTTCTGGAGCGAAAAAACACCCGCGACATCGTGATGCGGAAGGGACTCGGCTGCGACAGCCTTTGCTGCACGCCGGATTGGAGGGAGAAGCCTTGAAAAACACCTGGGTCAAGCTCCCGGTCCCGACCGGGGACGTCTCCGGCGCGGCTTCCGCGCTCTATGAGCTCGGCGGAATGCTGGTCATCCACGACCCCTCCGGCTGCAACTCCACCTACAACACCCACGACGAGCTGCGCTGGTACGACAAAGAAAGCCTGATTTTCATCTCCGGCCTGACCGACATCGAGGCCGCGAACGGCGACGACAGCCGCCTGATCCGCGACACGGTCGAGGCGGCGGAGTATTACCGGCCCCGCTTCATTGCCTTTGCCAACTCGCCGATCCCCTATCTGAACGGGACGGATTTTGCGGCGATCTGCCGCCTCGTCGAGCAGAAGTGCCAGATCCCCTGCTTCTACGTGGAGACGAACGCGATGCACGACTACGCGCACGGCGCCTCTCTCGCCTTTCTGCGCTTTGCGCAGAAGCTGCTGCCGGGCGAAAAGCCGGCGCGGCGTCCGGACGGCCGACTTCGCGTGGCCGTGCTGGGCATGACGCCGCTGGACTTCCCGGCGCGGACCGACGCGCGCAGTCTGAAGGCGATTCTGGAGGCAAGCGGCTTTGCGCCGGTCTGCTGCTGGTCTGTAGACACAGACTTTGAAGAAGCCATGCAGGCTGTGGAAGCGGACGTGAGCCTGGTCGTTTCGACCGCCGGGCTGCGGACAGCCGTCTATCTGAAGGAACGCTACGGAATCCCCTACGTCGTCGGCCTGCCGGTCGGCAGGCTGCGCGAGCCGGTCTTCGAGGCGGTGCGCGCCGCTGCGGCCGGGACGGAAAGCCGGCCAGTGTATCTGAATTACGAGAACCGCTTTCCCGGCGGAAGGACCCTCACCGTGGTCGGCGAGCCGGTGACGATGGGCTCGGTCGGCGCGGCGATCGCGCTCCGCGAGGGCTGGAATTTCCGGATCGCCGCCCTGACGGAGGACAGCGCCGCACTGATTTCCGACTCGGATGCGGCCGCGCCCGACGAGGAGAGCCTGACGGCCGCCCTTTCGGACGCCGCGCTGGCGCTCGGCGATCCCTTCTACCGCAGGATCCTGCCGCCGCATGCTGAGCTGCGGGAGCTGTCGCATTTTGCCCTCTCCGGGCGCCTCTATCTGGACCGCGTACAGGACATTTTTGAGGAGGTCCGCCTATGAAAACAAATCAGGATCGCATCTGCGAGCTGCGCGAACGCAGCATCCTCGAGGCCTCGGAGCTTGAGATTCTGCTGCGCACGATGACGGCGGAGGACGCCGAGGCCCTGTATGAAGCCGCGCGGGCGGTCAAGGCCGCGCACTACGGCAACGCCGTCTTTCTGCGCGGGCTCATCGAGTTTACCAACTACTGCAGGAACAACTGCCTCTACTGCGGCATCCGCCGCGACAACCGGAACGCGCAGCGCTACCGGCTGACGGACGGGGAGATCCTCGACTGCTGCGACAAGGGCTACGGCCTCGGCTTCCGCACCTTCGTTCTGCAGGGCGGCGAGGATCCCGCAAACACCGAGGAGCGGATCGCCGCCCTCGTGCGGGAGATCAAGCGCCGCCACCCGGACTGCGCGGTGACGCTCTCCGTCGGCGAGCGGACGCGGGCATGCTACAAGACCTGGTACCGTGCCGGCGCGGACCGCTATCTGCTGCGGCAGGAGACCTCGAACCCCACGCACTACGGAAAGCTGCATCCGCCCGAGCTGACGATTGAGAACCGCAAGCGCTGTCTCGACGAGCTCAAGCAGATCGGCTATCAGGTGGGCTGCGGCATTATGGTGGGCTCGCCCTTCCAGACCGTTGAAAACATCGTGGAGGATCTGCTTTATATGCATGATTTCCAGCCGCAGATGGTCGGCATCGGCCCCTTCATCCCGCATCAGGACACGCCCTTCCGCGACATGCCTGCGGGCACGCTGGAGGACACCCTGCACCTGCTCGGCGTCATCCGGCTGATGCTGCCGAAGGTCCTGCTGCCGGCGACGACCGCCCTCGGCACGATCCACCCGCGCGGGCGGGAGCTGGGCATTCTCGCCGGGGCAAACGTCGTGATGCCGAATCTCTCGCCGGTCACCGTACGGGAGAAGTACATGCTCTACGACGGCAAGATCTGCACCGGAGACGAGGCGGCGGAGTGCCGCCGCTGCATGGAGCAGCGGATCGAGAGCGTCGGATGCCGCGTCGTCGTCGACCGCGGCGACTGTGCAGGCTTTTCCCCACGCCGCGACGCGGAAGTTCTGTGAGAACAGAGCAAAACCGGGGCCGGCTCCAAAAAGGAGCCGGCCCCGGCTGATTACTATTGACGGCGGCTCCGGCAGCCGCCGTCCGCGCGGAGGACCGCGCCTCTTATCCAGAGGCGCGGTCCTCCGCTTTTTGGCTTCTCCCGCTCCGGCAGCGCCGCGCGGCAGGTTGGAGCCGTCTTTTTTCCGGCAAACGAAAATCCGGCCCGCACAAGCCTTGCGTTTCGAACGGATCTGTGGTACACTTTGTATTATCAAACAACCCGGAGGTATGATCATGTTGATTTTAGTCACCGGCGGCGCCGGTTATATCGGCTCCCACACCTGTGTGGAGCTTCTGAACGCAGGCTACGACGTGCTGATTGCGGATAACTTCTGCAATTCCAGCCGCGACGTGCCGGATCGCATCGCCCGCATCACCGGGCGCAGACCCGAGGTCTGCGAGCTTGACGTGGCAGATTCTGAGGCAATGGAACAGCTCTTTGCCGCGCACGAGATCGGCGCGGTCATCCACTTTGCCGGTCTCAAGGCCGTGGGCGAGAGCTGCCGGATCCCGATGCGCTACTACCGCAACAACCTCGACTCCACGCTGACGCTTCTGGAGACGATGCGCCGCCACGGCTGCAAGACCATCGTCTTCTCCTCCTCCGCCACGGTCTACGGGCCGAAGAACCCGAGCCCCTACACCGAGGATATGGACACCTCCGCGACCAACCCCTACGGCTGGACGAAGGTGATGATCGAGCAGATCCTGCGCGACACCTGCGCGGCTGACCCCGACTTCCGCGCCGTCCTGCTCCGCTACTTCAACCCGATCGGCGCGCACGAATCCGGCCTGCTCGGCGACGACCCGAATGGCATCCCGAACAACCTGATGCCCTACGTCGCCCGCGTGGCAGCCGGCCAGCTTCCGAAGCTGACGATCTTCGGCGACGACTATCCGACGCGCGACGGCACCTGCCTGCGCGACTATCTGCACGTGGTCGACCTGGCAAAGGGCCATCTCTCCGCGCTCGAGTACGCGAAGGATCATCCCGGCGCGGAGGCCTTCAATCTCGGCACCGGCGACGGCGTCTCGGTCCTCGAGCTGGTCCATGCCTTCATCAAGGTCAACGGCGTGGACGTGCCCTACGTCATCGGCCCGCGCCGCGACGGCGACCTGCCCGAGGTCTACGCAAACGCCGAGAAGGCGCTCCGCGTCCTGGGCTGGCGCGCGGAAAAGACCGTGGACGACATGTGCCGCGATTCCTGGGGCTTCATCCGGACGCGGGCGGCGGAAGGCTGATGGAATACGGTCAGGTCTGCCTCCGCAAAGGCGAGGAGCAGGACGTCCGAAGCGGCGGCCATTGGATCTTTGACAACGAGATCGACTGGGTGGACGAGGTCTGCAAGGACGGAGACGTGGTGCAGGTGATCGACAGCCGGGCGCATTTTCTCGGCTGGGGCTTCTTCAACGGCGCCTCCCGGATCACCGTCCGTCTGCTCAGCCGCGATCCGGACGAGGTCGTCGACGCTGCCTTCTTCCGCGCGCGGATCGAACGCGCCTGGGCCTACCGCAGGGCGCTCGGCTTTTCCAACGCCTGCCGCGTGGTCTTCGGGGACTCCGACGGGCTGCCCGGCCTGACGGTGGACAAGTTCGGAGACTACCTCTCCTTCCAGATCGTCAGCCTCGGGATGGAGCGCTGGAAGCAGACTGTGGTCGACGCGCTCGCAGCGATCTTCGCCCCGAAGGGTATCTATGAGCGCGACGACGTGCCGGTCCGCGAAAAGGAAGGCCTGGCGCAGATCACCGGCTGCGTCTACGGTTCCGTGCCGGAGCGGGTGGAGATCCTCGAGCACGACGCAAGGATGCTTGTGGACATCCCGCACGGACAGAAGACCGGCCACTTTCTCGACCAGCAGGAGAACCGCGGACGGATCCGGCCCTACTGCGCGGGCAGGACCGTGCTCGATCTCTGCTCCCACACCGGCGGCTTCGCGATCCACGCGGCGCTCTATGGGGCAGAATCCGTCGAGGCCGTGGACGTCTCCACAGACGCGCTGGACATGCTCCGGCAGAACGCGGCGCTCAACGGCGCGTCGGACTGCATCGCGACTGTCGAGGCAAACGTCTTCGACCTGGTCAAGACCTACACAGAGCAGGGAAAGCAATTCGGACTGGTCATCTGCGACACGCCCGCCTTCGCGAAAAACAAAAAAGCTCTTGAAGCCGCTTATCGCGGCTACAAGGAGCTGAATCTGCGCTGTATGAAGCTGGTGGAAGACGGCGGCTTCCTGGTGAGCTGCTCGTGCAGCCAGTTCATGACGCCGGAGCTGTTTTTCCGGATGCTCCGCGACGCGGCCGCCGACAGCGGGCGGACCGTCCGGCTGATCGAAACGCTGATGCAGTCGCGGGATCACCCCGCCGCCCTCAGCGCCGAGCAGAGCTGGTATCTCAAGGGCTACATCCTGCAGGTCGACCGGTAGGTCAGTTTACGATCGGCGCCGGCTCGGAGGCGCCGTCTGCGCGCAGATACAAAAGCGCGGCGCGGAACACCGCGCGCAGGTTGTCAAACGAGAGCAGCTCCAAAACCTGCTCCGCCGGCAGCCAGACCGCAGACCGGACCTCCGCCCGCTGCAGATGTGCCTCCGCATCGGCGGCCTCTGCGAGGAAATAGACGACCTCCTTCATGGCTCCCGTGGGGAGCGGATAGGAGATGGACACCCGAAAATCCGGGAGGAAGCCAACGGTCAGACCGACTTCCTCCCGGATTTCGCGCACTGCGGTGTCGCCCTCGGACTCTCCGGCCTCCATATGGCCCTTCGGAAAGCCCCAGGCTCCGCTATACGCACTCTGGATCAGGAGAAAGCGGCGGACGCCGCGGGTTTGCCGGAAGATCACGGCGCCGCAGGATTTTTCATCCGACGTTCGGTTCATGCAGACGTCTCCCTTCTCTCATTCGTCCCGCAGGATCTCGCTGTAGAGGGCGTTTTTCGGCGCGCCGGTCTCAGCGGCTGCCTGGCGGACAGCCTCCTTTTTGCTCATGCCGCCGGCGATCAGCTCGCGGGCAAGGGCGGCGGCGTCTTCGAGGGAGACGGTCTTTTCTCCGGTCTCCGCGCCGCCGACGACCAGGACGTATTCCCCGCGCGGCTCGTTCTCCGCATAGTGGGAGACCGCCTCAGCCAGCGTCATCCGCGCGATCTCCTCGTGGAGCTTCGTCAGCTCCCGGCAGAGGGAGATCCGCCGCGCGCCGCCGAAGGCCTCCGCAAGATCCGCCAGCGTCTGACGCAGGTGGTGCGGAGCCTCATAGAAGATCATCGTGCGCTCCTCGGCCGTCAGCGTCTCCAGACGCCGGCGGCGCTCTTTTTTCTGCGCAGGCAAAAAGCCCTCGAAGGCGAAGCGGCCGGTGGGAAGAGCGGAGACGCTAAGAGCCGTGATCGCGGCGCAGGGGCCAGGGATCGCACAGACCGGGACACCGGCCTCGGCGCAGAGCCGTACCAGGTCCTCTCCGGGGTCGGAGATCGCGGGGCTTCCCGCGTCCGTGACCAGGGCGCAGCTCTCCCCGGCCAGCAGGCGCTCGAGGATCTTCGGGCCGCTCTCCCGCCGGTTGTGCTCGTGGTAGCTGACCAGCGGCTTTCTGACGTCCAGGTGATTCAGGAGCTTCACGGAGACGCGGGTGTCCTCGGCGGCAATGAAATCCGCGGCGGCAAGCGTTTCGGCAGCGCGCCGGGAGATATCCCCGAGGTTGCCAATCGGCGTGGGAACGAGATACAGGATTCCGGACATGACAGCTTCCTTTCAGGATTCCTGCTCGGAATCCAGGTGATAGATTCTGCGGTATTCCTCCGTCGGGCTGCCGTCGGCGCCGTGCAGAAGCAGCTCGGGCTCGACCTGCAGGCCGGGCTTTCCCCCGCAGACCGCGCGGAGGAGCACAAGCGCGGGCGGCTTTCCGCGGCTGTGGCGGACGAAGCGCAGACGCTTCGGCTCCAGCTCATGCGCCCGCAGAGTGCAGAGCAGATCGGTCAGCCGTTCCGGGCGGTAGACAAGATCGAGGGTCCCGCCGGTTGTCAGCAGCCAGCGGGCGGCGCAGACCGCGTCCTCGAGGGTGCAGCAGAGCTCTGTGCGGGCGATCGCGACGGCAGGGTTTTCCGGTGCGCGGCCGGAGCCGACCGGGTCGTAGGGCGGGTTGCAGACGACGTGGCGGAACGCGCCGTGAGGCAGGCGCTCCCGGTACTGGCGGAGGTCGAGGTTCAGGATCTGAACCTGATCGCCGAGGCCGTTTTCCCGGGCGGTGCGGCTCATACACGCGCAGGCGTCCTTTTGGAGCTCCACGGCAGTCACAGACAGGCCCGGGTCAGAGGCCAGCAGGAGCAGGCCGACCGCGCCGGTCCCGGCGCAGAGGTCGCAGACGGCGGCGCCGCGGGGGATATTCGCAAAATCGGCCAGGACCATCGCGTCGGTCCCGAGACGGAACAGGCTTTCGGACTGCAGGAACTTCAGTCCGCCCCGGAAAAACTCGGAATTCACACGATCGCCAGCCTTTGCATTGGATTTGCGCCGGATTCCCCGGCCGGCGCGCCGCAGTATGAGAAAGGGGCCTGTGCCAAGGCACAGACCCCTTTGCTTTTCGGATTACTCCTTCAGAGCGATCGCGCCAACCGGGCAGGCACCGGCGCAGGAGCCGCACTCCACGCACTGATCCGCATCGATGACGTAGCTCTCTTCGCCTTCGGAGATGATGCCGAGCGGGCAGGTATCCGCACAGGTGCCGCACTTCAGGCAAGCTTCCGCATTGATCATATAAGCCATTGTAGTTCCTCCTTATGTTGGGGTGTTGCTTTTAACCGCAACCCTATCATAGCAGAAACTTGCAAAAATGCAATAGGTTAATTCTAAATTTTTTGAAAATAATTGTCGAACCGGAATAAGGCGGAAACAGCCGGGCGACAATCTCTGCGCAACGCAGCAGAAGGGGGCGAGCCCATGAAGGCGCGCAAAAAGCCCGCGCATCTGCTTGGCAGACTGCGCGGAAAAATGGCGCATGACTACGGCCGGATCCCGGCGGATCGGAGGCTGCAGGAAGGCGAAAGGAGCGGGACAGCATTGCATATTCTGGAACAGTACGCCATTGAGATGACAGGGCCGAAGGACCCGGTGCTCGGCCGGGAGGCAGAGCTGCGGGAGCTGCTGTACGTTCTGTGCAGGCGGCAGAAAAACAGCCCGGCTCTGGTCGGTCCGCCGGGCGTCGGGAAAACCGCCGTCGTCGAGGCCTTCGCGGAGCTGCTCACAAGCGGGCAGGTGCCGCTCTGCCTGCGGCGCAAGCGGCTCTACAGCCTCAACATGGCCGGGCTCGTGGCGGGAACCAAGTACCGCGGCGAATTTGAAGAGCGCGTCCGCGCCCTGCTCGCAGAGGTCGAGCAGGACGGCGACGTCATCCTGTTCATCGACGAGATGCACACGATCATCGGCGCCGGCGGCGCGGACGGCGCAATCGACGCGGCGAACATCCTCAAGCCGGCGCTGGGCAGGGGCGGGATCCAGATCATCGGCGCGACGACGGACGAGGAATACCGGAAGCGGATCGAGCGCGACCCGGCGCTCGAACGGCGCTTCCGGCGCGTCAACATTCCGCCGACAGACGAGGCGCAGACGCTGCGGATCCTGCAGAGCCTGTGCCCGGCGCTGGAGCGACACCACGGCGTTCACATCCTGCCGGAGGCGCTGGCGGCAGCGGTTTCGATGAGCCGGCGCTATCTGCCCGCGCTGGGCCAGCCGGACGTCTCGATCGACCTGCTCGACGAGAGCGCTGCCGCCGTCAGCCTCAGCGGGCGGCGCGCGCCGGTGGACCGGGAGGCGATCGCCTCCGGCGTCCGGCGTCGGACAGGCATCCCGCTCGAGCGGCTTCGCGAGGGCGACCGGGCGGCGCTGCTTGGGCTGGAGGAAAGGCTTGCGCAGTCGGTCCTCGGGCAGGAGGCGGCGATCCGGGCCGTCGCCTCGGCTGTTCGCAGGGGACGGTCCGGCCTTTGCGGGCAGGACAGGCCGGCCGCGGCGATTTTGCTGACAGGGCCGACCGGCGTCGGCAAGACCGCGCTCTGCAAGGCGCTGGCCGAGGCCGTCTATGGGAGCCGGGAGGCGATGATCCGGCTGGATATGACGGAGTATGCGCAGGAGCACACGGCCTCCCGCCTGATCGGCGCGCCGCCGGGTTACGTCGGCCACGACGCGGGCGGCGAGCTGACCGAGAAGGTACGGGAGCGGCCCTACAGTCTCATCCTCTTTGACGAGCTGGAAAAGGCGCACCGCAGCGTTCTGGCCCTGCTCCTGCAGATTTTGGAGGACGGGCGGCTGACCGACAGCCAGGGACGGACTGCGGACTTCCGAAATACGCTGATTTTGATGACGGCGAACGCGGGCGAAGGCGGGCTCAAGGCCGCGCCGGGCTTTCAGCGCAGTCCGGAGCCGGGTGCCGGCCTTCGCGGGCAGTTTTCGCCGGAGCTGCTCGGGCGGATGGACGCGATCGTATCCTTCCGCTCCCTCGGAGCGGAGGCCATGGCGCAGATCGCGGAGAAGCTGCTGGGCGAGACCCTTGCACGGGCCGAGGGGGCGGGGCTGACGGTCGCCGTCAAGGGCAGCCCCGCCGCCGCGCTCGCGGCGCTCTGCGCGGGCGATCCGGCAGGGGCGAGGGCGCTGCGACACCGGATTCAGGAGTCGGTCGAGTCGCCGCTGGCGGAGCTGCTGCTGCGGGGCGTAAGCCGCGCGGAGCTCGATGGCGCGGAGGGCGGCTTACGCCTGCGGGCGCTGAGTCCCCTGCACCACGTCCGGGCAGCAATCAGCTAAAGCAGGGTGCGCAGAAGCTGCAGCGCCTTTCGCTCGATGCGGGAGATCTGGACCTGTGAGACGCCGAGGAGCTTTGCGGTGCGCTCCTGCGTCAGCTCATGGTAATAGCGCAGGACGATGACGCGCCGCTCGCGGTCCGGGAGCTGGGAGAGGGCCTGCTTCAGGGCGAGGTGCTCCACGACCGTCTCCTCCATCGGGCTGACAGAGAGAACGTCCTCGAGCGTGAGACCGCTGTCTCCGGCTTCGCGCTGCATCGACTCCACCGCGGCTGAGGCGTTTTCGGCCTCGGCGACCTCCTCCTGCGTGAGGCCGAGCAGGTCGGCCAGTTCGGACAGGCAGGGCTCTCTGCCGAGGCGCTCGCAAAGAGTCTCCCGGGCGCGGGCGATCCGGGTGGAACGCTCCTTGAGCGTGCGGCTGACCTTCACGGAGCCGTCGTCACGCAGGAAGCGGCGGATCTCGCCGGCGATCTTCGGGACTGCGTAGGTGGAAAACTGCGTGCCGAAGGCCGGATCGAAGCCGGAGACCGCCTTGAGAAAGCCGATCGCGCCGAGCTGGAACAGGTCGTCCGGCTCCACGCCGCGCCCGAAAAAGCGCCGCGCCACCGCCCAGATCAGACCGGAATTCTCCTGAATCAGAGCCTCTGTCGCATCGGCGTCGCCGGAGTGGCTCTTTTCGATCAGGTCTAAGGTTTGCAAGCCGTCTCTCCCCTGCCGATCAGCTTTTTCCGCATCCGCACCGTCGTGCCGCGGCCCGGCTGGGAGCGCAGGGAAAGGCTGTTCATGAAGCTCTCCATGATCGTCAGCCCCATGCCCGAGCGGTCGGCGCCGCCGGTGGTGAACATCGGCTGCCGCGCCTGGGCGACGTCGGCAATGCCACTGCCGGCGTCCTTGACCGTGATCTCGAGGACGTTTCCGGGCAGGCGGCGCAGGCGCAGCAGGACCGTGCCGATCCGGTCCGGGTAGGCGTGGACGATGGCGTTGGTGACGGCCTCGGAGACCGCGGTCCGGACGTCGCCGAGCTCGTCGAGGGTCGGATCCATCTGCGCGGCGAAGGCCGCCGTGACGGAACGGGCGAATGCCTCGTTGCAGGACAGGGACGGGAACCGGACGACCGCTTCGTTTTCGTGTTTCATGCCGGGCTCCTCTCCTGGCTCATCGCAACCAGCTTCTGGATCCCGGAGGCGAGCAGGACCTTCCGGGGCTGGGGCGGGACGTTCGTCAATCGGAGCTTTCCGCCGAGTTGATTCATTGCGCGGAGCGTATGGATGACCAGGGCGATTCCGCTGGAATCCATAAAGCTGACCCCGCCGAAATCCAGCTCGCAGTACTGGGGCAGGTAGACGTTGATCTTTGCGCTGACGGCCTCCATGATCTCCTTCGCCGCGTGGTGGTCAATCTCGCCGGAGAGCAGGATCGTGAGGCGCTTTTCCTGGAGCAGGCTGGTAAAATTCAAGTTGATTCCTCCTTTGTGATCGCATGAAAAAAGGCACGCACGGAAGCCGTGTGTGCCTTTCAGTATATCGGATGCCGCCCGCGAATGCGGGTGAAATCTGGGGGAGGAAAAAAGAATCGGAGGTTTGAGCGCCGAATCATCTTCGGCCGCCGAAGCCGCCGGGGCCGCCGGGGCCGCCGGAGCCGGTGATCAGGCTGTCCAGGGTGAGGGTCTGGGAGAAGGCGCCGGCCGTGACGGTATAGGTCCCGCCCTGCGCAAGCTCCGGGCAGGTCAGGTTGACCGCGGCAAACGCCTTTTCCGCCGTGCAGCTCAGCAGGACGTTTCCGTCGGCGTCCGTCAGGGTCACGGTCGTGCCGGCGCTCTGGCTGCCGACGTTGAGCAGAATCGCACCCTGGGTCGCGGAGCGGAAGTTGACCGCCATGCCGGACGAGCCGAGGGCGATCAGGCTGCCGCCCGTGACCGCCGCGTCCGTGCCGTAGTCGAGCGAGCCGTTGCCGTCGTTGGTCGGGCCGTAGACCGTGACCGTTCCGCCGGAGAGGTTCAGGCTGCCGTTGGTGTCGAGGCCGTCGCCGCCGGCGTTGACCGTGACCGTGCCGCCGGAGATCTCAAGCAGAGCGTCGCTGTTGCCGCTGAACATGTCGCCGCCCCTGCCGCCGTAGCCGCTGGAATCACCGCCGCCGCCCGCGTTCAGGCCGTCGTCGCTGGCGGTGATCTCGAGCTCGCCGCCGCGGAGGCAGATCTTCAGGCCTTCGATGCCCTCATAGCTCTCGCGGACCGTGACGCTGCCGCCGGCGACCGTCACCGTGTCGTCGGCGTGGACGCCGTCGTCGCCGGAGGAGAGATTCAGGGTGCCGGCGAGCACGGTGATGCTGCCGTTGCTGTGGATGCTGTCGTCGGTGGAGGAGACCCAGATTGTTCCGTCGAGGATCGTCAGCGCGCTGCCGGCTTTCATGCCCTTCTGGCTCTTGTCCGTGTCGTTTCCGCCGCTGCCGGTCAGGACTGTATAGGACCCGCCTGCGACGGTCAGCGTGCCGGAGGCGGAGACACCGTCGCCGTCCGCGCTGAGATTGTAGGAGCCGCCCGCGAGATAGACGTTGCCGAGGGTCGTGTCGTCATTTTCGGACTTCATCGCGTCCGTTCCGGCAATCAGCTTGAAGACGCCGGACGAGACGGAGAGGCTGTCCTTGCCGGAGATCGCCGTCTTGGCCGACGTGATCTCAAAGCTGCCGCCGCAGATCGTGACCTCGTCCTTGCCGACGACGCCATGGCCGCCGGGAGAGGTGATCAGCAGAGCGCCGCTGCCGTTGATTGTCAGATCGTCCTTGGCGAAGATCACGGCGTCTACGTTGCTTTCATCGGAAGCCGTGAAGCTGCCGCCGTTGGTCAGGGTGTTGACCGTGCCGTCGGCGAGCGTGAGGAAGACCTTGTCCGCCTGGGCGACATAGATCGCCGCGAAGTCGGCGGAGTGGATCTCGGCGCCGTTCAGAACGAGCTGCACCTTTTCCTCCTTGCTGCAATTGACGATGATCTCTCCGTCGCTGAGCGTTCCGGTGAGGACGTAGACGCCCTCGGCGGCAATGGTCACGGTGGCGCCGGAGATCTGCACCGCGGAACTGTCGCAGGAGGCGGAATCGCCCTCGAGCCGGATCCGGACCGCGGCGTCCTCATCCCAGCTGCCGTCAAGATCCCGCAGGGTAAACAGGTCGGCGGGATCGGGCGTCCGGACCTCGCTCTCCGCTGCGGTACTCTGCTGTGCCGCATTTGTCACGGTTTCCGCGCTCTGCGTTCCGGCAGAGGCGGTCGAGGCCGCGGTTTCTTTCTTTTCCGAGCAGGCGCAAAGCAGCAGGCAGAGTACCAGCAGAAGCGCGAATAAGCATTGGGTCTTCTTCATCAGAATCATCTCCTTGTGTGTTCTGGAGCCATCATACCGGCGCAACCTTAGCGGCGGCTTAAAAACCGTGTTTTTTTCGGCCTGCGGATTGCATTGTGCGGCCTTTCCCGCTATAATAGAAAAAAAGACTGACGATGGAGAAATATATCTATGACCTATCATGCGGGCGATTATGATATCGCCGTGATCGGCGCGGGACACGCCGGGATCGAAGCCGGGCTCGCCGCCGCGCGGCTCGGGCTGAAAACTGCAGTCTTTACGATCAATCTGGACGCTGTGGGCAACATGCCCTGCAATCCGGCGATCGGCGGGACCGGGAAGGGCCATCTGGTCCGCGAGCTCGACGCGCTCGGCGGACAGATGGGCATTGCGGCGGACGCCTGCTGCATCCAGTACCGGATGCTCAACCGCGGCAAGGGGCCGGCGGTCCACTCCCTGCGCGCGCAGGCGGACCGGCGGAAGTATCAGGAATACATGAAGCACGTGCTGGAGCTGCAGGAAAACCTGGATCTCAAGCAGGCGACGGTCGTGTCGGTGGAGGTCGAAAACGGCGCGGTCTGCGCGGTGACGACCGGGCTCGGCGCGGTCTACGGGACAAAGGCCGTAATCCTCGCGACCGGCACCTTCCTGAACAGCACGGTGATCATCGGCGAGTCCGTGATCTCCTCCGGGCCGGACGGGATGCACGCGGCGGTCGGCCTGAGTGACTGTCTGAAAAAGCTGGGGCTGTCGATGCGCCGGTTCAAGACCGGCACGCCGCCCCGCGTCAACGCCAGAAGCATCGACTTTGACAAGATGGAGCTGCAGCCGGGCGACGAGGACATAGAGCCCTTCTCCTTCTCGACGGCGCAGCGGCCGGAAAACCGGGCCGTCTGCCATCTGACTTGGACCAACGAGGCCACCCATGCGATCATCCGCGAAAATCTGGACCGCAGCCCGATCTACGACGGCTCCATCTCGGGCGTCGGGCCGCGCTACTGCCCTTCCATCGAGACGAAGATCGTCCGGTTTGCAGAAAAAGAGCGGCACCAGCTCTTTGTGGAGCCCTGCGGACTGAACACGGAGGAGACCTATCTGCAGGGCTTCTCCTCCTCCCTGCCCGAGGACGTGCAGATCCGAATGCTGCACTCCGTGGCTGGGCTGGAGCACGCCGAGATGATGCGCCCGGCCTATGCCATCGAGTATGACTGCGTGGACCCCACCGAGCTGCTGCCGACGCTGGAGTGCAAAAAAGTCCGCGGCCTCTACGGCGCAGGGCAGTTCAACGGCTCATCCGGCTATGAGGAGGCAGCCGTACAGGGCTTCGTCGCGGGTGTGAACGCGGCGCTCAAGCTGCTTGGCCGGGAGCCGATGATCCTCAAGCGGTCCGACGGCTACATCGGCACGCTGATCGACGATCTGGTCACCAAGGGCACGGACGAGCCCTACCGGATCATGACCTCGCGCAGCGAATACCGCCTGCTCCACCGGCAGGACAACGCGGACGAACGCCTGACGCCGATCGGCTACCGGATCGGCCTGATCCCGAAGGAACGGTATGAGGCGGTGCTGGCAAAGTACGAAGCGGTGAGGAGCGAGTGCGACAGGCTCGAACACACCGGCGTGGCCGCGAGCGCGGCACTCAGCGAGATGCTCGAAAGCCGGCACGCGCAGGACGTGGAGACCTCTGCGCGGCTTGCGGACCTGATCCGCAGGCCGGAGCTCGGCTACGACGATCTGGCGCCATTTGACCCGGAGCGGCCGGAGCTTCCCGCGAGCGTGACGGCGCAGGTCGAGATCCGTCTCAAGTACGCCGGCTACATCGCGCGGCAGGAAAAGCAGCTTGAGGACTTCCGCAAGGCGGAGGAGCGGCGTCTGCCGCCGGATCTCCCCTACCGGGAGATCCACGCCCTGAAGGAAGAGGCGCGGGAGAAGCTCTCCCGGATTCGCCCCGTTTCCGTTGGCCAGGCTTCCAGGATTTCAGGCGTCAGCCCCGCCGACGTTGCCGTGCTGCTGGTATGGCTGGAGCAGCACAAAAACAGGCAATCGGAGAATGCAGATGATAATATGATTTGAAAGGAGCTCAAGCATGAACGTCGATTCCGTCACGATCAGAAAAGCGACTCCGGAAGACGCGAGAGGCTGGGAAACCTTGGGTATTCAAGTCTGGAGAGACGCCTACCGTCATATCTTCCCGGAGGAAGTGTTTCTGGAAAAGGAAAGCAGGCTGGAAGAAAAAATCGCAAGATTCAATGACTGGGCATATGTGATCGGCGTTCTGAAAGAGAATCACAAGGCCAGAAACGTCTATGAGGCCTGGGGCGGAAAGCTGTCGGAGCACGAAGAGGGCTTTGTGAAACGGAACGTAAGCTATCCCGTGGTCTTCTATACCTTTCTGCTCGAAAAAACGCCGAAACCCCTTGACGATACACTCAAAACCTGACAAAAGGAGGCGCAACCAATGATCCCGTTTGAACACTATCAGCAAAGCGCGGACTTTCTGCGCGAAAGGCTCGGCGGCTTTCAGCCGGATTTGCTCCTGATCCTGGGCTCCGGGCTCGGACAGTTCGGCGACCGGGTCGAGCATCCGATCCTCGTTCCCTACCCCGAGATCCCCCACTTCAAGCACTCCACCGCGCCGGGACACAAGGGACGCTTCGTCTTCGGGACAATCGCCGGGAAAAAAGTCGCGGTCATGCAGGGGCGCATCCACCTCTATGAGGGCTGCACCCCGGAGGAGGCCGCCTACGGCGTGCGCGTGATGAAGCTGCTGGGCGTGAAGACGATGATCGTTACGAACGCAGCCGGAGCCGTCAATCTGGCCTTCAAGCCCGGCCAGATCATGCTGATGACCGACCACATCATGCTCTTCGGCAAGACACCGCTGACCGGGCCGAACGACGAGCGCTTCGGCGTCCGCTTCCCGGACATGACGACCGCCTATACGCCCCGGCTGCAGGAGATGGCGCGGCAGGCGGCGCGGGAGACCGGCGTCCACCTCAACGAGGGCGTCTACATGTACTTCCCGGGTCCGCAGTATGAGACGCCGGCGGAGATCCGCGCGGCGCGGATCCTCGGCGCGGACGCGGCCGGCATGAGCACCGTGCCGGAGGTCATCGCCGCGCGGCACTGCGGGATGGAGATTCTGGGCTTCTCGCTGGCAACCAACATGGCGGCCGGGATCCTGAAGCAGCCGCTGACCGAGGAGGAGGTCCTCGAGGTCGGCGAGGCCTGCAAGGAGCAGTTTTCGGCTCTGATGATGAAAATTCTTGAAAAGCTGTAAGGAGGTATTTCGATGATCAAGCGCAGACAGGAAATGCGGGTCGAGCCCCGCTTCGAGGTCAAGGGCGGCAAGGGCCCCTACGACACGCTGCATATCTGGGAAAAGACGGAGATCGACAAGATCAATCTCTGCGGCGTCAACACCCTGCCTCCCGGCAGCTCGATCGGCGTGCATTCCCACCATGAGGACGGAGAGATCTACCTGATCCTGCAGGGCCGGGCGACGGTCACCGAGGACGGGCAGGACTACATTCTGGACGCCGGCGATTCGGAGTACTGCACCGGCGGGCACAGCCACGGAATCGCCAACGACAGCGACGAGCCGCTGGCATTTCTGGCGATCATCATGAAATAATGATTCTGAAAAATCCCCCGCGTGCTTCCGCCCGGAAGCTGCGCGGAGGATTTCTTCTGCCCTTGTTCTATTCGGCGCCACGGCCGATCAGGGCTTCGAGCTTCGGCCGCACGGCGTTGATCGGGATGGCAAAGCCGAGACCTTCGACGGTGGCGCCGGAGGTGGTCTCGCCCGAGTACTTCGTCGTGACGATGCCGATGACCTCGCCGGCAGAGTTGAACAGCGGACCGCCGGAGTTGCCGGAGTTGATTGCGGCGTCGGTCTGCAGCATGGGGACTGTGATCCCGCCCACGTTGATGACGCGGTCTCTCGCGCTGAGATAGCCGGCACTCAGAGAATCCGCCAGCTCTCCGAGGGGATTTCCGATCGTGCAGACCGGAACGCCGATCTCGGCCCGGTCGGAGTCGCCGAGGGCGGCGGCCTTCAGGCCGTCCGCCTCGATCCGCAGCAGGGCGGCGTCGCAGCCGAAGTCGTCCGCGTTGACGAGCTCGGCGGGGAAGCTCCTGCCGTCATGCAGGATCACCGTGATGGAGGCGGCGCCCTGGATCACATGGTAATTCGTCAGCAGATAGCCGCGTTCGTCGATCAGAAAGCCGCTGCCGCCGGTGGTCGGCTGCTCGCCGTCCTCGCTCCGGCAGAGGATGCTGACGACGGCGTCGACGTTCTTACGATAGATGGCGGAAAGCTCCATCTGCTCGGTGCGCTCCACCGTCGGTTCGGAAGCTGCGGAGGCGCCGCGGCCGGCGGCGTGCTCGCTCCAGAGCTGATAGCCGACAAAGCCGGCGAAGCCGCCGAGCAACAGGGCGAGGATCACGGCAAGCACCGTCCAGCCGTTGAGCCGGGCGCTGCGCTTCCGCGTCTCAGGCTCCGCTTCTTCCCGGGGCGGCACTGCGGCTTGGAACGCCCGCCAGGCCGCGGGGATCTCCGTCCCTGCCGTGGGCTTGGGCGCGGCGCCAGCACGGAATGCCGCCGCAGAGGGCGTGACAGCCTGCTCGGCATCAGCAGCCTGTCCGGCAAAGCCTCCCGCGGGATCCGGCGTACCGACCGGTTCCGGCTGCGGAACGTATGCAATCTTCCGCTCGAATGCGTATCGTCTGGTTTCCGCGCCGGCTTCGGTATCGATGCAGCCGCTTCCGAAGCGGTATTCCCCCTGCTCCGGGGCAGCGTGCGGGTCGCACGCCGTTTCGAAGGAGCGGGCAGGCAGGGTCGCCGGGCGGTCAGTTTTCTGTTCTCTGTCCATTCTGATTCCCTCCGGGGAGATCCGGTTTTTTTCCATCATCGCGCCGCCGTCTACGGCTCGGTCTCATGCGCTTCCTCTGAGAGCCAGCAGGCTTTCAGGTCCCCCGCCTCATTGACGGTGTAGACCTCCCGGCCGTCGCTGGAAACGCCGTGGACGACGATGCTCGTCGGGGAGACGCCGCAGACCTGCGACAGGCCGTAGCGAATGTCCTGCATGTGCTGGGTCTGGGCCAGCGCGTCTGCGCTGAAATCGAGCGCCGCGCCGTATTTTTTCATCTGCTCGAAGGTGTGCCGCTGCGGGTAGTCCAGTTCCAGCGCGCCGGACGCGGGATCCCAGCTGCGGAGGCGGTAAAACGACCAGTGCTCGTTGAGATAGGTCTCCACGGTCGATTTTTCCGGCACCGCTTCCTTCGCGGTCAGCTTGGAAATGAAGAACCAAATTCCGCCGCCGACCGCCAGGATCAGCACCAGCGCCACGGCGGACAGGATCAGCATTGTCTTTTTCATGGTTTTCTCCTTCGATCGGTCATGCGCCCTCGTCATAGTACAGGCCATAGTCGGCATAGACCTCCGCGCAGCGCGCGCGGGTCTCCGCGTCGGCGTCCTCCCGGCGGCAGACCGCCAGGCCGTAGCAGTAGTCCGTGCCGCAGTGAAGCTGACCCATGCAGAGCCAGGTCCCCTCGTCGTTCTCCATCGTCCAGGAGAAACGATACTCCTCCATGCCAAAACGCGTGCCGCAGACCGGGCAGAGCCGTTCCCTGGTAGTACCGGTCAGCTCGCGCAGGGCGACGTCCGGGTCCGGGCCGGAGACGGTGGTATACCAGAAGCACTGGCCGTCCGGCGCCTCATAGCAGCTGCCCGCCGGGCCGGAAGCGACCTCGATCAGGGCCCCGTCCGCATGCGGAAGGATCGGGCTGAGCGGTTTGCGGACGACAAGGCCGGTCGGGACGTTGTCCAGAACGAGCTCCGGCGCCGGCGCAGCGCGGTTTGCGCAGCCGCAGAGCAGGAGCGCGGACAGAACGACAAGAACAAGGATTCGGCGCATGATGATTCCCCTCCGGATCAGTTTTGGGCTTTTTCCCAGAATCAGCCTATGCGCGGCAGCCGGAGGATATGCCGCACTCGCGCCGCTGCGCGGCGGGATCGCTATTTCTTTTTCCGAAGCGGACGCTTGTTGCCCTTTTCGTCAACGATCCAGGTGTTCTCGAGATGGGCGACGAGATCTGCCTTGACCGATTCGATATACGCGCGACGCAGCGCGTCGCGCTCCGCGGTCTCTTCCGGCGTCAGGCCCTCCGCCTTTGCCTTGTGCGCGAGCTCGTTGATGCGCGCGATTTCTTCTTTTGTCATGTCTTACCCCACTGCGTCGGTCACGACGGCCAGCTGCGTGACTGCGGCCGGATCCAGCACATAGCAGATCGTCCGGCTGCAGAGGTAGAGCAGTCCGTCATGGAGAATCGTAACGGTATCGTCCGGCAGGTATTCAAGCTGCGTCTCGCCGACCTGCGCAAAGCCGCTTTCGTCATAGCGGTAGAGGCAAAATCCCGCGCCATCGCCGGTATAGAACGGGAAGCCGAAGGCGCCGCCGGTCTCATCCAGATACAGGGTGCCGGGCGCCCAGGTGACCATGCAGTGCACACCCTCTCGGTTCGTCTGGCCGGAGGTGAGCTCCCGGATCTGAGACGGGTCTGAACGGTCGAAGAGGCGCATCTCCAAGCTGCCGTCCCCGTAGACGGTGGACAGCAGAAGCAGCCTGCTCTCAGACACCGGCTGGACGATCCGCTGATCGCCCGGGATGGAGAGCGCAGCCCCGGTCTTCGGCGCGGCTGGATCGGACAGATCCAGCGTATAGGACGTCCGGCAATCCTCCGCCAGCGTGAACCAGCCGCTGACGCCGCCGTCGAGGTAGGAGATCATGGGCTTGTCGGCGCCGAGATGGTCCAGGGCGCCGAGCGTGCGGAAGGATTTGTCCAGAACCGTCAGGCGGTTGGACACCGTCGGCTCAGCAGCCTCGGCGTTGGTGAAACCGTGTTCAGCGTCGACATACTGGCGGAAGCCGGTGCGCCGATCCACAGTCACGGCGCGGATCTGATCTTCGCGGATCGTGATCGCCGTCGGAGAGAGCATCCCGCCGTCGAGCAGGCAGCTATCGTCCGGCGTGATCGCACCGGAGGAATCCAGCCGGAAGCGGAACAGCTCAAGCTGGGTGCGGTCTCTCCACTCCGAGACGGCATAGGTGCCTTCGGTCTTCGGCTCTGTGGCGCCGCAGGACCAGACGTCCCGCGCCAGATAGACCGCGCCGGACTCCGCGCAGCAAGGCTGCGCCAGATCGGTGCGGGCAGCCGCGTCGACGATTGCCGCGTCTGCGAGCGAGATCGTGCAGAGGACCGTGAAGCCCGGCTCGCAGGTGTTGGGACTGATGAGGATCCGATCCGCGGGGAGCAGGGTGCGCGTGCCGTTCTGCCACGTGCCCGGGATCACCGACGCGGGGTCGCCCGTCTCGTCGACGCTCCAGAGGTAGGGCATCGTGATCAGGCAGAGGACGCCGCCGACCATCCAGGTCCGGCCATAGCTTCCGTCCGCGCCGAGATCGGCCAGCAGGACGGGCGCTTCCCGGTTGCTGACGTCATAGATCGCCGCGTGGGTGCTGCCGTCATACGCATTCGGGCCGGTTGCGGCCGCGCTCATCGTATAGACGACGGCGGCGCGGTCGCCGGAGACGTAGAGCTCCTGGAGCCAGACGCCGTCGCCTTCGGCGGCGTCCACCGGCGTATAGGAGACGATCCGGCTGTCAGCGCCGGCGAGGGTCTGGATCCGCAGACCGAAGCTGTCGATCAGATAGAGCCAGGAGCCGTCCGCCTGCACGAAGCTGCCGGCGGCGACGCCGTCCGGCAGGGTCTGCAGCGCGTTTTCCGGCGGCGCATCCTGGGGATCGCCTTCCTGCATGCCGCTGAGCGACTGACTGCGGAACTCGGCCCTGCGGCCGCTGAGATTGGCGGCCAGCACGCTGCGGACGTCTTCATAATCCGCGGCGGTCCGTCCCCCGGAGAGCGGCTCCCAGGCAATGCCGTCCGGGTCCGCCGCCCCTTCCGAGGGCGACGGAGGCGTCTGCGGCTCCTTCGTCTCGACGCCCGGCGCGGTCGGAAGCTGCTGCGTGCCGCCGCCGGACTCGGAAGCTGGCGCGGCTGTCCCGGCGCCGCCGGTCTTTGCCGGCGCTGCGCAGGCCGCGAGGCTCAGCAGCAAAACAAGGACGAGGGCTGTGATCTGAATTCGTTTCATCCGGCACCTCCAGACAGGTCATTCGGCCCGCGCCGGTCTTGGGGCGCGAACTTCGCCTTTACAGACACAGGGGCTGTATCAAAATCGCTTTTGATACAGCCCCTGAACAGATTGTGCTTATTCAGCCTCGACGGGCTTCTCCTCCTCGGCCGGAGCCTGTTCTTCCGCGATCGCCTGAGCCTGTTCTTCCAGAGTGGGCTCGAGCAGCGCACGGATGGAGAGGGAGATGCGCTTCTTCTCGGCGTCGATGTCGATGATCTTGGCATCAACTTCCTGGCCGACAGTCAGAACGTCCTCGGGCTTGGCAATGCGGTGATCCGCGATCTGGGAGATGTGGATCAGGCCGTCCACGCCGGGAAGGATCTCGGCGAAAGCGCCGAAGGTCATCATCTTGACAACCTTGACCTTGGCAACGTCGCCAACAGCGTACTTCGCAGTGAACTGGTTCCAGGGGTTCATCTCTTCGGTCTTGTAGCCGAGGGAGATCTTCTTCTTCTCGGGATCCAGGGCGATGACATAGACGTCGATCACGTCGCCAACCTTGACGACCTCAGCGGGATTCTTGATCCGACGCCAGCTCAGCTCGGAAACATGCACCATGCCGTCCACGCCGCCGATGTCAACAAACGCGCCGTAGGATGTGAGGGACTTGACCGTGCCGGTGTACTTCTTGCCGACTTCGATCTCGGACCAGATCTTCTCCTGAGCGGCCTTACGCTCTTCGTTGCGCACGGCACGGGCGGAGCCGACCACGCGGCCGCCGCGGCGCTCGCGGTTGACCTCGGTGATGCGGATCTTCATGGTTTCGCCCTTGAGGGCTTCCAGATCGCCGCCGCGGGCAACGCCGGAGGCGGAAGCCGGAATAAAGACGCGGACGCCCTTGTAGTTGGCGACCAGACCGCCCTTGTTGACTTCGACGATCTTGACTTCAACAGGCTCCTTGTTGTCTGCGAGCTCCTGGAGCTCTTCCCACGCGCGCATGCCGTCGAGCTTCTTGCGGCTGAGCTGAACGGTGCCTTCCTGATCGTTGACTCGGACAACAAAAACTTTGATTTCATCGCCGACCTTGAGAACGTCTTCAGGCTTCACGTTGGGGTCGCTGCTGACTTCATCACAGGGGATGTAACCGGCGTGTTTGGTTCCCAGGTCAACTTGGACTTCGGTGGCGCCGATGGCAACGACTGTACCCGTGACCGTATCTCCTGTGTTTAGAGTCTTGATACTTGCGTCAAGCATTGCCTCAAAGCTTTCCTCCGTTGCAGTATCTACTGTTTTGTTCTCATCCATAGTTTGATTGACCTCCTTTATTATCCACGCAGGTGTTGACGCTCCTGCAGTGATACCTATCTGATGCGACTGCGAGAAATCACAGTCCTTGAGCTCCGTGGCATTGTCCACAGCATAGACTCTGGGACAGTGCTCCCGGCAGATCGCAACGAGCTGACGGGTGTTTGCACTTGTTTTGTCTCCCACAACGATCATTGTATCTTTGTGGGAGGCCAAGTTAGCCGCCTCTGACTGCCTCGTTTCAGTCGCTTTGCATATTGTATCAAATAATTTCGCATTTGTACATAGTTTTTTTGTAATTTGCGCAACTTTTTTCCACTGCTCCTGGTTGGAAGTCGTCTGCGCGACCAGGGCGAGCGGGGTCCCGGGGTTTTCCGGGGCGGCGCAGAGCCAGGACTCCCATTCCTCGGGGCTTTCGATGATCAGCGGGTGCTCACACCAGCCGGAAATCCCGACGACCTCAGGGTGGGTTTTCGAGCCGAAAATGACCGGGCGGCGGCTTTCTTCCTCCGCCTGGTGCACGAGGCGGTGGATGCGCTCGACAAAGGGACAGGTCGCGTCCACGACCCGAACGCCACGCTCGTGCAGCGCGTCGAGGACAGCCCTGCCGACGCCGTGGGCACGGATGATCACCGTGCTGTCGGCAGGCGCCTGCTCGACTGCGGAGATCTCGTGGACGCCGATGGCAGCAAAGTGCTCGACAACATGGCGGTTGTGGACGATGGGGCCGAGGGTGAAGACGGGGCCGCCTGTGCCGGCGACCTGCTCAACGGTCTCGACCGCGCGCTGCACGCCGAAGCAGAAACCGGCGGCATCGGATATGGTGATGTGGTACATAGGGCTCGCCCACCTTTGGAAATTGAGAATTGATATCAGGTGACAGTGGCGTCATTGTCGTTATGCAAAGCAGAACAACAATGAATTCATATTACGGCGCATTTCATTCGGGCGGAGCCCGAATTTCACTCCGCGCAGCGGAATTTCACGCACGCGTCAGCGTGAATTTCATTTGCGAAGTGAGAACGATTACTCGCGAAGAAAGACCTCGATCACAGGCACGGGCGTTTCGGGCTGCCGGACCGGAAGCTCGATGACGAGCAGGTCGTCGCCGCGGGACGCGCCCTCGCTGAAGTGGTCCACCCTGCCCTCGGTGAAGCGCAGCTCGCTGCCGTCAGCCAGGAATTGGGCGTATTCGACCTTTCCGGCCAGACCGCGGAGCTCCAGGCAGCCGAAGGGATAGGCGAACAGGTGGATATAGAGGCGCTTCCCGTCGGAAGACTGGGTCATCCGGCAGTCGCGCGGACAGGCGGCGAGCAGCTCCGGCTCCGCCATCGTACAGCCGTAGATCGAGCGGCTGTTGTATTTCATCCACTCCGCGAAGACGTTCAGCTCATCGCAGGCGCGGCGGTCGAAGCAGCCGCGCGCGGTGGGGCCGACGTTCATCAGCAGATTGCCGCCCGCCGAGACCGTGTTGACCAGCATGCGGATCAGCTGCGCCGGAGATTTCCAGCTCGTCTCGTCGCGGTAATAGCCCCAGGAGCCGGAAAAGGTCTGGCAGGCCTCCCAGACGACGCGTTCGCCGGTTTCGGGGTGGCGGAGCCAGTCCTGGAGCTGGTACTGCTCCGGGGTCCAGACGTCCTGCTCGAGACCGGTGCGGTTGTTGATCAGGATCTGCGGCTGCAGGGTTCGGGTCAGGGCGATCAGGCGGTCGGCTTCCCAATCCGCCGCGCCCTTGCCCTTCATCCAGGCCCTGTCCCCGGTCCCGTTCTGGTCCGGATAGGAGAAGTCGTACCAGATGACGTCGATCTGACCGTAATTTGTCAGCAGCTCCGCGACCTGGTTCCGGACGTATTCGCAGTAGCGGGCCATTGAGCGGCCGTCGTTCTGCGCCTGCGCGTCGGGATCGTCCCGGCGCGGATGATGGACATCGATTGTAAAATCCGGATGATGCCAGTCGAGCAGAGAGTAGTAGAAACCGACGCGCAGGCCTTCCGCCCGAAAGGCTTCGACAAAGTCGCGGACCAGGTCGCGGCCAGCCGGAGTGTTGGTTGCCTTATAATCGGTGTACCGGCTGTCGAAGAGGCAGAAGCCGTCGTGGTGCTTGGCGGTCAGGACGGCGTAGCGCATGCCGGCGGCTCTGGCGCGTCCGGCCCAGTCGCGCGGATCAAAGAGGTCTGGATCGAAGCGGCAGAAGTAGCGGTCGTATTCCGCGTCCGTCATCCGCTCGCGGGTCTTGACCCATTCGTGCCGCGCGGGCAGGGCGTAGAGCCCCCAGTGGATGAACATGCCGAAGCGGTCGCGGGTAAACCAGGAGGTGTCGGCAGGGGTGGGACGGGTCGTATAGGTGGACATAGCATTCTCCTTGATTGCCACTTTTCGGCGCCTGTAAGAACGTTTTTGAGTGGACAGCGGACAGGGGGCAATGGACAGTTTCGGTCTGCCTTCGGGATGGTTTTCATTTTTTCCATATCACAGCTATGGAGATACCATCACAGTCAACTGTCAGCTGAAATGGCGTCAGCAGTGGTTTCTCATCTCGGCCACGAAGCTGCCGTCGATCACGTCGTACCGGTCCTCGGGGGGATAGAGGGCGCCGCCGTAGAAGATGTCGCGGTTGTTGGCCGTGGACGGATCCAGACGCTGGGTGAAGCGGGCAACGTGGATCTGGTCGCAGCCGGTCTCCCTCAGGATCCGGTCGATGTTTTTGCCATTGACGCCGGCGCCGGGCAGGATCTGGATCCGGCCCTCGGCGAACTCCACCATTTCGCGGATCACGTCGACGCCGTAGAAGACGTCCGGCGCCTGACCGCTGGTGAGCACGCGGTCCACGCCAAGCTCGATCAGATCCGAGAGCATCGCCTTCCAGTCCGGAGCCACGTCGATGGCGCGGTGGAAGACCTTGGTTTTGTCGCCCGCCAGACGGACGAGCTCCCGGCAGCGCGCGCGGTCGAGCGTGCCGTCCTCATGGAGGAAGCCGAAGACGAGGCCGTCGGCGCCGGCGGCGAGAAGCTGCTCGGCGTCGGCCAGGGCCGTGGCGTACTCCGCCTTCGTGTAGCAGAAGCCGCCCTGCCTCGGGCGAACCATCGTCATGATCGGGAGATCGACGGCCTTCTTTGCAACCAGAAGCTCGCCGATGGAGGGGGTCAGGCCCCCGTGGAAGAGGCAGGAATTGAGTTCGACGCGGTCTGCGCCGCCGTCGGCGGCCTGCAGGACGTCTTCCACGCTGCCGCAGCAGACCTCAAGTGTGATTTTCTTCATGGGGTTTCCTCCGTTCTCAGAATCTCCAGCAGGGTGCGGACAGAGCCGACGCGGTAGTTTGTCAGCGCGAAGACGCCCTTCCCTGCCCGGTTGACGGCCAGGGCCAGCGGCAGCCGCAGCTCGCCAGCGTGCATGGCCTCCCGCCAGGGCAGGACGGCCGCGGCATCCGGCAGGGTCAGGATCCGGCTGTCGGAAAAGCGGGCCGCGGCGGGACGAATCCGATCGGCGTCCGCGCCGGGCAGGCACAGAATGCGAAGCGCGGCGCCGAGGGCGTTTGCAGTCTCAGCGTGCGCGGTCAGTTCGTTCAGGAAGTGGACGCTCGGCTCCTCGGACGGCGCGAGCAGAGCGATCAGCGCGGGTCTGCCCGCAATAGATGCGAGCACCGGGCCTTCCGCTGCCTGGATCTCCGTTAATTCCGCCGGCGGACCGGCCTCGGGCAGGCGCTGGGCCGGAAGGACGGCAGAGAGACCGACGGTCTCTCCGGCGCGGACGCGGAAGGGCGTCAGGCGCCCGTCCACGGAGCCGTCCGCCATCCGCGTCATGCAGAGCAGGCGGTAAGCCCCGGCCGGGAGGGTCAAATCGAGCGGCCCGGAAAGGACGGTCCCGTCGAGGTCGAGCGGGGTATAGAGTCCGGTTTCAAGTCGCTCGACGCCGAAATCGACGCCGCCGGTCCATTTTGCTCCGGCAGGCGGCTCCAGGCGCAGGGTTCCGGTCTCGTCGGTCTGAGGCAGAAGCGGCTTCCAGCCGTCGTCCCAGACCTCCTTGACGCGGGTCGCCGGGTTCAGCCGGGCAGCAAAGCCGAGCGTGCGGGCGCAGGCGACGAACAGGACGTCGAGGGTCTGGCGAGCGCAGACGCCGGCGCGCAGGACGGCGCTGAGGTCCGGGATGCAGATGTCCTGCTCCCCGTCTGTCCGGATCCGGGCATTCAGGCAGGTCCAGAGCGCCTCAGCCGTCTGCAGCGCATCGGCGCGCAAGGCTTCTTGCAGAACGCGGCGGATCGGGCGCAGCTTTTCATGGGACACGCGCGGTGCGAGGACGCCGGTGCGCCAGACCGCCTCCGGCCAGCGGCTGCGGTACGGCAGGGCGACAGACAGGGCGTCGGCAAGCATCTCCTCGGTCGCGTCGCCGAAGTCCTTCTCGGCCAGGGTCTCAAGCAGGGCGGTCTTGTCCGCATCGGAAAAAGGCGCCTCGTTCAGGAAGCGGCGGATTACTGCGGCGTTGCCGCAGGCTTTTTTCAGATAGGGGTCATCATCGGAGAAGGCGGCGCGTTTCTGCGCCAGTGCCTCGGCGCAGGAGCGAAGTCTGGAAGCGTGGCGCGCGGCCGCCTCGGGCGTCAGGGGCGCGCTCTGGATCCGGGTCTCCGGCGGCGGGCTCTGGCGGAAGACTTCGGGCTCCGCCTGATCGGAGGCCTGTGACCAGTCCAGGCGCAGGACGGCGTCGGCGGAGAGGTCGACCATGCGGGAGAGGAAGCGCGTTCCGTCCGTGATGCAGACGCGCAGACTGCCCAAGCCGAGCGTCAGGCGCGTCTCGCCGCGCGCGTCGGTCCGGGCCGTATGGATGGGACGGAAGGCGGCCAGATTTGCCAGCTCAAAGCGGACGAGGAGGCCGGAAATCGGTCTGCCGCCCGCCTCGGCGCGAACCGTCAAGAGCGCCGTCTTCGCGTAGGCGGCTGTGCGGTTGACGAGGAAGGCGCCGAACTGCGTGCCGCAGATCTCGTCACCCGCAGGGCGGATCCCCCAGGCTTTGGTATGCACCAGCATGGCGCGGGATGCGGCGGCGGTAAACCAGCCGGAATCCAGAACGGGTTCCGGCTCACAGGCGCCAAGATAGCGCCATGCTCCGTCCACCCAGGCCTCGACCCAGGCGTGGTTGTCGTCACAGTGTGACCACCAGGGCACATAGACCTGACGGGCGGGAATGCAGCAGGCGCGCAGGGCGCTGACCAGGAGGACGGATTCCTCCCCGCAGCGCCCATAGGTAAGCCGCAGCATATCCGACGGCGCGTTCGTGCGATCGTCGGTGGCGCGGTATTCAGCGGATTCGGCACACCAGAGGTTGATCTCCTGCACGGCCGCTTCCATGCTCCTGCCGGCGATCCGGTCCCGGAGCTGCGCAAAGAGCGGCGCGTGATACGCCGAGGGCGCCTCCGTGTTGACCCGGGGGAAGAGCACGTAGGCGAGGAAGAGATCCTCGGGGATCGTGCTGCCCCAGCGCACCGCCGCGCGGACTGCCGCCGCATGGCGGACGATTTCGCGCAGGGCGGCCTCCGGGACTGTCATGCGGTCGCAGGAAGGCAGGGCTGCCTGCAGAAAGGAAAGTTCATCTGTCATGCCGTGGGGTTCTTATAGGGCTCCATGCCGCCGAGGCTGTAGATCTTTTCCATCAGCTCGGTCGTGCGTTCGGCCAGCTCGGCGTTGTCGGGGCGGCGGGAGCTGAAGCTCGGCTTCCAGGGCTCGCCCATGATGACGCGGATCGGCTGGAAGGGCTTGCGGTTCGGCGTGACGAACACCGGAACGATCGGCACGTCCGCCCGCTGGGCGAGCAGGACGGCGCCGGATTTCGGCTCGATGATCTTGCCGGGCTTGACGCGGGTGCCCTCAGGGAAGATCAGCAGCTTTTCCCCCTTCTTGAGCACGGAGAGGGACTTCTTGACCGCCGTCAGGTCGATCGCGTCCCGGTCGACCGGGAAGGCGCGGAAGGCCATCAGGAATCTGCCCATCCATTCTTTTTTCCGGAAGAGGGTGTTTTTGGCCATCGTCCAGGGCGGCACGCGCGTCCGCATGGCCATGAAGACCCAGATCGGGTCGGCAAAGCCGGAGTGGTTGCCGCAGAGGATACAGGCGCCCTCCGGGAGGTTTTTCCGGCCGCGGAAGATCGGCCAGTGGTAGAATCGCATGACGAGCCAGAGCAGGGCGTAAATGATCGGGTAGAAGATCCTGACCGCAAAGCCGCGGCCAGGCTCAGCCTTCTGCTTCCTGGGCGTCCGCTGCTCCTGCGTCTGTTCCTCGCTCATGCCTCCGCCTTCTTTCGAATGATCGCCTTGATCTCGGCGACGACCTGGTCGATGGACATGGCGGAGCTGTCGACGACCTCCGCGTCGTCGGCGCAGCGCAGCGGCGCGATTGCGCGGTTCATATCCTGCTCGTCGCGCTTGACGATGTCGGTGTAGACGTCGGCGTATTCGACGGTCTCGCCCCGCTGGAGCAGCTCGCGGCAGCGGCGCTCGGCCCGCACGCCGGCAGAGGCGGTCAGGTAGATCTTGACCCGGGCGTTCGGCAGAACGACGGTGCCGATGTCGCGGCCGTCCATGACCACGTTGTGGGTCTCGGCCAGAGAGCGCTGCATCTCCAGAAGATAGTCGCGCACACAGCTCTGGGTCGCGACGCCGGAGGCCATGATGGACATTTCGGGCGTGCGGATCTTATCCGTGACGTCGGCGCCGTTGAGGATCATGTGCTGCAGGCCGTCGTCGCCGTAGCGGATCTCGATGTTGACGTCGTCGATGCAGCGGCGGATGCCGTCGGAATCCTTCGGGCCGACGCCCATCAGGCTCATGTGGTAGCCGACGGTGCGGTAGATGGCGCCGGTGTCGACGTAGAGATAGCCGAGCTCCGCGGCGACGCGGCGGGCGATCGTGCTCTTGCCCGCGCCGGCTGGCCCGTCAATGGCAACTGAGATAAACGGTTTCACGGTTATGTACCTCCCTTTGGAAACATTCAGCGCGCCGCCGCCGCGTGTCCCGCGGCAAAGGCGGTGGCCCAGGCGATTTGCAGGTTGAAGCCGCCGGTATAGGCGTCTACGTCCAGGATCTCACCGGCGAAATAGAGACCCGGGACAAGCTTGGATTCCATTGTTTTCGGGCTGACCTCCTGCACGCTGACGCCGCCGGAGGTGATGATGGCCTCCTCCACCGGGCGCAGCCCGGCGATCTGAACTGTGAAGTGCTTCGTCAGCTCCAGCAGGGCGCGGCGCTGCGCCTTCGTGACGGAGTTGACCTTCTCCCAGCCGTGGATGCCGGAGCGCTCGATGATCACGGGGATCATGGTCTTCGGGAAGAGGCCGGAGAGGGCGTTTTCAAAGTTCCGGTTCTGGTTTTCGGAGAAGTCGCGCAGGATGCGCGCGTCGAGCTTTTCCTCGTCCAGGGCGGGCTTGAGGTCGATCGAGACCGTGTAGCGCTTCTTCGCCTCCATATGCGCCGAGGCGGAGAGGATGACCGGGCCGGAGAGGCCGAAATGGGTGAACAGGAGCTCGCCGAATTCCTCAAACACGGACTTGCCGGATTCGTCAAGCAGGCGGATCCGGATGTTTTTCAGGGCAAGGCCCTGCATCCGCTCGCAGAAGTGCCCGTCCTCGACCAGCGGGACCAGAGAGCCGACCGGCGGGACGATGCTGTGGCCGAGGACGGCCGCAAGGCGGTAGCCGTCGCCGGTGGAGCCGGTGGCGGGATAGGACTTGCCGCCGGTGGCAAGGATCACAGCCGGCGCGGCAAAGCTGCCGCGGTCGGTGCGGACGCCGGAGATTCGGCCGTTCTCGGTCAGAAGCTCAGTCACCCGCGCCTGACGCACCGCCACCCCGGTTTCCCGCAGGGCGCCGCGCAAGACGTCGATCACAGACGCAGACCGGTCCGAGACCGGGAAAACGCGGTTGCCGCGCTCGACCTTGAGGGCGCAGCCGCGGTCTTCAAAGAAGGCCTCGGTCTGCTCCGGCGGGAAGCCGGAGAGCGCGGAATAGAGAAACCGGCTGTTGCGCGGGACGTTTTTCAGAACCTCCTGCCAGGAGCAGTGGTTGGTCACGTTGCAGCGGCCCTTGCCGGTGATGTAGAGCTTTTTGCCGAGACGGTCGTTCGGCTCGAGGAGCAGGACCTTCGCCCCGTCAGAGGCCGCCTGGATCGCGGCAAACATGCCGGCGGCGCCCCCGCCGATTACGATTACGTCATATTCATTCATATCCGTATTCCTGTGCGTGGAAGGTTGATAGCAGAAAACTTCTGAAATCACATGAAT
>JAFPFL010000087.1 GCA_017425545.1 Oscillospiraceae bacterium | reverse complement strand
CTGCGCGAGCTGCGCAAGAAGTCCGGCGGCTTCTTCGGCTCCGGCGAGTCCACCGGCTCTGTCGGCGTCGTCACACTGAACATGCCGAAGCTGGCCTACCTGGCCGAGAACGAGGCCGACTTCTACAAGCGCCTCGACCGTCTGATGGACCTCGCCGCCCGCTCCCTCAAGATCAAGCGCGACGTCATCACGAAGCTGCTCCAGGAGGGTCTCTACCCCTACACCAAGCGCTATCTCGGCACCTTCGCCAACCACTTCTCCACCATCGGCCTGATCGGCATGAACGAGGCCGGCCTGAACGCCAAGTGGATCCGCAAGGATATGACCCATCCCGAGACTCAGAAGTTCACGGCGGAAGTCCTCAACCATATGCGCGAGCGCCTCAAGGACTACCAGGAGCAGTACGGCGACCTCTACAACCTCGAGGCCACTCCGGCCGAGTCCACCACCTACCGTCTGGCCAAGCACGACAAGAAGGACTTCCCCGACATCATCACGGCCAACGAGAACGGAACCCCCTACTACACCAACTCCTCCCACCTGCCCGTGGGCTACACCGAGGACGTCTTCTCCGCCCTCGACATCCAGGACGAGCTGCAGACTCTCTACACCTCCGGCACCGTCTTCCACGCCTTCCTCGGCGAGAAGCTGCCGGACTGGAAGGCCGCCGCGAACCTGGTCCGCAAGATCTCCGAGAACTACAAGCTCCCGTACTACACCCTGTCGCCGACCTACTCGGTCTGCCGCGAGCACGGCTATCTTGCCGGCGAGCAGTACACCTGCCCGTACTGCGGCAAGCCCACCGAGGTCTACAGCCGTATCACCGGCTACTACCGTCCGGTTCAGAACTGGAACGACGGCAAGGCGCAGGAGTTCAAGGACCGCAAGGTCTATGACGTCGGCGCGTCCTATGCCAAGCACCATTTCACCGACAGCCCCGCCGCAGAGCCGACGCCCGCTGCCGCGCCCTCCGCGGTGACGCTCGAGACGAAGGCAGCGCCCGCGCCCGCCGCAGAGCCGGCTGACGGCCTGCTCCTGTTCACCACTTCCACCTGCCCGAAGTGCGTGATGGCGAAGAAGTTCCTCGCCGACGCCGGCATCTCCTACGGCACCGTGGTCGTGGACAAGGACCCTGCTCTCGCGAAGCAGTACGGCGTCCGCCAGGCTCCGACCCTGCTCGTCCTGAAGGACGGCGCTGAGGTCCAGCGTGTGGAGAACCCCTCCAACATCCGCCTCTTCGCAGAGCAGAACCGCAGCTGATTCAAACGGCAATCATAAACTGAGAACGCCGGTCTCCCAGATTCGGGAGACCGGCGTTCTCGGCGTATTGGGCAGCGTTGCCGCAGGCAGGAAGCGCCGCCTCTGCAGAAAAGGCGCCTCCGGCACAGCTTACCGCTCGAAGACCACCTTATACTGGCCGAGCACCTGCACGCAGGGGATCATCGCGGCGTTCTCCGCGGTCGGCTCGACCTTCGGCCAGGTCATCTTCGGCAGACTCGGCAGGGCGGGCAGGGTCTTGCCGCCGATGGAAATTCCGTGCGCACCGCCGAGGGGATACTTCCAGGAGAACATGCAGTCGCAGCTCTCCTTCCGGCTCCCGATTTGCTCCGCGGGCACGAAGCGCATCGCGCCGCCTTCAAAATAGAAACAACCGTCGTTGTCGCGTTCGGCGGGGCAGGCGCCCAGGCTTCCGGTGGGCGTGAAGATGAACTCCAGGTGCTCCGCGCGGAAGATCATCGAGGCACCCTCGCGGTCGATGGTCAGCTCGGGGCTGCTCCAGCTTGCAAGATTCAGCCAGCCGCGTTTTTCAAAGCCCGAAACCGGCGTGTTCAGCTCCAGATAAAGCCGGCGGTGATTGCGGATTTCGGCGTTGACGCGCATCACCGGCCGCAGGGAGGTAAAGCCCTCCGGCAGCATGGCGCGGATCCGATCCTGGTCGACCTGGTAGGCGACGACAAATTGTTCGACTCTCATGTTCTGTTCCTTTCCGGGCAGGCTTGCCCGCTGTGTTCTGCCATTGATTATACCGCTTTGCGCAAATTTTGCAAGTATCATTGTGCCGTCGTCTCGCCGCCGCGATCCGGCGCGCACCATCGAGCGTGCAATAGACCTTCCGGAAATTGAGAATGCTGATTTGCGATCGGCGGCTTCCCTTTTTCTCCCTGTTTCGCATAATTTGCCGGTTTCTGCAAAGAATAGCATGGAAACCGAAACACAGAGGAGAATAACACCATGAAAGCGACTGGGATTGTGCGCAGGATCGACGACCTCGGGCGGGTCGTGATCCCGAAGGAGATCCGCCGCACCCTGCGGATCCGCGACGGCGACCCGTCGGAGATGACATTGAAAAACTGGCAAAGCTTCTGTATTTCCTTGTTGGAATTCGCCAAACGGATCGGGCTGGAATAGTACATAATGACGAAACCCGCCGCCTGAACCGTGCAAATCCGCAAGGGATGTGCGCGCAAGTACACCGACTATTCCCGGCTGGATTGATTTCCTCTCACCTCGGGCACCTGGAGCAGGACATGCTCCTTGCTCCGGGCCCCGGGATGATCGGCAGCCCGAAAAGCTCCGGTGTTCGGAGCAAGCGCACAAATGAAAAACCTTGTTTTTTTCTTCAGCCGTGGTATGCTGAAAGCAGAAAAGGGGGATGACAATGGTGCCTGAAATCAAGAAACGGCTTGCTGCGGAGCGCGTTGCGGATACCTGTAACCAAATCGAGGGTGTGCCTGTTTCCAAGCACGCACAAGAGCTGTCCAGGCAATGGGTCCATGGTCAGAT
>JAFPFL010000086.1 GCA_017425545.1 Oscillospiraceae bacterium | reverse complement strand
TGGTCTTGCCGTGGTCGATGTGGCCGATGGTGCCGACATTGACATGGGGCTTGGTTCTATTGAATTTCTGCTTTGCCATTGATAAATATCCTCCTGTAAAAGTTGTAAATCAGTGACTTGCCCATATTTTCAGACATAACAGCATTTTACAACATGTCGCCCGAAATTACAAGCATTATTTTTGGAAATGGCCGAAAACTTCGGCTTTTTCTCAGTATCTGCCCCGCTTGAGGACGATTTCGTCCTGCAGGCTCTTAGGCAGCTGGACGTAGTGGCTGGGCTCCATGGAATAGGTGCCTCTGCCCTGCGTGCGGCCGCGCAGATTCGTCGCGTAGCCGAACATCTCGCTCAGCGGGACCATTGCGTCGATCTGGGTGGAGCCGTTGTGGATCTCCGTGCCCTGGATACTGCCGCGGCGGCCGGTGATGTCGCCCATGACGTCGCCCATATACTCCTCGGGAACGACGACCGAGACCTTCATGATCGGCTCCAGGATCACAGGCTTCGCCTTGCGGGCGGCCTCCTTGAAGGCCATGGAGCCGGCGATCTTGAAGGCCAGCTCGGAGGAGTCGACCTCGTGGTAGGAGCCGTCGTAGAGCGTGACTTTGACGTCGACGACCGGGTAGCCCGCAAGCACGCCGGCCTGCATGGCGCCCTGGACGCCCTGATCGACCGCGGGAATGAATTCCTTCGGGATCACGCCGCCGACAATGGCGTTGACAAATTCGTAGCCCTTGCCGGACTCGTTGGGCTCGATGCGGATCTTGACGTGGCCGTACTGGCCCTTGCCGCCGGACTGGCGCACATAGCGCTCGTCCACGTCGGCGGTGCCGATGACGGTCTCCTTGTAGGCGACCTGCGGCGTGCCGACGTTGGCCTCCACCTTGAACTCCCGCGTCAGGCGGTCCACGATGATCTCCAGATGGAGCTCGCCCATGCCGGCAATGATGGTCTGACCCGTTTCATCGTCGGTATAGGTTTTGAACGTGGGATCCTCCTCGGCCAGCTTCATCAGGGCGATGCCCAGCTTTTCCTGGCCGGCCTTCGTCTTCGGCTCAATCGCGATCCGGATGACAGGCTCGGGGAAGGTCATGGACTCCAGCAGGATGGGATGCTTCTCATCGCTGAAGGTGTCGCCGGTGGTGGTGTTCTTGACGCCGACCGCTGCCGCGATATCGCCGGCGTTGACCTCTTCGAGGTCCTCGCGGTGATTGGCGTGCATCAGCAGGATCCTGCCGAGACGCTCACGCGTGCCCTTGTTGGTGTTCATGACCGTCTTGCCCTTTTCCAGCGTGCCGGAATAGACACGGAAGAAGCAGAGCTTGCCGACGAAGGGGTCGGTCGCGATCTTGAACGCCAGGGCGGAGAACGGAGCATCGTCCGATGCGGGACGGAACTCCTCCTCGCCGGTCTTGGGGTTGGTGCCGGTCACGCCCTTCCGGTCAAGCGGAGAGGGCAGATAGGCGACGATCGCGTCCAAAAGCTCCTGCACGCCCTTGTTGCGGTAGGATGTACCGCAGGTGACGGGAACGATGCGGTAGGCGATGGTCGCCTTGCGGATGGCTTTGTAGATGAGATCGCATGGGACCTCTTCGCCGGAGAGATACCGTTCCATGATCTCGTCGTCCTCCTCGGAGAGCGACTCGAGCAGATGGTCCCGGTATTCCTCGGCCTGATCCCGCAGGTCTGCGGGAATCTCTTCTTCTCGAACGTCCTTGCCCAATTCGTCATAGAAGACGTTGGCCTTCATGCGGATCAGGTCGATGACGCCGCGAAAATCCGCTTCTGCTCCGATCGGGAGCTGAACGGGTACCGCGTTGCACTTGAGCCGATCGTGCATCATCTTGAGGACGTTGAAGAAGTCCGCGCCAGTGATGTCCATCTTGTTGATGTACACCATTCTGGGAACATTGTACTTGTCGGCCTGGCGCCAGACAGTCTCGGTCTGCGGCTCTACGCCGCCCTTTGCGCACAGAACGGTAACAGCGCCGTCCAGCACGCGCAGGCTGCGCTCCACCTCAACGGTGAAGTCCACATGGCCCGGGGTGTCGATGATGTTGATGCGGCAGCCCTTCCAGTGGCAGGTCGTGGCGGCAGACGTAATGGTGATGCCGCGTTCCTGCTCCTGCTCCATCCAGTCCATGACCGCGTTGCCCTCGTGGGTCTCGCCCAGCTTGTAGGTGCGGCCGGTGTAGAACAGGATGCGCTCGGTCGTGGTGGTCTTGCCGGCGTCAATGTGCGCCATAATGCCGATGTTCCTCGTATTCTCAAGAGAGTATTGTCTCGGCATGGTACAGCTCCTTTTCTCTGATTACAGAAACGATTACCAGCGGAAGTGGGAGAAAGCCTTGTTGGCTTCTGCCATCTTGTGGGTGTCCTCGCGCTTCTTCACGGATGCGCCGGTGTTGTTGCAGGCGTCCATGATCTCGCCGGCCAGACGCTCACGCATGGTCTTCTCGCTGCGCTTGCGGGAGTAGGTGGTGATCCAGCGCAGACCGAGGGTCTGACGCCGCTCGGGCTTGACCTCCAGAGGAACCTGGTAGGTCGCGCCGCCGACACGGCGGGACTTGACTTCCAGGGACGGCATGATGTTTTCCATCGCCTGCTGGAAAGCCTCCAGACCGTTCTTGCCGGTTTTCTGTTCAACTAATTCGAACGCGCCATAGACGACCTTCTGGGCAACGCCCTTCTTGCCGTCGAGCATGATGCTGTTGACGAGCTTGGTAACCAGAACGGAATTGTAAATCGGATCCGGGAGAACTTCTCTCTTGGGAACATTACCT
>JAFPFL010000085.1 GCA_017425545.1 Oscillospiraceae bacterium | reverse complement strand
GGCAAGCTCGAACTGAGCTACAAGGAGATCGACGAGTCCCGCAAGGTCGTCGCGACCTACTGCTTCACCGACATCTACAGCAACGAGCACTGGACCGCTCCGATGGACTGAGCCGCACAGCGGCCTGGCCTCAACGGAACTTCTGAAACATGTAAAACCGGCTCTCCCGATCTGGGAGAGCCGGTTTTTTTCGGGGCGCAGGCAGAAGCCGAACGCCCGGATACAGGCGCTTATTTGCCGCGGAACAGGTTCAGGAAGCCGTTGAGCAGGCCGCCGCCGGAGGACTGGTCGTCTTCCTCCTGATTGACGCCGCCCATCAGGCTGCCGAGCAGGCCGGAGCCGAGGCCGGAGGTCAGACCGCCGCCGCCGAGCAGGCCGCTCAGAAGGCCGCCGGAGGAAGCGGACGAACTCTGGCTGGACGAGCCGCCGGCGAGGTTGATTGCGTCCGCAGCGCCGCTGCTCTGCGAGGAACTGCCGCCGAGGCCGAGCAGACCGCCGAGCAGGTTCAGGATGCCGCCTTTTTTCTTGGCGAGCAGTGCCAGGAGCAGCGGGGCAACGATGGCAAGGATCGAAGTCGTCTTGCCCTTGGTCACGCCGGTATCGCCGGCGATCTTCTTGATGAGCGCCTTCTGGTCGCCGCCGAGGATGTGGCCGAGGATCTTCTTGCCGTCCTTGATGTCCGCGCCCTTCAGGAACGCGGAGACGTCGCTCGCGTCGTCCTTTCCGTGGTCGGCGACCGCGCGGCTCAGGGCCTCTTCGCCCGCCTGTTCGGAGGCGTTGTCATGCATGCCGGAGAGCAGCGCGGGGATGCCCTCGGAGAGGACCTTCGCCACGTCGGACTGCTTCATATTCAGACGCTTGGCAATGGACTTTACGCCGCCGCCGGAGAGCAGGCTGCCAATGGAGCCAAGATCAAAGTCTGCCATCTCGTTTTACCTCTTTTCTTCGGTCTTGGTCTCGTCCTGGACGAGATTGTTGACTTCGGGCTCCGCTGCCTTGACGGCGCTCTGGACGTCGCCCTCGGTCTTCAGAGATTCGAGGTTCTGCGCAATGCTGATGATGCCGGTCTCGTCATAGCCCAGCTCCTTCAGCAGCGCAAGCTTTTCCAGCTGCTGCGGCGTGGCTGTATCGGGGTTCATCGCCGCTGCGGCGGCTTCGTTCACCTCTCTGGCGCAGAAGGCGCAGAGCGTGCCCTTGCCGGAATCGATCGCTTCCTTGACGGTGCCCTTGTAGTAGTCGGAATTGCGGATCGACTGGCAGTTGTCGTCGATGTGGTATTTGTGACCGCCCGCGGTCCAGCAGACGTCCTGCGTGATCAGGTTTTCCGCGGATTTCTTCTCCTCGGCGGAGATCGGGTTGAATTCCGCGGAGGCCACGCCGGCGACCAGCATGGCGACGATCGCGACCACCGTCGCGATGATCTTCGTCTTCTTATCCAGCTTCTTGTCCTTCAGCAGGAAGATGATCAGGGGCAGGAAGCAGATGATCGCCATGATGACGCCGAGCTCGTTCCAGAGATAGAACAGGAACTTGTTCTTCTCGCTCATGGGGCTGATGCGGTTGGCGCGCTTCCAGAGCTGGGCGGCGATGATCGCAAAGATCAGATCCAGAACGATGAAGAGGATCAGCGTAAAGAGGACGTTGTTGGAGGCGTTGCCCTTGCTGAAGCGGATGACGAAGTTCTTCGTCAGCGCCATGATCGCGAAGACCTCGCAGGTGATCGCGCAGGCCCAGAGCACAAACGCCAGGACGCGGTAGAGGATGGAGCTGCCCTTCGGAGCCTTGGCGGGCTTGACCTCGCGTGCAGGCTTGGCAGCGGCGGGAGTGGTTTCCTTTGCGGGCTTTTCGACCGCTTCGGCTGCCTTCTTCGCTGGCTTTTCAACTTTCTCTGCTGCCTTCTTCACTTCGCTCTTTGCAGCGGCGGCAGCTTTTTTCTCGGTATTTTTTGCGGTTTCAACGGATTTTTTTACGGTATCCGCGGCATTCTTTGCCTTGTCGCGTACAATCTTTTCTGCCATTTTTTCTCCTCCGTTCACAAAATATGGGGATAGACCCCTTCATAATTATCTATATTTTTGAGATGATTGTCAATAGAAAAAATCAGTTTTATACGATTATTCCACACGCGTGCAAATCAAGGGTTGCATTCTCCTGGAAAAGATGATAAAATCAGGATTACTGAAAACAAACGCGGCGTTTCTTGCCGAGAAAGGATCCAAATATGTCGATTTTGAAAAAGCTCGGCGTTCTGGCCGCCGTATTGAGCCTTGTTCTGCTTCTGGCCGCCTGCGGCGGCAAAAAGGGCGGCGAAGACAGTCCGGAGGACTACGTGGTCCCCGGAGTGAGCGTCGCTGCGGACTCCGACGAGGATCTCACCGGGACGCCCACCTATGCCTCGGACGAGAGCCCCGAGAATCTGAGCTGAGCCAGAGGCCGGCCCCTGCGTCGGATCGCAGTGCGAAAGGCCGAAATCGCAGGTTGAAAGGTCGAAAAAAATCTTGACAAAGGGACTCTTGGCGCATATAATATTTTATACAAATGCATCCGCCCTTAGCTCAGTTGGTAGAGCAACTGACTCTTAATCAGTGGGTCCCCGGTTCGAGTCCGTGAGGGCGGACCAATTACAAACGCGGCTCTCCCGGCCGCTATACGGCCCGTTGGTCAAGTGGTTAAGACAGAGGCCTCTCACGCCTTTAACATCGGTTCGAATCCGGTACGGGTCACCAACAAAGAAACCTCTTTTGTCTACCAGGGCAAGAGAGGTTTTTCTTGTTGTTTTATGAGGT
>JAFPFL010000001.1 GCA_017425545.1 Oscillospiraceae bacterium | reverse complement strand
GGCCGCTGGCGCACAGGGAAGGAGAGCGGGCGCCCATTTTCATCCAGCTTAACCCCTGCCTTCTCGTCTACGCAGAGGAATGTCCCGTCCCTGAGACCGATATAGCAGCTGTCGATCTTTTCAGAGTTGCTGTGCATGGCGATCATCGGGCTGCTCAGGTGGGCAATCACGTTAAGGAGCTCTGACCTGGTGTAATCCACGCCATCCTCGGTGAGGACATAGGCCGCGCTCTCGCCGTCCATGGAAGCAAGAGGCGGAGAAACCTGGTCAGGAAGGACATCTTCGCGCTTCTCCAGCAAGCTTTCAGCCATGGATTGCAGGGTGTAGAGATTCCGGGTGACCTCCAGGAAATCATTTTCGGCCAGTTGAGCCTGGAGCTGCGTGGTTGCTGTGAGGGTTTCGTCCATCACCGTGCGCATGGTTTGGGAGGAAATGCTCGAGATCGACGCTTGCTGCTCTCTCCGCGTGCCCTCCACAACCCGGATAAGCTGCCGATTCTGATACAGGCTGACCCCGATAAACATTATGCAGGCCAGCAACAGCACCAGCAGCACCAGTCGGAGGGTTTTCCGCTGGACGCCGCCAAAGGTGATTCCTAATATTTTTTTCATAATGCGACCCTTATTCGATGGTCAGAATGTCGGTGAAGCCTGTGACCTCAAAGATCTCCAGGATGGTATCATTGACATTCGTAAGTGTCATGCTGCCTTGTTTATTCATTTGCTTCTGGGCGCTGAGCAGCACGCGCAGACCTGCAGAGGAGATGTAGTCCAGCTTGGTAAAGTCCAGTTCAAGCGCGGCCAAACCGGGAAGCGTATCCCGCATGACCTGCTCCAGCTCCGGGGCGGACATCGTGTCCAGCCGCCCCTCCAGGGTCAAAGTACCCTGTCCGTTTTCGATGGTTTTCGTGATGTTCAGCATAATGAAACCTCCGTTTTATTGGTTTGATGTGAGTTGCTGGCGCTGCACCAGTTCGGCGAAGAAGCCGTTTTGTGCCATCAGCTCATCATAGATTCCTTGTTCAATGTTTTTGCCGCTCCAGGGCTGATACAGACCTGAGATCAGCTTGGTGATCGTGGATTTGCGCGCCGGTGCCAACCAGCCGCTTTTTCGCAAAGGCGACAGTGCTCCCTCGCTTTCCGCCGGGGATGAAGTTCTCGCTGGGGTGAAGCAGGAGCACAACACCGGTAAAGGCGCTGTTGAATTCCTTTTGGGGAACCTTTGTCATGCCCCGTGCAGGATCGTTGATGTGGGCATAGTTTCCACGAAATCCGTTCAGCACCGCAAAGTGGTTCATGTTCCAGTGGATAATACAGGGATAGGCGGCCTTCTCCCGTAGGGCCACCGGGCTCATGCGGTAGGTGTTCACGGTGAGTCCGTCGCTTCTGGCTGCCCGCAGGAGGTTCTTTGCCTTTGAGCCGTCTCTGCCTACGCCGCAGTCCACCCGCATTTGTTCCAATGAAACCCATTTCTCATAATAGGCCAGCACCTTCAGCGGCCCTGATGAGAATGCTTTGCTTCTTGGGATTGCGGTAGTTCGGATCACATTCCGCAATGGCAAACAGGCGGTCAAAGGCATTCTTCAGAAAGCCGGAGATGAACCAGTAATAAAGCGGTGAGGCAGGCACGACCACGTCTGCCGCTTTATATGCAGGGTAAATATTCTCCATATCGTCCCGCTGCTTCTGCTCCTCGCCTGAATTCTGCCGTTAATGCAGTCGTATTGCCTTTCGCTCTGGGACTTCCGTTTAGAATTCCCATATAGGTACCTCCGTTCCATGCGAAAACAGTTGACATTTCTCCTTCGCGTCGCTTTTATTATATCCAGTGCAGACAATAAAATCAAGTATGCACAATTAATATATATACGATCTCGGAGGGATAGTGCTATGGATGAATAATGCATTTCCAACTGCAGCCTGGAGGACACCGGGTTCAACGATACGATGTCCCTGATTCAAGGCAAATATAAAATGTTCATTCTGGATACCCTGATGGAGTTCGGCGTCGTCCGTTTCAATGAGATGCAAAAGTACATCGGGACAATCACGTTCAAAACACTCAGTTCAACGTTGAAACAGCTTGAAGCGGACGGACTGATCATCCGGACGGAATACCCTCAAATCCCGCCGAAAGTTGAATACAGTCTTTCTGAACGTGGAAAATCTCTGATGCCCATTCTCGACCAGATGTGTGAGTGGGGAGATCAAAACCGTCAAGACACAATAAGGCATTCAAATTTGTAGAGGCGCACATGTGTGCCTTTCGGTGGTTTTCCCTTGGATATGTACCTTTTGGGTAGTCTTTCACAACAAATAACAGCCGAAGGGCTGTTATTTGTTTATCCAAGCCGCAGGCAAAGTCTCCGACTTTGATGATATTCAATTCCTGCGGAATTGATGATATACCACCGCTTCGCGGTTGATTGATCCTGTGTTCCTTTCGGAACGTGATGTGCGCTTCGCTCGTGATGTTTGGCTTCGCCAAGTGATGTGCCTGCTGGCGTGAGTGGAACACATCACATCACTTTGCGGCTTTGTCGCAAAACACCGCTGTGCCGAAGGCACAACATCACTTGCCCGCAAAGGCAAACATCACTGTGAGCGCAGCGAACAACATCCCTTTTCTTTTTGCCATGGTCATGCTATAATACCATCAAGAAATCACAATTGATATGGAGAGCGGCCTATGAACAGAAATGACGTCGTGGATGAACTGTTTCGAATGCGGGATCCGAGCTATGCTGTATTTCAGGCGAAACTGATCCCAACCGTCGCGGCGGATCGAATCATTGGGGTGCGGACCCCGGACATTCGCAGGTTTTCCAAAGTCTTGTATCGGGACAAAGCTGCTGAATGCTTCCTTCGTTCGCTTCCGCACCGTTATTTTGAGGAAAACCAGCTTCATTCCTTTTTGATATCGCAGGAAAGAGACTTTGAAGCATGCATCAAAGAGGTTGAGGCATTCCTCCCGTTCGTTGATAACTGGGCAACCTGCGACCAGCTTTTGCCGAATGCTTTTCAGCGGGAGCCGGAAAAACTGCTTCCATATATACGACAATGGATTCGCGCAGATCATACGTATACGGTTCGATTTGGGATCGGCATGCTGATGCAGCACTTTTTGGATGGGCGATTCCGCATGGAATACGCTGACATGGCAGCCGGAATCCGATCGGAGGAGTACTATGTCAACATGATGATTGCCTGGTATTTTGCCACGGCGCTTGCAAAGCAGTATGATTCGATCCTTCCGTTTCTGGAAGAGAAGCGGCTGAGCGATTGGACACACAATAAAACAATACAGAAATGCCTGGAGAGCTATCGGATTACCAACGAGCAAAAAGCCTATCTGAGAACGCTGAAAGTCCGGAAAACAGGAATAGAGCAGAATTGAATCCTGTGGAACTGCCGGTTCCGCGCGCACCTTACGGGCGGTCTTCCCATGAAACCGAACGATCCCGTTTTCCCGGCGCTGGTCCGGAACCCGGCTGCTCTGCGGGGATGGATAAGCCGCACGTGAGAATGCCGCTGCGCGACTGAGGCCGGGTTGCCGTATTGGACAAATTGCTTAGCAAAAATATACGTAATATACGAATATTTCGGCATTTTTCGAAGGCTTGGCTTCCGCCGCATTCTTGTGCATTTCATACAATAATCATCCTCCGGGCGGCGTGAAATCTTGACAGCTTCGACTGTGTATGGTATAATCCGTAAGAAGGGGCTTTTTCAGCCACCTGTAAAAGTATTTACATTTATAAACAGACTTGACTCGTGTTCCCGGTGAGCCAAGGATGGAAGGAGGAATTATGTCTAACGCCTATTTCACCATCGACCGTCCCACGAACGATGCCTTCCGTGCGTATCTTCCCGGCTCCAAAGACCGTGCGGAGCTGAAGGAGGAGCTTGCGCGCCAGGCCTCCCAGGTTGTCAAGATCCCGCTGATCATCGGCGGCAAGGAGATCTTCACGGAGAAAACCTACAAGGTCACCATGCCGCACGATCACGACCATGTGATCGCCGAGTGCTGCCTCGCAGGCGAGAAAGAACTGACCATGGCGGTTGATGCGGCGCTGGCCGCGAAGCAGGCTTGGGAGGATATGCCCTGGGAGCATCGTTCCGCGATTTTCCTGAAGGCTGCGGAAATGATCACCGGCCCCTACCGCAAGGTCCTCAACGCCTCGACGATGCTCGGCCAGTCCAAGACCGTTTTCCAGGCGGAGATCGACATCGCGGAGCTCGCGGACTTCCTGCGCTTCGGCGTCTGGTCCGCCCAGGAGATCTTCAAGGATCAGCCCGCCTCCGTTCCCGGCATCTGGGACCGCCAGGACTACCGTCCGCTCGACGGCTTCATCTGTGCCATCACGCCGTTCAACTTCACCTCGATCGGCGGCAACCTTGGCACGGCGCCCGCCATCGTCGGCAACGTCTCGGTCTGGAAGCCCTCCCGCACGGCTGTGCTCTCCAACTATTACTACATGAAGCTCCTGATGGACTGCGGCCTTCCTGCCGGCGTCATCAACTTCGTGCCGTCCCGGGGCAGCGACATGGCGAAATACGTCCTCTCCCGCAAGGAACTGGCGGGATTCCACTTCACCGGCTCCACGGAGGTCTTCCAGGGCGTCTGGAAGCAGATTGGCGAGAACATAGCCCACTACACCAACTATCCGCGCCTCGTCGGCGAGACCGGCGGCAAGGACTTTATCTTCGCGCACAAGACCGCCAAGGTCCGCCCGCTCGCTGCCGCTCTGATCCGCGGCTCCTTCGAGTACCAGGGCCAGAAATGCTCCGCATGCTCCCGCGCCTTCATCCCCGAGAGCATCTGGCCGGAGGTCCTCGCCACCATGAAGGACATGATGAAGCAGGTCAAGCAGGGTGACGTCCAGGACTTCGACACCTTCCTCGCTGCCGTCATCGACAAGGCCTCCTTCGAGACCTGCAAGGGCTTCATCGACCGCGCGAAGGCGTCCCCGGACTGCGAGATCGCCATTGGCGGCGGCTATGACGACTCCAAGGGCTGGTTCGTCGAGCCGACGGTCATCGTCTGCAAGACGCCCGAATACGAATCCATGGTCACCGAAATCTTCGGGCCGATCCTGTCCGTCTATGTCTACCCGGACGACAAGCTCGACGAGACTCTCAAGGCCTGCGACGAGGCATCCCCCTACGCCCTGACCGGCGCGATCTTCGCCCAGGACCGCGAAGCCATCGTGAAGATGGAGAAGGCTCTGGAGCACTCCGAGGGCAACTTCTATATCAACGACAAGTGCACCGGCGCTGTCGTCGGCCAGCAGCCCTTCGGCGGCGCGCGCGCGTCCGGCACGAACGACAAGGCCGGTACGGTGCTCAACATGATCCGCTGGATGAGCCCGCACTGCGTCAAGGAGTGCTTCAACCCCTCGGACGCGATTGCCTACCCCTACATGTGTGAAAAATAATTGACCGGGATCGGTCGGAAATATCAAATAATATCAGGAGGAAGTCATGTATTCTTCGGAACAAATCATTGAGAAAACCAACAAGTACGGTGCCCATAACTATGCACCGAAGCCCGTTGTCATTGTGAAGGCGGAAGGCGCCGTCGTTACCGATCCCGAAGGCCGGAAGTATTATGATATGCTCTCCGCCTATTCCGCACATAACTTCGGTCACCGTCATCCGGAGATCGTTGCTGCTGCCAAGGCTCAGCTGGACAAGGTAACCCTGACCAGCCGTGCATTCCACTGCGAGAACCTCGGCGACTTCTATGAAGCCCTGTCCAAGCTGACTAAAAAGGACATGGTCCTGCCGATGAACACCGGCGCTGAGGCTGTTGAGACCGCTCTGAAGACTGCCCGTCTGTGGGGCACCAAGGTCAAGGGCGTGGAGAACGGCAAGCAGGAGATCATCACCTGCGCCAATAACTTCCACGGCCGCACCATCGCCATCATCAGCTTCTCCACCGACCCCCTGGCCAAGGACGGTTACGGCCCTTACTGCCCCGGCTTCAAGACCATCCCCTACGGCGACGCCCAGGCTCTTCGCGACGCCATCACTCCGAACACGGTTGCCTTCCTTGCCGAGCCCATCCAGGGCGAGGCCGGCATCATCATGCCGCCCGAGGGCTGGCTGACTGAGGTCCGCAAGATCTGCACCGAGAACAACATCCTCTTCCTCGCCGACGAGGTTCAGACCGGCTTCGCCCGTACCGGCGACATGTTCGCATGCTGGCACGAGAATGTTGAGCCCGACATCTACATTATGGGCAAGGCCCTCGGCGGCGGTGTGATGCCCCTGTCCGGCATTGCAGCCAACAAGGACATCCTCGGCCTCTACACGCCCGGCTCTCACGGCTCCACCTTCGGCGGCAACCCCCTGGCCTGCGCCTGCGGCATCAAGGCTCTGGAGATCCTGCAGCGTGACGACTATCCGAAGATGGCCCGCGAAAAGGGCAAGTACTTCATGGACGGCCTGAAGAAGATCAAGAATCCGGAAATCAAAGAGATCCGCGGCCGCGGTCTGCTGATCGGCGTCGAGTTCTACGGCGACGCGTTCGACTACGTCAAGGCCTGCATCCACGAGGGCGTCCTCTGCAAGGAGACCCACGACCACACCATCCGCTTCGCGCCTCCCATCCCCGTGAGCTACGAGGAGCTGGACGACGCTCTGGCCCGCATCACCAAGGCCCTGACCAAGTAATTTCCCTGCGCGAAACGCGCAAAACAGAAGAAATAACGGCTGTGCATCCGAGGATGCACAGCCGTCTTTCACTCTGCAGGGCGCACACCTGCACGCCGGTCCCCCCGTATGAGCTCCCCGCCACGGGACTGAACCGTCCGGGGTTCGAACGCTCGCCCCTCTCGATGCTGGCCTTCCTTGCAGCGCGGGTAAACCTGTCATTGCCGGGGACACAGTGAAAAGATCCTCAATAATTCATTTTTTTGTAAAAAAACAGTTGACAAAACAGTGTTCTTCCGGTAAAATAATACGGCTTATGAATAAGCAAAATCCCCTTGCCGCCGAGGGATTCGGCGGCCGACAGACCAAAAGGAGGTGCAAACAAATGGCAAAGATTTCCGCAAAGTACGAGGTTCTCTACATCATCGACCCCGATCTGGGCGAAGAGGGTATTGCAGCGCTCGTAGAAAAATTCAAGGCACTGGTGGAGGCTGAAGGCACTCTGACGAACATCGAAGAGCAGGGCAAGCGCAGACTGGCGTATCTGATCAACGATAAGCCGGAAGGCTACTACGTCCTGATGAACTTCGAGAGCAAGCCCGAGCTTCCCGCCGAGCTCGACCGTGTGTTCAAGATCACGGAAGGTATCATGCGTTCTCTGATCACGGTCGTGGAGGAGTAATCAGACACCATGTTAAACCACATTGTTCTCATGGGTCGTCTCACGAAGGATCCGGAGCTTCGTCACACTGCTTCCGGTGTTGCTGTTGCGAGCTTCCGCATTGCGGTAGACCGTGATTTCAACAACCGCGATACCGGTGAGAAGGAGACTGATTTTATCGACGTCGTCGCATGGCGGCAGACCGGTGAGTTCGTCAGCAAGTACTTCTCAAAAGGCCGCATGGCAGTCGTCTCCGGGCGCCTGCAGATGCGTAACTGGACCGACAAGGAAGGCGGCAAGCGCACTTCCGCCGAGGTCGTGGCAGATAACGTCTATTTCGGCGATTCCAAGCGGGATTCCGAAGGCGGCGGCTACGCCGGCGGCAGCTATGCCGGAAACTCCTATCGCTCCAACAGTGAATCCGCCCCCGCGTCCAACGGCGGCTACGCCGCGCCGGCTGCTCCCAAGTCTGACTTCGCAATGCTCGAAGAAGACGACAGCGAGCTGCCCTTCTGATTGAATTTTTCTATTAGACTGTAAAAAGGAGGATATCGTAATGCCGAACGATCCCAGAGTCAGGCCGCACAAGCGCAAGAAGGTTTGCCAGTTCTGCGTGGATAAGGCGACCAGCATCGACTATAAGGATACCGCAAAGCTCCGCCGCTTCATCTCTGAGCGCGGCAAGATTCTGCCCCGCCGCACGACCGGCACCTGCGCTGCCCATCAGCGTCAGCTGACCGTTGCCATCAAGCGCGCCCGTCAGATCGCTTTGCTCCCCTATGTGGAAGACTGATTGTCATCAGAAAGCCACCCGCCGAGGCGGGTGGCTTTTCTCATCTGTTTGCTTTTCGATCAGACGGTCCCGGTGATCGTGATGGTCGTTTCTCCTGGCGCGACCTGCCAGTCACCGGTAACGGTGCTCTGGGAGAAGGTCGCGGCGGGAACGGTGACCTGCCCGGCAACAGTTGCAAAGACGCCGGAGACGGCGTCATAGGTGTAGCCGGTCCTGGCCGCCATCGGCTCGCCGTTCATCGTGACAGCGAGATTCTTCAGAACCGGATCGAAGGTGTCGGTGATGACGAGGTTCGCGTCAGCCTCCGTCGGCGTGTTGCCGCTGTTGCGGACGACGAAGGTGTAGGTCAGCTGCCCGTTTTCCTCAACGGTTGCCGGGGAGAGGGCTTTGCTGATGCTGAGATCGGCTTCGTCCGTCACGGTGATGACGGCCTGCGCAGTCAGCGGCGTGCCAAGTCCCGCCCCGGAAACGGTGACGGTGTTGGTCACTTCACTCCCTGCGGCGAGCGGGGCGGCCGCCGTTACGGCAGCCTCGTAGATCACCATCGCGTTGCCGCCGGCGGGAACGCTGATTCCCGAGATGACCAGCGGGGGACCCGCCGTGACGGCAGGCGCGCTCTGCGGGGTGCCATTGATGAACCACGCAGCCGAGCCATCCGTATAGGAGAGGGGATAGACGGTCTGGCCCGCTGCCGCGTAAGCGCCGAGATCGTCGCTCAGCGTCAGGTTGTCATAGCAGGTGCTGCCTGCATTCACAATGCTCACCACGTAGGTCACGGTGTCGTTGGCGGAGTAGCTGTCCACGACAGGGGTCTTCGTGACCGTCAGGGGAGAGACCACCTGGCCGGTGACCACATTGGAAGGAATGCTCCTGCCGTTGTAGGAGAGAATTGCCTGGTTGGTAAAGCTTGCCATAAACATACCTCCTCATAGTCTGTGCGGTCATCCGCACGCCCCATCCTATGCAGGCAGGGGCGAAAATGGGAGGCTTTCGTCGAAATAGTACTTGACAAGCTCCGGAAACCTGCTATAATATGCACAAGTTCAGATTGCTCTTGAGGGAGTAGTGCCGCGGATCCGATCCGCGGAGGCGCGCACGTCAACACGCGGGAAACCGCCGTGCCGCCTTGAAACGCGAGACTCATGTTCGGACTCAGGTCCGCACATGGGTTTTTTTGTAGAAAAAGAAAGGAGAACGCACCATGTTTCAGCTCATTGTCGCAGTAGTCGTATTGATTATCGGCCTGATCATCAGGGCCAACCTCAAGGAAAAGGGCAAGAAAACGACGTCCGCCCTCGTTACAGTCGGGGCAGTCGCAATCAGTGCTGTACTGATCATCCTGTCCTGCACCGCCACGGTCCCCACCGGTCACACCGGCGTGGTCACTACGTTCGGCCGTGTGGAGGAAACCACGCTTGACTCCGGCGTCCACTTCAAGCTTCCCTGGCAGAAGGTCATCCGCATGGACAACCGGATCCAGAAGAACACCGTAGAAATGCCGTGCTTCTCCTCGGATATTCAGGAGGTCAACCTGGTCTATACGATCAACTACCAGATCAAGAAGTCCGACGCGCAGACAATCTACCGCACGATCGGCGAGAGCTACTACCAGACGGTCATCCAGCCCTGCATCACAGAGTCTGTCAAGGTTGTGACCGCCCGCTACACGGCGGAGGAGCTGGTCGGCCGCCGGGACGAGCTTGCCGCAGCCATTGAGTCGGATCTGACCCAAAAGCTGCTCGCCTATAACATCGAGGTGATCAGCACCTCCATCGAGAACCTGGATTTTACAGATGCCTTCACCGATGCGGTCGAGGCCAAGCAGGTCGCCCAGCAGAACAAACTGCGTGCGCAGACCGAGGCTGAGCAGAAGATCGTCGAAGCCAACGCCGCTGCCGAGGTCAAAAAGGTCAACGCGGACGCCGCCGCCTATGAGCTGCTGGCGGAAGCAAAGGCCAAGGCGGAGGCCAACAAGGAACTCTCTGCCTCCCTGACCGAGAAATTGATCCAGTATACCTACGCCCAGAACTGGAACGGCGAGCTGCCCACGGTGATGACCGGGGAAAACGGCTCTCTTCTGCCGGTCCTGGACGTCAACCAGATGATCCCGGAAACCACTGCCGAACCTGCAGAATAATCCCCCTGCCGCACTGCGGCTGAGCGGATGGAAACCCGCTCAGCCGCCCGAATCCAGCTTCAAGCGAGGTACCGAAACCATGCCGGACTTTTCCCATATCCTGCTGCTTGCAGATTTTGATCGGACCCTTACCGATCCTGAGAGCCGCATTCCTGCGCGCAACGTCGAGGCGATCCGCGCGTTCCAGGCGCAGGGCGGAGCCTTCACGGTTGCGACCGGACGCAGCATCCCGATGTTTCTTTCCCGGGAAGCTGAGATCCCCTACAATGTGCCGCTGATCCTTTACAATGGCGGCGCCTTCTATGATTATCGCACCGATGAGCTGCGGGACGCCTGCTGGATCCCGGAAGGCAGAGCGCTTCTGGGATACCTTGCCCGTGAATTCCCAGACATGAATCTGGAGGTGCAGGGGAAGGATTTCCACTATCTGATCGGAGAGCTTCCCATGCGGGATGCGTTTTACCGCCGTGCGGAGACGGCCTTCCGACACGTCACGGTTGAGACCATGCCGATGCCGATCCTCAAGGCGAGCCTGCTCGGAACATACTTTGACGACACAGTCCCGCAGTTTTTCAAGATTTGTCCTCCGGAGGAAGTCGCCCGGTTTGATGCGGCGCAGGCGAAGATACAGGCGGACTGGCCGGAGCTGGTCGTAGACCGCGCTTCCCCTCGGATCCTGGATATCCAGGGCTGCGGGGTCAGCAAGGGGAGAGCAGCCCGGAATCTGGCCAACCGCCTTAGCCGCGAGCTGGTCTGTGTCGGCGACGCCAGAAACGACCTGTCCATGCTGCTGGAGGCAGACCGTGCGTTTGCGCCGGGCGATTGTGAGCAGGCGGTCCGGGAGGCCGGCGTCACCCTCGTCTGCCCCTGCGCGGACGGCGCGGTTGCAGACGTCATCGAGCTGCTCGGCAGTGAGCTGGACGCCTGCTGATCTGCTTTAGAGGTTAGAAAAAGCGCACACCCGAATATCCTGACAGGAATTCGGGTGTGCGCTTTTTGACGTCAGCGGGAAACGCTTATTCCGCCTCAGTCGGAGCCTCGGTCTCGGTCGTGGGCTCTTCCGTCTCGGTCGTGGGCTCTTCCGTCTCGGTCGTGGCTTCCTCGGTCTCGGTCGTGGGCTCTTCCGTCGCAGTCGTGGGTTCCTCAGTTGCCTGCGTCGTGGGCTCGGTAGCGGTCGTCTGAGCCTTCGCAGGAGCGCTTGCGGCAGCGCTGATCAGAATCACGGCAACCAGACTCAGAACGACGAACGCCAGGCCGATCCACTTGGTGAACTTTGCGAGCTTCGCGTCAAAAGTCTTGGTTCCGCCCTTCGCCATGAAGGAGTCGGAAGAACCGGCGATCGCGCCGGACAGGCCGGCGGACTTGCCGGACTGAAGAATAATGACCGCAGTCAGCACGACTGCTGCAATCAGGTCAAGAATAATCACAATCAGTTTAGCAGCTTCCATGGTATCCTCCCAAAATGCCGTAGTTCTCGGCACACGGCAGCCGGAATTTTCTCAACATAGCATTGTGTATCATAGCACAATCAAGCGGAGATTGCAAGTGTTTTTTTAATTTTTTCCGGGCCAGTTTCCGGTGGCGGCACAGGTCAGATAGGCGTTGATAAAGCCGTCAAGATCCCCGTCCATCACCGCGTTGATGTTGGTGTTTTCATAGCCGGTTCGCGCATCCTTGGCCAGGGTATAGGGCATGAAGACGTAGTTGCGGATCTGGGAACCCCATTCGATCTTCTGCTGAACGCCCTTGATGTCGGAGATTTTCTCAAAGTGCTCGCGCTCCTTGATCTCGACGAGCTTGGAGCGCAGCATGCGCATACAGGTCTCGCGGTTCTGGAACTGGGAGCGTTCCTCCTGACAGGCAACCACAATGCCGGTCGGTTTGTGGATCAGGCGGACGGCGGAGGAGGTCTTGTTGATGTGCTGGCCGCCAGCGCCGGAGGAGCGGTAAACCTGCATTTCGATGTCTTCCGGCCGGATCTCCACGTCCACGTCGTCTGTGATCTCCGGAATGACCTCGACAGCCGAAAAGGAGGTGTGCCTTCTTGCGTTGGCGTCGAAAGGGGAGATGCGGACGAGGCGGTGTACGCCGTGCTCGCTCTTGAGGAAGCCGTAGGCGTTCGGGCCAACCACCTCGATGTCGGCGGACTTGAGGCCAGCTTCGTCGCCGTCCACATAGTTCAGGATCTTGTAGGTGAAGCCGTGCTGCTCTGCCCAGCGGGTGTACATCCGGTAGAGCATCTGGCACCAGTCCTGGGCCTCCGTTCCGCCTGCGCCGGCGTGGAAGCTCATCAGAGCGTTGTTGCTGTCATATGCGCCGGTCAGGAGCGTCTCGAGCCGCGCTTCTTCCATCTGCTTTTCGAGGGTGTCGTAACCTTCCTTCAGCTCGTCGAGCATCGAGTCGTCCTCTTCCTCGAGCGCCATTTCGCAGAGAGTCAGCAGATCCTCGCGCTGGCTCTGCATCTGGGCGAAGCGGGTGCATTTACCTTCCAGCTGCTTGGTCTGCACCATGATCTTCTGAGACTTCTCGGGATCATCCCAAAACCCGGGGGCTTCGGCCATCGCATGCAGACGCTCCAGCTCGTTCTTTGCGCCATCGATGTTCAGCGAGGCGTACAGCTCGTCCAGCTTCGGCGCAAGGTCGTTCAGCTTGACTCTGTACTCTTCAAACGCAATCATTGCCATGATCATTACTCCAATTCGAAAAATCATTTCAAATATTATATAGAAAAAGCCTTTGCTTGTAAAGTATTTTTTTGGGGAAATGCGGAATCCCGCAAAGATGACCCTGAAATCTCCCGAAAGGACTTGCAAGCCCATCCGGACTATGGTAAAATTTAACATTAGGAAACAGATGGGAAGGGGGAGGCGCCGTGCGCTTTGCCAAAGCATACGTGGAGATCACGAACGTCTGCAATCGCAGCTGCTCTTTCTGCCCGAAGACACGGCGCGCGCCGGCGTTTATGCAGCCCGAGGACTTTGATACGATCCTCGCCCGCCTCTCCGGCTGGACCGAATACCTGTATTTTCATCTGATGGGCGAGCCGCTGCTGCACCCGCACCTGGCGCGCTATCTGCATCGGGCGGGGGAGCACGGTTTCCGCGTCATTCTGACGACCAACGCGACGCTCCTGCGGCAGGAAGAAGAGATCCTGCTCTCCGCCCCTGCCCTGCACAAGGTCAACCTCTCCCTGCAGTCCTTCGAGGCGAACGCAGTCGGAGTGCTTGAGGATTATGTCAACCAGTGCGCTGCGTTCGCGGTGAAAGCCTCGTCCCAGGGCATTTTGATCAACTTCCGCCTCTGGAATCTCGATGGCGACGATACCACCGGGCGCAACACAGAGAACGACAAGATCCTGTCTCTTCTGTCCAAGATCTTCCCGCGCCCCTGGACGCCCGTCCGCGGGGGAGAGCGGCTTGCTCCCGGTGTCTTTCTGAACTGGGGCGAGACCTTCCGCTGGCCGGACCTGCACGAGACCGACGTCCGTCCGCACCACTTCTGCTATGGCCTGCGCGATCAGATCGGCGTCCTCTGCGACGGCACGGTCGTCCCGTGCTGCCTGGATCACGAGGGCGGTATTTCCCTTGGAAACCTCCTGCAGGAGGACCTGCAGACGATACTGGACCGCCCGCGCACACAGGCCATGATCGCCGGCTTCCGCCGCGCGGAAGCCGTGGAGCCGCTCTGTCAGCGCTGCGGCTACGCCAACCGCTTCACCCCGTAGTGGCGCACACCTGTGCGCCAGTCGCTCTGCGCCGATTGCGGAACCATTCACTCCCCGCCGTCCGTTCTGGAGGAATCACCATGTCGAGAGTCAAACTGACGATCACACAGAGCGCCTGCCGCTGCGGCTATTTTCAAGCCGGCCAGATCTTCCTTGTGGAGGATCTTTGCCCGCCGCTGTGTCATGAGCTCTGGAACTGCATCTATCCCTATGTGTTCGCCCTGCAAAACGGCGCGGATCTCGACTGCGGCGAGACCCGCGGCAAGTCCTTCGACGCCATGTGCCCGGACGAATCCCGTGTCCACATCCACGGCGAGCTCGTCCCGGATTGATGCTGTTTGCAGCCTGCGCAAAGTCCGCATCCCCTCGTAAAGCCTTCTCCCCGTCCCCCGCGAGACGGGGAGAAGGGGGTCCGCTTGCGGTGGATGAGGAGCCGGGTCAGACCACTGCGATTTCCACGCAGGCACGAATCCATCTCACGAAAGCTGCAATCCGATTCCCCCTTTGAAGGAACCACCAAGGAGGCCATCATGAAACCGAAACCCATCACCGGCCATGAAACCATCGGCGTTTTTTCCTCGTCTTCTCCGATTTCCGCCACGGTCCCTGCGCGTTACGAGCGCGGCGCTGCCTATCTGACCGCCAGGGGCTTCCGCGTTGTCAACGGCAGCCTGTACCGGGAGCGGGACTTCTATCGGTCCGGAACGATCCTGGCGCGTGCAGACGAGTTCAACCGACTGCTCCGCGACGATTCCATAGACATTCTGATGGCCTCGATCGGCGGCAACAACACCAATTCGATCCTGCCGTACATTGACTACGACTATCTGAAAACCCACCCGAAGATCGTCGTCGGCTATTCCGACACGACGGCTCTGCTGCTTGCCATTTATGCGAAGACCGGCCTGGTCACATTCTACGGCCCGGCGCTGGCTGCCTCGTTTGGCGAGCTTCCTCCGCTTGTGGACGTGACCTATAGCAGCTTCCGGGAGGTCCTCTCCGGGGAATACACGCTTCCCTATACCTATCCCCAGCCGGAAGGATGGACAGACGAATTCCTGAACTGGGCAACGCAGGACCGCGCGAAGGTCTGCAATCCGAACGAATGGATCACGGTTCGGCCCGGCTGCGCGTCCGGCAGACTGATCGGCGGCAATCTGAACACGATGGAGGGCTTTTTCGGAACGCCCTATATGCCTGCCATCGAGAACGGGGACATTCTTCTGATTGAGGACACCCTGAAGGACGCCATGACGATCGAGCGCAGTTTCTCCCTGCTGAAGCTGGCCGGCGTGTTTGACCGCGTTGGCGGAATTATTCTCGGCAAGCATGAGAAGTTCGACGACAACGGCACCGGCCGCAAGCCCTATGAGATCCTCTCCGAGGTGCTCGGCGACCGGGACATTCCGATCCTGGCGGACTTTGACTGCTGCCACACCCATCCGATGCTGACCCTTCCCATCGGCTGCAGGATTTGCCTGAATGCAGATGAAAAAACGGTTTCTCTTCTGGAGCGGCCGGTCCTTTGATCGCCCGTCCCTCTCCGACGCTCCCAGTCAGAAAGGAGAAGTCCCTATGCCTTCCAATATGAAAGCCGCGTTGGTGCGGATGCAGCAGCTCCATCATGACGGCGTACGCATCATGGACGCCAAAACGGTCGACGCCCTGCTGCCGCAGCGGGACCGCAACGCCCACAAGGGCAATTTCGGACGCGTGCTGATCCTCGCGGGCAGCGTGGGCTTTACCGGCGCGCCCTGCCTCGCGGCGGAAGCCGCTCTGCGCACCGGCGCCGGCCTGATCTTTGTCGGCGTGCCTGAGGCCGTCTATCCGATCGTAGCCCAGAAGCTGGATGAGCCGATGGTTTTTCCGCTTGCCTGCGATGAAGGCGGAAAGCTCAACACCCGTGCGATCCCGGAGATCGTCCGCCGCCTCGAGAACTGTGACGCCTGCCTGGTCGGCCCCGGCCTGGGCAGGAGCGAGGCCATTCTGGACGTCGTTTCGGCCATCCTGACCCATGCCAGATGTCCTGTGATCCTGGACGCCGACGGCATAAACTGCCTCGAAGGACATATAGATGTTCTGGGACAGGCAGGCTGTCCGGTCATCCTGACGCCTCACGACGGAGAGTTCCTCCGCCTGGGGGGGAATCTGGCACCGGAAGGTCGCTATGCGAGCGCAAAGGCGCTGTCGGAAACCTGGCATGCAACCGTTTTGCTTAAGGGCCACCGGACGCTGACGGTTGGCGCGGGCGAGGTCTGGATGAATCCGACCGGAAACCCGGGCATGGCCACCGGCGGCAGCGGCGACGTGCTTGCCGGAGTCATTCTCTCGCTGCTCGGTCAGGGCCTGAGCCCTGTGCACGCAGCGGCAGCCGGCGCGTGGCTCCACGGCGCGGTGGGGGATTTCTGTGCGGAAAGCCTCGGCGAATACGGCATGACGCCGACGGACATGATTGCCAACCTGCCCATATTCTTAAAATAGGAAGTGACCCCGGTGCGGCGAATGACGCTTGCCGTACTGCCGATGCTGCTTTGTCTGCTGTGCGCCTGCAGCAGCAAAGAAAAAACGATCCAGGCGCCGATGGAATTTCGAACGAACCTGCTCAAAGCCGGCGCATGCACGTTTTCTCTTCATGCGACGGAGGAGTTCGACGACCGGGTCTATGACTTTTCCCTCGCCTGCACCTGTCAGACAGACGGAACGACCGAGGCGACCGTCTCGGCGCCGGAATCCATTTCCGGGATCTCCGCCCGCACGGACGGGAAAACCGGCGAGCTCATCTGTGAGGGGACTGTTCTGAGCTTCGGGGTAAACCCTGACGCCCGGCTCGCCCCGCTGGCTGTGCCGTCGACCCTTGTCAACGCCTGGGCAGGCGGCTATATCGCCTCATCCGGCAAGGACGGCGCAGAAGAATGCACCGTCTATGAGCTGGGCTACGGAGACGATACGCTGAAGGTCTATACCTGGTCCTCTGCCGGCGGCGTGCCGCTGCGCGTGGAGCTTGCCCTGAACGGCGAGGTCCTGTGCCGCGGGGACCTGAGCGATTTTCAATTTACGGGAGGAAACAATGAAGCTGCTGAGACGAACCTGGGCGGACGTGTCTCTGGACAATCTGGCTCATAACTATCAACTGCTGCGCGCTATGGTTCCGTCGGACTGCCGCTTTCTCGGCGTTGTCAAGGCGGACGCTTACGGTCACGGCGCGCTGCCGATCAGCCGCAGGCTGTCCGAGCTGGGCGCGGACTATCTTGCCGTTTCCAATATGGAGGAGGCGGTCCAGCTGCGCCGCGGCGGGATCCGTCTGCCCATCCTGATCCTGGGCTATACGCCGCCGTTCTACGCCGAAGATCTGGTCGATATGGGCATCCGCCAGGAGATCCACTCTCTGGAATATGCTCGTCAGCTCCATGACGCCTTGCGCGGCACCGGAAAGCGGCTCAAGGCGCATCTGAAGCTCGATACCGGCATGTCCCGTCTCGGCTTCTTTGCCTATGACGACGAACAGACCATCGACGAGCTGCGGGAGGTTTCCTGCCTGAATCAGCTCAATCTCGAGGGCGTGTTCACGCACTTCCCCTCGGCGGACTCCTTCGATCCGGGCGACGAGGCCTTCACGGAAACGCAGTTCCGCCGCTTTACCGCAATGATCTCCACGCTGGAGGCCATGGGCATTTGTTTCAAGCTGCGCCATTGCTGCAACTCCGCGGCTACGCTTCTGCACCCGGAGTACGCCCTGGACATGATCCGTCCCGGAATCGCCACCTACGGTCTCAGCCCGAGCCCGGAGCTCGAGGGAAGGTTTGACCTGCGTCCTCTGATGAGCCTGAAGACGACGATCTCGCAGATCCGGCCCTTCAAGGCGGAGGTCCCGATCAGCTACGGCAGAACCTACCGCACGCCATCGGAGCGCACGATCGCCGTCCTTTCGATTGGCTACGCCGACGGCCTCTCCCGCAGTCTTTCCAACAACATCAGCTTCCTGCTGCATGGCAGGCGGATCCCGGTCGTCGGCAGGATCTGCATGGATATGTGCATGGCGGACATCACGGACGTGCCGGAGGCGGAGGTCGGCGACGAGGTCACCGTGTTCGGTTCGGAAGCCGGGGTAGAGGCGCCGCTCAGCGAGATGGCCGAGAAGATGAACACGATCACCTATGAGATCCTCTGCGACATCAACAAGCGCATCCCGCGCATCTACCTGGACGGAGACCAGCGCCTGGATATTCTCCAGTATATTGTCTGACAGTTTTCGACCCTCGCGCATAGACTGACACGGAAGTATAAATCCGCCCTGACTGTGGAAGAATAGGGATAGATTTACGCGGAGTGTGAGTTTGCATGGATGAGAGCGTCAAACGCGGGGATATCTTTTACGCGGACCTGAGTCCGGTGGTAGGCAGCGAGCAGGGAGGGACCCGCCCGGTGCTGATCGTACAGAATGATACCGGAAACCGCCATTCGCCGACGGTGATTGCAGCTGCAATCACGAGCCAGCTTGGAAAGGCGCGGCTTCCGACCCACATTACAGTCACCGGTCCGGAGACCGGTCTTGCAAAGGCCTCTGTGATTCTGCTTGAGCAGGTCCGAACGCTTGACAAACGCCGCCTGCGCGAGCACATGGGCCGTTTGAACGATGAACAGATGAGCAAGGTGGATCAGGCGCTGGAGGTCAGCTTCGGCCTGAAATAGCGCCCCATGCCATCCCTGCCTCCTGAAAAAACCTTTCCCCGTCCCCCGTAAAAGCCTTCCCCCCACCTGCAGTGGGGAGAAGGGGGACAGCCGAAGGCGGTGGATGAGGGGCCGGGACGGAACGCTTCCGGTCATGCGCCGCTACGATTGCCCTCCCAAAGCTGCGCCAGCATAACACAGCTCCCTTCCGCATAGAATGGTGCGGAAGGGAGCGTGTTTTATATGGATGAAACCATCTGGTATCAGGGAAAGCCTGCCGGGCAGATCCGCGCCGAACAGGACGGCCTCTACTGGAAGCTCGACGCGCAGTGCGAGCCCCGGGGGAGCGGGATCCTTCGAATTTACGGCGCAGACCGTTTCCGCTCTGAGCCCTTCGGCGTGCCCGTGCCGGGAGACGGCGGGCTTGTCCTGCACCGGAGGCTTTCGCGTCATGCCTGTCCGCACCTGCCGGAGCATTGGCTGCTCGGGCGGGAGGCGGAGGGCTTCCGCCCCTGGCGCGGCAGCGTGGACGGGCAGGAAATCGCGGACGCAATGATCTGCCCGGGCGACACTGCGGACTGCACCCTGCTTGCCGTTCCGGCGGAGCCGGAACCCGTTCCGCTCGCCGAGTATGCCTCCGTCATGGAGCCGAGGCGCCTCGCCGATCGGAATTACCTGGTATTGGAGCTCCGAAACGGCCTGCCGCTCCTCCCGGCACCGGAAGCGGAGCAGGAAGATGCGGAATCGCCCGATCAGTCGAGCTGAAGCTCGACCGGGCAGTGGTCGGAGCCGAAAATCTCCTGATGGATGCGCGTGTCTGAAATCCGGTCGCGCAGTCGGTCGGAGACCACAAAATAGTCAATGCGCCAGCCGACGTTCTTCTCCCGGGCGTGGAAGCGGTAGCTCCACCAGGAGTATTCCGCAGTGTCCGGATGCTGATAGCGCCAGGTATCCGTAAACCCGGCAGCAAGCAGCTCTGAGAATTTGCCGCGCTCTTCGTCGGAGAAGCCGGCGTTGCCGCGGTTGGCTTTCGGATTTTTCAGGTCGATCTCCTCATGCGCGACGTTGAGATCGCCGCAGTAGATGACGGGCTTGACGGCGTCAAGCTTCTTCATGTATGCGCGCAGCGCGTCCTCCCACTGCATCCGGAAGCCGATTCGTTTGAGCCCGTCCTGGGCGTTCGGCGTATAGCAGGTCAGATAATAAAAATCCGGGTATTCCAGCGTGATGAGCCGTCCTTCGTGGTCGAGCTCCTCCACGCCCACGCCGTAGGCCACGGAGAGCGGCTTGTGCTTTGTAAAGACCGCAGTCCCGGAATATCCCTTTTTCTCGGCGGAATACCAGAATTGCTCATAGCCGGGCAGATCGAGCGTGAGCTGATGGGGCTGCATTTTGGTCTCCTGAAGGCTGAAGAAGTCTGCGTCCATGGCTTGAAACACGTCCAGAAAGCCCTTGTCCATACAGGCTCGCAGCCCGTTGACGTTCCAGGAAAGAAAGCGCATCTCGGTATCCTCCAAAGGTCAGAATCAGAATCGCGGCGCATGCGAAGCATGAGACCCCCGCGGCGATATTATAACAGTTTCTCTGCTTTTTCTCAAGAACTTCGGCGATTTTTGTTGTAAAATTACAGCCGATGTGTTATACTCAACCAGTATGAGAAAAATTAGAGTCTTTTTTGCCGTCCTTGCCTGCAAACTGGCGCGAACGGCCATTCGCCTGCTCGGCCGCGGAGGCACTGACTTCCCGGGCCGGCTGGCTATGAAAATCTGCCCTGATCTGCTCGGCGAATTGGCAAAGACCGTCACGGCGGTGATCGTGACCGGTACCAACGGAAAGACGACGACCTCCCGCATGATCGAACAGGCCTTCATCGATTCCGGAATCTCCTATTTTGCCAACAAAACCGGCGCAAACCTGATTAGCGGCATCACGGCGGAGTTCGCCGTCCACTCCACGGCGACCGGAAAGTGCAAGTACACCCATGCGGTCATCGAATCCGACGAAGCCGCCTTCAAGCAGGTCGGCAAGCTCGTCAACCCGAAGGCTGTCGTTGTCACGAATGTCTTCCGCGATCAGCTCGACCGCTACGGCGAGGTCACGCACACGCTGAACAACATCCGCATCGGTCTGCAGGGCTGCAAAAACGCCGTCGTCTGTCTGAACGCGGATGATTCCCTCTCCGCCTCTCTCGCGGAGGAGCTGCCGAATGAGATCCTGTTCTACGGCGTCAACGTGCCCATCTACAAGTCCCGCGTGGAAGAGGTCTCCGACGCTCCCTACTGCATCAAGTGCAAGAGCGAGTACGTCTACGACTATGTGACCTACGGCCACCTCGGCGGCTATCGCTGCCCGCACTGCGGCTATGCCAGACCGAAGCCGCAGATCGCGGTGGAAGACGTGAAGAACTCCGACGCCGAGCACTCCGAGGTCGTGATCTCCATGGACAGCCGGCAGTTTGAGACCAACATTGCCCTTCCCGGCGGCTACAACATCTACAACGCGGTCTCCGCCATGGCGGCCGGCAAGGCCATGGGTCTGGACCCCGACACGGTCAATTCCGCCCTCTCGCAGTTCGACTGCGGCTTCGGGCGCATGGAGAAGTTTGACATCCGCGGCCACAGCCTGCGCATGATCCTGATCAAGAACCCCGCCGGCTGCAACCAGGTTCTGAACTTCCTGACCGACGCAGCCGAACCCTTCCTCTTCGTGGCCTGTCTCAATGACCGCGCCTTCGACGGCAAGGACATCAGCTGGATCTGGGATGTCGATTTTGAGCGCCTGGTGGAAATGGGCGACAAGCTCTCCGGCGTCATCGTCTCCGGCATTCGCGCCGACGACATGGCGACGCGCTTCAAGTATGCCGGCGTTCCCGCGGAAAAGCTCCGCGTCATCAAGGACTATTCCAGGCTCTGCGAAGCCTGCCTTGCCCAGGATAAGCCCGTTTTCATCATGCCGACCTACACGGCAATGCTCGACCTGCGCGGCACGATTAGCAAAAACTACGGCTTCAAGAACTACTGGGAGAAATAGGAGGACAGAATGGAACTGAAGATTTGTCACCTGTTTCCCGACGTTCTGAACCTCTACGGCGACCGCGGCAACATTGCCTGTATGCGCAAACGTCTGGAATGGCGCGGCCATACGGTCATAGTCAGCGAGGTCTCCATCGGCCAGAAGCTCCGCGCGTCCGACTATGACCTGTTTTTCATCGGAGGCGGCCAGGACTTTGAGCAGGAGGTCCTGCTTGAGGACCTCAAGGGCGAGAAGACCGCTGAGATCAAGGCGGCGATCGCCGACGGAAAAACCTTCCTGGCGATCTGCGGCGGCTATCAGATGCTCGGCGCCTATTATAAGACCTGGGACGGCCAGCAGTGCGACTTCACCGGAGCGCTCGACCTCTACACGATCGGCGAAAAGCAGCGAATGATCGGGAATTATATGTTCACCTGTGAAGAACTCGGCGGACAGACCGTCGTCGGCTTTGAAAACCATTCCGGCGCGACCTTCCTGGGCTCCGGCGTCAGGCCTATCGGCAAGGTGCTCTCCGGCTACGGCAACAACGGCAAGGACGGCATGGAGGGCGCGCGCTACAACAATGTGTTCTGCACCTATTCCCACGGCTGCCTGCTGCCGAAAAACCCTGTCCTTGCGGACCATATCCTGAAAACGGCTCTGAGCCGGAAATATGGCAGCGCGGACCTCGCGCCGCTGGACGACGCGATCGAGACCGCTGCGCACGACTATATGGCGAAACGTCTGTCTGCCAACGCGTAAACAGACTGTGGAATCTGCGAAGCGGATGGAGATCTTCCTGCTTTGCAGGATCAAAAATAAGGAGGCTTGCGGATGATCTCCGTTCTGAAGGTCCTCTTTCTGGGCATCATCGAAGGCATCACAGAGTGGCTCCCGGTGTCGAGCACCGGCCACATGCTGCTCGTGGATGAATTTCTGCACCTGAACGCCTCGGCGTCCTTCAAGGAGCTGTTTTTCATCGTCATCCAGCTCGGCGCGATCCTTGCCGTCGTTGTGCTGTTCTGGAACCGGCTCTGGCCGTTCCAACGCTCGAAGCACAGCCCCGCCGGGAAGTCCATTCTCAAAACGGACGTCATGATCATGTGGGGCAAGGTGATCCTCGCCTGCATCCCCGGCGCGATCGCCGCTCTGACGCTGGACGATCTGATCGAAGCGCGGCTCCACAAGCCCGTGGTGATCGCAGCAGCTCTGATCGTCTATGGCGTCGCCTTCCTGTTTCTCGAAACGTGGAACAAGAAGCGGAAGCCAAAGTATCAGACGGTTGCCGAGCTTCCCTGGCACGTCGCCTTCGGGATCGGCCTGTTCCAGGTCCTGTCCCTGATCCCCGGAACCTCGCGCTCCGGCTCCACGATTCTTGGCGGCCTGGCGCTCGGCGTCTCCCGCGTCGCATCGGCGGAATTCACGTTTTTCCTGGCTGTCCCGGCAATGTTCGGCTACAGCCTCGTCAAGCTGCTCAAGTTCGGCCTGCACTTCACCTCTGCGGAGCTCGGACTTCTGCTGGTCGGAATGGCGGTGGCGTTTGCCGTCTCTCTCGCTGCGATCAAGTTCCTGATGAATTACGTGAAGACCCACGATTTCAAGATCTTCGGCTGGTACCGCATTGTCCTCGGCGCCATCGTCCTCTTCTATTTTCTCGTGATCAAATAAAATATCATATACCAAAGGAGAAATACCAATGAGTGAATCCTGCAATCATGACTGCGCCTCGTGCAGCGCAAACTGCTCGTCCCGTGAACAGGAAAGCCTGATCGCCCAGCTGAATCCGGGCGCAAAGGTCAAAAAGGTTTACGCGGTCGTCTCCGGCAAGGGCGGCGTCGGCAAATCCACCGTCACTTCCATGCTGGCAGTCGCCATGCAGAAGAAGGGCTATCAGACGGCGATCCTGGACGCCGACATTACCGGTCCGTCGATCCCGAAGGCCTTCCATCTCGATCACGCAGACGCTGTGGACGAGGTCGGCCTGCTGCCCGCCCGCACGGAGAGCGGCATTCAGGTCATGTCTGTCAACCTGCTGCTTGAGAACGAGACCGATCCCGTGATCTGGCGCGGCCCGATCCTTGCCGGCGCGGTCAAGCAGTTCTGGACCGACGTTCTCTGGGAAGACGTCGACTATATGTTTGTCGATATGCCTCCCGGAACCGGTGACGTGCCCCTGACGGTTTTCCAAAGCCTGCCGATCGACGGCATCATTCTTGTCACCAGCCCGCAGGACCTTGTCTCCATGGTAGTCGCCAAGGCTGTCCGCATGGCTGAAATGATGAAGCTGCCGATCGTTGGCATTGTCGAGAATTATTCCTGGCTTGTCTGCCCGGACTGCGGCCGCAAGATCAACGTCTTCGGCAAGAGCCACGTCGAGGAGATGGCGAAGGAGTACAATCTCGCGATCCTTGCCCGCCTGCCCATCGACGCGAAGGTCGCCCAGCAGATGGACAACGGCCAGGCCGACGAGATCGACACCGAGCCCATGGATACCGCAGCGGACGTCATCATCGAGCAGAGCGGATCTGCGGAGTTGAACCGTTAAAACGGAACAGAACGAAAGCCGGAAACCGGTGCGCCAAGCGCCGGCTTCCGGCTTTTTCCCTGCAATGCCAGCAAAATCGTGTTGACAAACTCTGGCCCGTCCGGTATAATGTTATGCGGAAATTCACGAAAAAATATCAGATTTCACCGTCAAACGCCAAGTCGGCTTCCGGCGGTACCGGAAAAGGAGAATTTTCTATGTCCATCTATGTAAAGAGCGAGATTGCGCCTCTGAAACGGGTCATGCTGCACCGCCCCGGCAGGGAGCTGGAGCATCTGACGCCCGGCACGCTGGAACGTCTGCTCTTTGACGATATTCCTTATCTCCCCCAGGCGCAGAAGGAGCACGACAACTTTGCCGAGACGCTGCGCGGGATCGGTGCAGAGGTCGTTTATCTGGAGGATCTCGCTGCCGAGACCCTGAAAGCGAACCCCGGCCTGCGCGAGGAATTCCTGACGGAGCTTGTGGAGTTCTCCCCCTATGCCGACTACCGCGCCGCCTTATATCAGTACCTGATGACGGTTTCCGACGACAAGGACCTCATTCTCAAGGCCATGTCCGGCGTATCCTTCCGGGAGCTCGGCGCAAAGCCGAAGTACAAGCTCTCCGAGATGCTCGGGATCGAGCACAATTTCGTGCTGGAGCCGATGCCGAACCTCTACTTCACCCGCGACCCCTTTGAGTCCATCGGCGAGGGCGTTGCCATCAACCGGATGCACTACCCGACCCGCTGCCAGGAGACGCTCTTCGCCCGTTACATCTTTGCCCATCACCCCGAGTTCGGCGGCAAGACACACCTGTATGCCAAGGGCACCGAGCACTATTCCCTGGAAGGCGGCGACGTGCTGAATATCTCCGCCGATACGATCGCGGTCGGCATTTCCCAGCGCACCATGCCCGAGGCGGTGGAGAACCTCGCGCGGAACATCTTTGCCGATGAAACGGCCACCGTTCGCACGGTGCTTGCCGTCGTGATTCCCGCCAAGCGCGCGACCATGCACCTGGACACTGTCCTGACGCAGGTCGACCGCGACAAGTTTGTCGTCTTCCCCGGCATGCTTCCGACGCTCCGCGTCTTTGAGCTGACGCCCGCAGCAAAGGGCGGCCTCAAGATCCGCGAGAAGGGCAGCCTTGAGAAGGTTCTGGCCGAGAAGCTGCATCTGGACCGGATCCAGATGATACTGTGCGGCGGCGGCGACCCGGTCGCATCCGAGCGTGAGCAGTGGAACGACGGCTCCAATACGCTCTGCGTGGCGCCGGGCAAGGTCGTCACCTACAACCGCAACACGGTCACGAACAAGATCTTCCGCGACCTCGGCATCGAGGTTCTGGAGATCCCCTCCGGTGAGCTTTCCAGAGGCCGCGGCGGCCCCCGCTGCATGTCAATGCCGCTGAACCGCGCGCCCCTCTAATCGCCATCGCCGTAGGGCGGCCTGAACTCATGCCGCCGTGCCAACGCATCGGCAAGGGAATCGGCAATCGGGAATCGGGAACGAGAAATCGCGCCAGCCTTGCTCCCGTCCACAGATTCCTGCTTCTCCGCACCCTATCCTCTTACCATCCCGTCGTCTGTCAGCCCTTGGGCTGTTCAGCATATCCTCTCTTATCATCATCACAATAAAAGGAGAACACTACCATGCCTGTCAATCTCAGAGGACGCAATTTCCTGAAGCTGTTGGACTACACCCCCGCCGAAATCCGCTACCTGCTGGACCTGGCCGTCGAATTCAAGCGCATGAAGCGCAACGGCGTTCCCCACCGCTATCTCGAAGGCAAGAACATTGTTCTGCTGTTTGAGAAGACCTCTACCCGTACCCGCTGCTCCTTTGAAGTGGCTGGCATGGACCTCGGCTGCGGCGTGACCTACCTCGATCCGGGCAGCTCCCAGATGGGCAAGAAGGAATCCATTGCCGACACTGCTCGCGTTCTGGGCAGAATGTATGACGGCATCGAATACCGCGGCTTTGACCAGTCCCTCGTGGACGAACTGGCCAAGTACGCCGGCGTTCCCGTGTGGAACGGCCTGACCACGCAGTTCCATCCCACCCAGATGCTGGCTGACGTTCTGACCATCGAAGAGAACCTCGGCACCGTCAAGGGCAAGAACTTCACCTTCATGGGCGACGCCCGCAACAATGTGGCCAACTCGCTGATGGTCGTCTCCGCCAAGCTGGGCATGAACTTCACCGCCTGCGGCCCCAAGGAACTGTGGCCGGAGCAGAGCCTCGTTGAAGAGTGCAAGAAGATCGCCGCCGAGAACGGCTGCACCATCCGCATGACCGACGACGTCAAGGAAGGCACCACCGGCGCCGACGTCATCTACACCGATATCTGGGTCTCCATGGGCGAGCCCGACGAGATCTGGGCCAAGCGCATTGCTCTTCTGAAGGACTACCAGGTCAACAAGGAACTGATGGCCAACGCCAAGCCCACCGCCATCTTCATGCACTGCCTGCCCTCCTTCCACGACACCAAGACCACCATCGGCGCCGACATCGCCAAGAAGTTCGGCATCAACGAGATGGAAGTCACCGACGAGGTCTTCGAGTCCAAGCAGTCCAAGGTCTTCGACGAAGCCGAGAACCGTATGCACACGATCAAGGCCGTCATCTACGCGACCCTCTGCTAATCATCCAATAATCAAAGAAGCACGGCGCCGGAGCTCCGACGCCGTGCTTTTCTGTTTTTTTGGCTGCGCGTATAAACGCTATAAAAACCGACCGCGAGCAAAACCTCTCAGGTTGCGGCTGCCTGCGAAGCTTCGATCATGGACTCCGCCGCGGCATTGGCGGCCGCGGCCGCTTCCTTGCTGTCCCGGATCGCACCGGGAAGGAAGACGATCAGAACCACAACGGCGATGACCGTAAAAACGATCGCCGCAATGAAGCGCCTTCTCGCGCTGTCGATTCTTGCCTGCCGCATCCAGGACTGCGGAACGTTGTTGATCTGCGAACGCTTGACTGCCCAGGTGATCCAGCAGCCGATTGCAAGAGCAGGCATGAAGAAGAGCAGGCCGGGAATGATTTTTTCCAGCATAAGAATCCTCCTCTTTATGAGAGTTCAAAAATCAGATTATTCCCCGTCGGAAACGATCGCGATATGCAGCTCGTCCAGCTGCTTCTGGGTGACGGCGCCGGGGGCGTCCATCATGACGTCCTGGGCGTTTTTGTTCATGGGGAAGGGGATGACCTCGCGGATGGTGTCCACGCCCGCCAGCAGCATCACCATACGGTCCACGCCGGGGGCAACGCCCGCATGGGGAGGCGCGCCGTAGCAGAAGGCATTGTACATGGCCGGGAACTTGGCCTTCACGTCCTCTTCGCCCAGACGGACGAACTCAAAGGCCTTGATCATGATCTCGGGGTCGTGATTCCGCACCGCGCCGGAGGAGAGCTCCACGCCGTTGCAGACGATGTCGTACTGCTGGGCCAGGATGCTCAGCGGGTCGATCTCGCCGCGTTCGGCTTTCAGCAGGGTCTCCAGGCCGCCCTCGGGCATGGAGAAGGGGTTGTGGCAGAATTCCAGCTCGCCGGACTCCTCGCCGATCTCGTACATGGGGAAGTCCACGATCCAGCAGAACTCATAGCGTTCCTTGTCGAAGTGGCCGGGGCAGGCCGCGCCGAAGGTCTTGATGATGACGCCGATATTTTTGGTCTCGGTGGCCAGGACCACCAGGGTGTTGGGCTTCAACTCCAGCAGGGCCGTGGCCTTTTCGGCGTCCAGAAACTTCGCCACGCCGCCGGCGATGGCGCCGCTCTCGTCGGTCTTGAACCAGTAGCCCTTGCTGCCGCTCTGGACCTCACAGTCGGAGAGCAGCTTTTCGATCTGCTTGCGGGTCAGCGCGCAGTCGGAGATGGGAACAGCCCGGACGGTCTTGCCCTGGAAGGGGGCGAACTCGGTGTTCTCAAAGAGGGCGGTGACGTTCTTCGCGGTCAGGTCGATGCGCAAGTCGGGCTTGTCGCTGCCGTAGGTCTCCAGGGCCTCCAGATAGGGGATGCGCTTGAAGGGAGGCTTGCTGGCAATGTTGTACTTGCCGTACTTGGCAAAGATGGGAGGCAGAACCTCTTCCAGAACGGCGAACACGTCCTCCTGAGTGGCGAAGGCCATTTCCATATCCAACTGATAGAACTCGCCGGGGCTGCGGTCGCCGCGGGCGTCCTCGTCGCGGAAGCAGGGGGCGATCTGGAAATAGCGGTCAAAGCCGGCCGTCATCAGCAGCTGCTTGAACTGTTGAGGCGCCTGGGGCAGAGCGTAGAACTTTCCGGGATGCTTCCGGGCGGGGACCAGATAGTCGCGCGCGCCCTCGGGGGAGGAGACCGTCAGAATGGGGGTCGTGATCTCCAGGAAGCCGCGCTCCAGCATTGCCTGGCGCAGAGCGGCGATGACGTTGCAGCGCAGGATGATGTTTTCCTTGACGGCGGGGTTCCGCAGATCCAGATAGCGGTACTTGAGGCGGGCGGTCTCGTCGGCCTCACGGCTGCGGTTGATCTCAAATGGCAGCTCGTTGTAGCGGCAGCGGCCCAGGACCTCGATCTTGCTGGGGACGATCTCAATCTCGCCGGTCGGGATCTTTGTGTTCTTGGAGTCGCGCTCGCGCACGATGCCCTCCACGGCGATGGTGCTCTCCTTGTTGATGGACTTGACGACGGCCATCATCTCCTCGGTCTCAATGACCACCTGGGTCGTGCCGTAGAAATCCCGGACCACCACAAAGGCAAAATTGGAGCCGACGGTGCGGACGTTTTCCATCCAACCGGCGATGCGGACCTGCTTGCCCGCGTCGGAAAGCCGCAGCTCTCCGCAGTTATGCGTTCTGTTCTGTGTCATATTCTTACCTCTTTAAATGGGATTGTACGGGTTTAACCGAGAATCAGCTTTCCGCCGGCGTGCGCCTTCAGCCCGGACTGGATCAGCTCTGCCGCATCGCTGACCGAAACGGTCTCCTGACCGCCGTCGACCATATTGCGAATCGTGATCTTTCCGGCGGCGATCTCATCCTCGCCCAGGAAAGCTACGTAGGGGATGCGGAGCTTGTCCGCGTAGCCCAGCTTGCCCTTCATCTTGCGGGGCTCGGTGTAGAGCTGCGTGCGAATGCCCTGCGCGCGCAGATAGGTCGCGGCGGAGGCAGCCTCGGTGAGATCCTCCGTCATCGGCAGAATCAGCACGTCGGCAGGCGCCGTCGGCAGATCCGAGTTGAGCATGCCCTGCTCCTGCAGCACGTAGAACAGCCGCGTGACGCCGATCGAGATGCCCACGCCCGGAAGTTGACGCTCCGTGTAGTACTCAGCCAGATTGTCGTACCGGCCGCCGGAGCAGATCGAGCCGATCTCCGGGTGATCCAGCATCGTCGTCTCGTAGACGGTGCCGGTGTAATAGTCCAGGCCGCGTGCGATCGTCAGGTCGACGGCAAAATGCGTCTCCGGCACGCCGAACGCGCCAAGGTATTTCACAACGGTCGCAAGCTCGTCAAGGCCAAGATCGAACAGCTCGTTTCTGCCGCGGTAGGCGTTGAGCTTTTCCATGACCTCGCTGTTGGAGCCGGAGATCGAGATAAAGCGAAGGATCTCGTCCGCGGTCTCCGCATTCAATCCGACAGCCTCGATCAGCATCGTCCGGATGTTGTCCGCGCCGACCTTGTCCAGCTTGTCCACGGTGCGCATCACGTCGCCCGCCTGTTCGGTCAGCCCGAGCATCGCATAGAATCCGTTGAGGATCTTTCGGTTGTTGACGCGGATCGCAAAGCGCTGCAGACCGAGCCGCGTAAAGGTCGAATAAATGACAGCGGGGATCTCCGCCTCGTTCGCAATGTCCAGCTTCCCATCGCCGATGATGTCGATGTCAGCCTGGTAAAACTCGCGGAAGCGGCCTCTCTGGGCGCGCTCGCCGCGGTAGACCTTGCCGATCTGGTAGCGGCGGAAGGGGAAACAGAGCTCGCCGGCGTGCATAGCGACGTACTTGGCCAGCGGTACGGTCAGGTCGAAGCGCAGCGCCAGATCGGCGTCGCCCTTCTGGAAGCGGTAGATCTGCTTTTCGGTGTCGCCGCCGCCTTTGGCAAGCAGGATCTCGGAGGACTCGATCAGCGGCGTGTCCAGCGGCGTAAAGCCGTAGAGCTCATAGGTCTCGCGCAGAATCTGTAAAAACTGTTCCATCTGCTGCTGCGGCGCGGGCAGCAGCTCCATAAACCCGGAGAGCGTCCGGGGCGTGATTTTCGACATAGTTGTTACCTCGAATTGTTATGATAGATTGAGAATTGACAATTGAAAATTGGACGGTAACCGTCCTGCACCCGCAGGTGCACACACAAAGCCTTCGCCTTGAGGGGAAGGAGGAGCGCGAATCGGTGGATGAGGTGTCCTCCATCTTCCGTCGTCTTCCTGCTCGTCCTGGCGCACTCTGTGCGCCGCTGAGGGGATGGGTGCAAAGGGAACAGGGGATACAGTGTGCCCATAGGGCAGGATTCACTCCGGGAAGACGGGATCAGTTCGTCTCCTGCGGCGCCTCATTGAGCGCCGGCATGTATTCCTCCAGCTCAGGGAGAGTCAGGAAGTACATGTAATACGGCATCAGGCGGTCAAACCCGTCCCGGATCGTATCAAACAGCCGGTCAGAATAGCAGACCTCGTCCTGCTCCTTCTGCACGTCGAAGCTCAGGTATTTGCGGTCCGTCCAGTCCTGCAGCAGGGGGGTGGTCTCTACCTTGTGCTTTTTGTATTTCTGTCCGCCGAGGGTGAATTCCTTCTGGCGCCTGAATTTGCGGACCAGCTTCTCTGCCTTCTCCGGATCCCGCCGGATATCGGCGCGAAACCGGTCCATCACGACGTGGCCGTAGGACCAGCAGCCCATGCCGTACTCGTAATACTCCGGCGTAAAGCTGAAGTAAAACGACGGAGCCGTCATCTCCTCCCGGTCTGCCCAGATTGTGAACCACAGGTGGTCATTCATCGGTCCGCGGCCGTAGAGGCGCCGGGCGTCGCGGTAGATGCGGGAGATGTGCAGATTCCAGTCGTGCTTCGGATAGGCTTCCCGGAAGTGCTCAAACAGGGCGTTGGCCAGATCCTTCGTCGGCCCGTTCATCAGGCGTTCGAAATCCTCTTTGTGCTCGTGGAACCATTCGCGGCTGTTGTTGAGCCGCAGCCTCCAGAGAAAGTCCACGGTCTCCGGGGAATACAGCCGCATCGTTCAGCCCTTCTTTCGGATCAGCTCGCGCCAGTCGAGGTCGCCGCGCTGCAGGCCGAGAATCAGCAGCTCCGCTGTCGCCAGATTCGTGGCGACCGGAACGTTGTGGGCGTCGCAGAGCAGAAGCGTCCGCAGCGTATACTGGTTGTCCTCGCGGTCGGTGCTGTTCGGATCGGTAAACATCAGCACCATGTCGATCTCGTTGTAGGCGATGCGGGCGTCAACCTGCTGATGGCCGCCCTGGTTGTGCGCCAGGAACAGCGTGATCGGAAGGCCTGTCGCCTCTGCGACCAGCCGTCCGGTTGTGGCGGTCGCGGAGAGCGTGTGTTTGGCCAGAACGCTCTTGTAGGCGGTGCAGAACTGCACCATCAGCTCTTTTTTCTTGTTATGTGCCATCAGGGTGATGTTCATAGCCAAACCTCCTCTTGCAGTGGTACGGGTGTCGTTTTCAGTGAATAAGCAGCAGCGGGACTTTTTCCCCGCGCAGGCGGCGTGCAATGTGCAGACAGCCGACCGCGGCGTGGCGGTCCGTGTAGAGAATCAGCGGCCGGTTCCGGGCGGCTGCGAGGACGACGTTCTCGTCCTCCGGGATCATGCCGAGCAGCGGCAGTCCGGTCTCGTCCATCATGTCGTCCACAGTCCGCTCCAACGAGCGGAATACGGCGGGCGTCACGCGGTTGACGACCAGCTTGACTTCCTGCTTTCCCATCAGCGAGAGCTGATCCGCCGTCTCGGCCGCGTCGCGCAGAGAGGCCGGATCCGGCGTGGCGACGACCAGCACGCGATCAGCGTAGGCGACGGCCAGATGGAAGCCGTCGCGCAGTCCAGCCGCGGAGTCGATCAGGCAGTAATCGAAGTGTTCCCGGACGGTCTCAAGCAGAGAGCCGAAATCCTGAAACCGGATCGTCTCGGGCTTCTCGGCGACCGGTGCGGTCAGCAGCCAGAGATTGGGGATCTCCGGGTGAGCGGTCGCCTCGCTGAGACTGTACCGGTCAGCCAGCACGTCTGCGAAGGAGACCGGCGCCAGATCCCGCATACCCAGCGAAATATCGAGATTCCGCAGGCCGACGTCCGCGTCGATGCACAAAACACGGGAGCCTTCCGCGGCCAGACAGGTTGCAAGTCCGGCACAGATCGTGGTTTTCCCGGTTCCGCCCTTCCCGGAGGTGAGCGCGATGACCTGACCCATAAGAACACCTTCTTCCCTTTAATAGTCATTTAAAATATTATATCTTGTTTCCGTCCGAATTTCAATATGAAATTCTCGGAATGAACCGGCTTTTCTGCGCATATACATAAACTGTTTCCAGGCAAAGGAGGAAGAGCGCATGGAGGAACGGGATAGATCGACAGCGGATCGGTCGGCGCTGCCGGAGTCGCACAGAGTCACGCTTGACCAGCGCAGACGGCTGACCGTAACTGCTGTATCGGAGGTGCTGCGCGTGGATGAGACGGGGGTTGCGCTGCGCGTCGGCCCCTGCGTGCTGATCGCGCGCGGCGAGGGGTTGAAGCTGCGTCAAATGACGCCGGACGACGGCAGGGTAGACGTTCAGGGGAAGGTGGACAGCCTGAGCTATGAGACGGCGTCCGGCGGGCGGCTGCGGCGGTTGTTCGGATGACGGGGATCTCTGTTGCAGTCCAGCTCCGGGAGCTGCTGCTCTCCGTCGCGGTCGGGGCGGCGCTGGGGCTGTTCTATGACCTTCTGCGCCCTCTGCGGCGCGGCAAACTTCTGACCGCCCTGACTGACCTGCTTTTCTGCGCCTGCAACCTGCTGACGCTTCTGGCGTTCGCGCTCTACGTCGGCCGCGGCCGCCTGCGGATTTTTGCGGTGATCGGAATTGTCGGGGGCATGAGCGCATGGTTTTGGATCTGGAGCGCGCCATTCCGAAAGGCGCAGGGCTGGCTGCTCGGCCTGCTGACGAAACCGCTCCGCGCCGCCTCCCGAAAGGTCGTCAGAGGACTGAAAAAATTTTTCGGATTCTGTAAAAAACATGTTGCTTTTGCCGAAAAAAATGATAAAATAAATAATAATGGGTTTGCAGGTCATCTGCGGAAACGGAAAGGAGGCTGTCAGTATGAGATTCAAAAAAACGTCCCTGCTCGCGAAACTGCTGATTCTGGCAGTCGCCATTTTTGCCATCATCCAGTTGGTCAGCAACACTGACAAGCTGATTGTGAAACGGAAAGAGGCAGATGCCCTTCAGGAAAGCCTGCTCTACGAAGAACAGGAAAAAGCCCAGCTGATGCAGGATATTGAGGACTATGGCTCTGACGACAGTGTGAAAGCGATCGCCCGCAGCCGGCTGCATATGGTTGAAGCCGGCGAGATCGTCTTCCGCGATGCCGATATGCACGACTGAGGTGCAGAAAGGATAGGAATCATCAGCAGTATGGAATACACGCCGGGCACGATTCTTGAGGGCACTGTCAAGACGATCACTGGTTTCGGAGCCTTTGTGCTTCTGCCGGAAGGGCAGACCGGACTGGTTCACATTTCCGAGGTTGCGCCAACCTATGTCAGTGATATCCGGCAGCATTTATCTGAAGGTCAGACGGTTCGGGTGAAGGTCCTCTCAGTCGGGGAAAACGGCAAGCTGAGTCTCTCCATCAAGCAGGCCGTGGCGCGTCCCGTGCCTGAGAAAAAGAACCGCCCGCGCGCACCGTGGCAGGATCGCCCGGTTGCCCATGCAAAGGCGGAACCCCAGAGCTTCGAGGAAAAGCTCAAGCAGTTTATGGCCGATTCCAACAGCAAGATTTCTGATTCCGGCCAGTATGAACACCGTACCCGGTCGAGAAAACGCTGAATTGAATCAAAACGAGGACAGCCCCCGCGGGCCGTCCTCGTTTTTGCTTCTGCTCGATTTTCCATCCAATCTGCCGGATACGCCGGCATGGATTGAGCAATTAGCCGTCCGCTTGCTCTTCAGCCGTGTCCAGCAGACGGCTCAGATACGTGACCATCTCATAGACCAGTTGATCGCAGCCGGCTTTCCGGGGCAGACCTCTCTCCTCAATGGCGGCGGTCAGCTCTTTGCAGACGGTGGAGTCGTGCGCTTCCGTAAAGCCGCCGACCAGACGCAGGGCAGCCTCTTTGTCGCGGCCCTGCATGCCCAGAACCATCAGGGCAGCCGTGATGGTTCCGCAGGTACTCTCAAAGTGCATGCCTCTGCCGAAGCCCATGCCGAGATCATAGGCACCCTCCTTCGACAGCCCCAGCTTGTCTGAGAAGGTGACAAGGATCGACTGTGCGCAGTTGAAATGCCGGTCGGTCCGTGCACGCAGCGCCCGGACCTCGTCCATCCGCTTTTCGTAAATATCCATGTGAATTGATCCTTTCTCTTGATTTGACAGATCCGCTCAGATCAGGATCCCGTTGCAGTGATCCAGCTCGTGCTGAATGATCTGGGCGGTGAAGCCGGAAAAGGTTTTGACGCGGGTCTGCATGGCCTCGTTCTGCCAGCGGACCTTGATCTTCCGCCAGCGCACGGCCTTGCGCGTCCCGGGCAGAGACAGACAGCCTTCCTCGGCCTCGTAGCGCCCATCCTGCCTCAGGATCTCCGGGTTCAGCATCATCTGATAGCTTCCGCTTTCTTCCTCGTAAAATGCGATGATCCGCTTAGCCTCGCCGATCATGTTCGCCGCCATGCCGACGCAGCCCTCCGCGTGTGCGCGCAGCGTGTCCAGCAGATCCCGGGCAATGGGCAGATCCTCCGCACCGGCGGCTTCAGACCGCCGCCCCAGGAAGATCGGGTCCTTCATGACTTCTCTGACCATCGTCCATTCTCCTCTCATATGCCGGACGTCTCAGCCTGCGCTGCTTTCATGATAGCAGATTTTCCATCGATCTGCAATAAAAACCTGCCTATTCTGCCCGTGCGGCGCCGTACTGGCGCCGACGCAGACTGCGCCAGACCGGAATCAGCCACAGATAGCAGGCCAGAAACAGGGCTGTTGACGGCGCGCCGACCATGGCAAGGGGAACCGCACCGGCGATGCACCAGGGAACCAGCGGCGAGGTGATGGCTGCCGTATCCTCCAGATCCAGGGCGAGGTCCTTTTTATCTTCATAGTGTGTGCGGCAGAGCTGCTCCGTCAGCAGGATTGCCAGCGTCTGGTTGCAGGCCGCCATACCCGCCGGGATTGAGGTGAGCAGCGTCGCCCGGTACCGGCCGGCCACGCGGTTCATCCGGTCCACCCCCCGCTTGCAGCCGTCCAGCAGTCCGGTTTTCTGGAACAGGCCCGAGTAGGACGAGGAGATGCAGACGATGGCGCTGACGTTCAGCATGGACAGCACCCCGCCGCCGCTGACCAGAGCGGCTGCTTCGGGGTCGGCCGGTTTGAAGCCGCGCAGGGCGGAGAGCAGAACCTCCTGGACCGGAAGCCTCTGCACCAACAGGCAGACCGGAACTGCCGCCAGAATACTTGCGGTCATCGCCCAGCGCACATTGACGCGGAACGCTGCCAGGATCAGGATGACGGCCGCCGGGATCAGCGCCGTCCAGTGCAGGCGGAAGCTGCCCTCGAACACTGCCCGCAGATCCAGGCCAGCAGCCGTCCCGTGGACGGAAAGCCCCAGTGCCGCGTAGATCCCGCAGGTCAGCAGGAAGGGGACCAGAGCCGAGCGGAGCATGGATCGGATGTTGTCATAGATGTTTGTCTCGGTGATCGCAGCCACCAGCAGGGCGCTGGTCGACACGGGCGAGCAGCGGTCTCCGAAAAAGACGCCGGAGAGGATCGCGCCGCCGGTGAGCACCGGGGAGACGTCCATGGCTGTCCCCATCGCGGCGCAGATGACGCCCATCGTCGCTGCGGTACCGAAGGAGGTCCCGGTCAGGACGGAGATTACGCAGTTGAGCAGGAAGGTCATCAGCAGAAAGATCGAAGGCCGAATCAGGTCCGCCGCCTGGCAGACGATAAAGGGAACGGTCCCTGCCGCCCGCCAGAGCGCCGTCATCACGCCGATCAGCAGGAAGGTGAACAGGATCTTCCAGACCGTGGCCACGCCCTCCCAGGTCATCTTCGCCAGCTCCCGCCAGGAGAAGCCCTTGTGCCGCCCATAGAGCCAGAACAGCACCAGACCGAAGCCCAGCGCCCAGAGCATGGAAATATTCAGAATCAGGCCCAGAATCAGAGCCGCGCAGAAGAGCCCCAAAACGATCCATTCCATACCGATTCTCCTGACGATTTTGTGCGTAATTGCAAGAAAAGACGTCCCCAAATTAGCACAAAACTGCAGCCTTGTCAAGCGCCCCGCCGATCAGTTGCCCCACGTCCGCAGGGGCGCGTACCCACGTGCCCGCCGCCCGTTCCGCCAAGGCAGCTGGCGCTCGGCCTGCGCCGTATGGCGGCCACTTGTGCCAAGGATGGAGATAGATCCTTGGCCGCCGCGTCTGCCGCACTGACAGGGCAAAAAGAACATACAGCAGGGAGCATGGCCGCTCACGGCGATGGCTCCTCGCCGTGCTGTACAAGGAAGGAATGGAGCCCACAACAAGGAAGGAACGGAAACTGCTGATCCTATTGACAGAAGAAACGAAAAAGAATAAAATGACAATAAATAGAATGAGCCATCGTTTTTTAATCTGTTCTTAATCTTTCCCGCATTTTAGATTAAGAATCCCGCGGTATGATAGGCACGTCCTCAGGCAAGAGGGCAGACATCATACAAAGAAAAGGGGTACTAACATGGATAATTTTGAAAAGGTTGAAAAGCTGCGCGAGAAGGCGGGCGTCAGCTATGAGGAAGCAAAGACCGCTCTGGAGCAGTGCAATTACGATCTGCTGGACGCCATGATCTATTTGGAAAAGCAGGGCAAGGTTCAGAACGGAGAGCCAGTTCGCAATCTCGTTGTGACCGAGCAGCCCAAATCCGCCTTTGAGCAGGCGCAGGAGTCCTATGAGTCCAGCTGCCGCAAGAGCGGCCTGGGCGAAACCCTGGACCGCTTCTTTGCGGGAGCAGGCAAGGTCCTCAAGCGGTCCTGGGAGATCAAGTTCGAAGTGGACAAGCAGGAAAAGCGGGTTCTCTGCGTGCCGCTGCTGATTCTTGTGCTCGGTGTTCTTTTCGCGTTCTGGATCACGCTTCCGCTTCTGATCGTGGGTCTTTTCTGCAACTGTAAATACCACTTTGACGGCGTGGATCAGGTCAGCTTCAACGCCAACGAAGCCATGAACAAGGCGTCCAAGGCCGCCGAGGAAGTCAAGCAGAGCTTCCGCAGCGGAACCTGATGTGAAAAAAGGAAGGGAGCATGAACCATGCAGAGAATTTTGATCGTTGAGGACGAGGAAAAGATTGCCCGTTTCGTGGAGCTGGAGCTGCAGCACGAAGGCTATTCCGCAGAGAAGGCCCAGGACGGCAGAACGGGCCTTGACAAGGCCCTGTCCGAACCCTTTGACCTCATTCTTCTGGACGTGATGCTCCCGCAGTTGAACGGGCTGGAGGTGCTTCGGCGCCTCCGCCAGAAAAAAGCGACCCCGGTGATTCTGCTCACCGCCCGGGACGCCGTTATGGACAAGGTCTCCGGCCTCGACGCGGGCGCAGACGACTACGTTACGAAGCCCTTTGCCATCGAAGAGCTGCTTGCGCGGATTCGGGTCGCGCTGAAAAAGAAGGCCGCCCCCGCCACCGAAACGGAAAAGCTCACGGCCCACGGCGTGGAGCTGGACGTGGATCGGCATGAGGTGACGGTACACGGCGAGCCGGTGGAGCTGACGAACCGGGAGTTTTCCCTGCTTCGTCACCTGATGCAGAATAAAAACCTGGTTCTCTCCCGGGAGCATCTGCTCCAGGAAATCTGCGGCTACGATTACGTCGGAGAGACCAACGCCATCGACGTCTACGTCCGCTATCTGCGCACCAAGATCGACGACCGCTACGGCATCAAGCTCATCACCACCGTGCGCGGCGTGGGCTACGCGATAAAGGAATAGAAAATTGAAAAAAGACGGTAAAAAATCGGGCTCGATTGCCCGACGGATCAACGGAGGCTTTATCGCCAAGACACTTGGCCGCTATTTCTTCCTGAATCTGATCCTTCTGGTGGGCGCTGCGCTGGTCTATCTCTGCTGGTGCGCGGAGCGGGCCGGAATCCCCGTCGATGGGCTGCTCCATGACGGCGGACTGCTGGTCTCGGGCAAGGGGCTGACGGAGTGGACGCTGACCCTCGTTGCCGGGGACGGGACCTCAGCCAGCTTCGCGGCAGGAACTGCGGTCCGGCTGGTATTCCCCCTGTTCTGCGTCGTATTCGGCTGGGAACTGCTTTCGCTTCTGTCCCAGCTTACTTATACAGGCCACATTCGCCGCAGACTCCGGCCGCTGAACGAGCTTGCCATCAAGGCCGAAATGCTCAGCGGAAGCGATGGCAGCGAGAAGATGGAGCATCTGCGCCAGGCGATTTACAGCGTGTCCGCGGACGCAGCAGAAATTCAGGTCCGGACCGGCGACAAGGACCTGCAGAGCATTGAAATCGCCATCAACAACCTGCTGCAAAAGATGCAGGACTCCCAAAAGCAGCAGACGCGCTTCGTCTCCGACGCCTCCCATGAGCTGCGCACGCCAATCTCGGTGATCCAGGGCTACGTCAATATGCTGGACCGCTGGGGCAAGGACGATCCAGCCGTGCTGGCCGAAGCCATCGAGGCGTTGAAGAACGAATCCACCCACATGAAGGAGCTGGTGGAGCAGTTGCTCTTCCTCGCCCGGGGCGACAGCGGCAGGAATAATTTCAACCTTGTGCAGCTGGACCTCTGTGACCTCATGCAGGAGGTCTGGGAGGAGTCCGCAATGATCGACGACAAGCATGAATACCGCCTGAAGCTCCCCCAGGAAGGGCGCTTCTGCCTGCGGGGCGACGCCGCAATGATTAAGCAGGCGGTGCGCATCTTCGTGCAGAATGCGGCGAAATATACCCCTGAGGGTGGCGTCATCACCCTGGGCGTACAAGGGGAAAGCGGCCGGGTGAGCTATACCGTGCAGGACGAGGGCATTGGCATGAAGCAGAGCGACGTGGAACACATCTTCGAACGCTTCTACCGCGCTGATGATACCCGCACCTCCTCCACCGGCGGCTCCGGCCTGGGCTTGTCCATCGCCAAATGGATCATTGACGCCCATGCCGGAACGATCGAGGTGATTTCCCGGCTGGACCTGGGCACAAGATTTACGGTCAGCCTCCCGGCGTCGGAGAACGAATCCGCAGAGGCCTGAGCCGAAGCGGCCCGTGGGATGGCTTCCAAACGAAGCCCCAATATTAAAAAAGACCGGCCAATTGGCCAATGTCATTAAGTTAAGATGACAGGAAGAATACCTCGTATCCATATAAGGGTACGGGGTATTTTTTTGAGGAAAATGCGAAAAAAGGCTTGACAAATCGAGGAAAATGTGCGGCCGCTTTGCTGATTTTGAAAAATCAGCAAAGCGGCCCTTGTAGTGACAGATATATGTCCCGCTGAGGACACTGCAAGGAGGAAGCACATGAAAACGAAAAAAGCGAAGAAACTTTTGCGCAAAGTTGTACAGGAAATCACAGATTGTCGAATGTGCGAAGATGAAATGTGATCCAAGTAGTCCTAT
>JAFPFL010000084.1 GCA_017425545.1 Oscillospiraceae bacterium | reverse complement strand
GCGTAGACAAAGCGGCGGAACTGACCGTTCTTGAAGGTCTTGAGCAGGGAGGAGAAGGCGCGGGTCTTCGCGGGCTTGGAGTCGATGTAGTCGCGCTCCTTGATGCCTAAGGCGGGCACAAGCAGGGCGATGCAGGCGATGGCGGCCATGATGCCGATGGCAAGCTGCATGGCCTGACCCTGGATGACGGTGATCTGCCTGATCACGTCATCGCCGAGGATTCCCTTCGCTTCGGCAAACTTGACGGGCGCTTCCGTCGTGCCCTGCAGCACGACCATGAACTCTTTCAGAGAGACGCCCTTGGTGGCGGCGATGGGCTCGAGGATGGCGTTGATCTTGCCGCCCTGGAAGAAGCCTGCCAGAGACGGGACCATGGTCGCCAGCGATAAGCCGGCGATGTAGGTGAAGGAGATGAAGGTGGAAACGTTGATGCGGTTCTTCTGCGTATTGCCGAGCTCCGCGATCAGGGCGTTGTAGGGCGTGCAGTAGATGGTCATGAGCAGATAGAATACCATCAGCAGAGCGAAGATTACAATGTCGTTGAGCACGATGTTGCTTGTCAGAGTCGGCAGAATGAAGACTGCGACCGTGACGACGGCGAACGGAACGGCGATCGCCTTCATGAAAGGGATGCGGCGGCCGCCCTTGAAGTTGGCGCGGTCGGACCAGCTGGCGACCAGCGGGTCGGTGACGGCGTCGAACAGACGTCCGACGGCGGTGATGACGCCGAAGAGGGTCAGGGATGCGATCAGCGGATTCTGGCGGATAAAGCTGCTCAGGACGCCGTTGGTGTCGAGGAACTTCTCGGGATTGCCGGTGAACATGTGGACGAGCCAGGTGGAGATGATGCCGGCCAGAAGGCTCCAGCCGAACTGGCCGACCGCAAAGATCCACAGGACCTTATTGGTGATCGGCTTGAGGGCTTTTCTGGGGGTGGAGGTATTGTTGCTCATAGTCTCTTCCTTTCCAGATTGACCAGCCGGAATCCGCGTTTTCTCTTGACAAAAAAGACTTCGGCTGATACTCTTATTTTGGTATCTATAGTGTAAATGATTTTGATTCGACTGTCAACATAAAAAATCGACGCCGCCCAAACCTAATACAGTTTCAGGAGGTATTTCCATGAGCAGCAAGTCTTCCGTCATCTTCGGCAACAAGATGCCCGCAAAGGACGTCAAAAAGGCAGAAAAGACCAAGGCAAAATTCGCGAAAAAATACGGCGACGACTCGGCAAAGAAGTACACCTTCGCGCTGAAGGAGAACGAGGTCCTCGCGCCGCTCGGCACGAAGGTGCTGACCTTCGGCGAGGGCGCCGAATTCTCCGACAAGACCGTATTCATCGGCAACATCCGCATGGGCTTCGGCCACTACCGCATCTCGATGGCGATGGCCTCCTGCGCCCGCGCCATGGGCTACGAGCCGGTCTGGCTGGATCTCAACTCCTTCCAGGGTTCAACCTGCACTGGCATTATCTCCGGCCAGAACGACCTGTATTCGATGGGCTCCCGCCTGAGCCAGAAGTCGAAGCTCTTCAACAAGCTCTATTGGGAGCCGCTGAACTCCGAGGGCTTCCGCAAGCTCAGCTACAACGCCAAGGACCAGGCCAGCGCCGAGCTGATGGCGAACCTGCTCAGGACCCTGCCCAAGGACAAGCCCTACGTCGCCACCCACGTCTGGCCGGCGCAGGCCGCGATCCACGCGGGCTTCACCAAGGTCGTCAACGCGATCCCCGACAACTGGCCGATGGCGCTGCACCTGGCCGAGGGCGCGACCCACACGATCCAGACCCAATCCGCCTGGCTCGGCTACAAGGCCCTGCGCGGAATGGACAAGAAGCGCAGTCTCAAGCCGATGCCGGACGGCGACGTCGTCTACACCGGCCACTACGTCGACCATGAGCTCGTCGAGAACCTCGAGCAGGACACCGCCCTGCGAGTCGACCGCGTGAAAAACGGCAAGGCCAGACGCTACCTGCTGACCGTCGGCGGCGCCGGCGCCCAGCAGAGCCTCTTTGCCGACATCATCAAGACACTCCTGCCCGACATCCATGCAGGCAAGGCAGTCCTCTTCGTCAACGTCGGCGACCACCGGAACGTCTGGGACGCCTTGACAAAGCTGGTCCCCGAGCTCGGCAAGGCCAGGCTCTTTGAAAACGACTACGCCGCCGCCAGAGCCTATGCCGAATCCGCCCTGACCGGCGGGGCCGAGGGCATCGTGGGCTTCTGCCACCAGGACATCTTTGCCGCCGTCTATATCACGAACCTGCTGATGCGCGCGAGCGACGTGCTCGTCACCAAGCCGTCGGAGCTGTCCTTCTATCCGATCCCGAAGCTCTTCATCCAGCACGTGGGCGGCCACGAGATCTGGGGCGCGATCCACTCCGCCGAGGTCGGCGACGGCACCTACGAGGTCGCCCCGGGCCGCGAGACCGCGGATATGATCCGCCTGCTCCAGGACGATCCCGAGGTTCTCATCAGCCAGAACGAGTGCATCCTCAAGAACCGCGCGGCCGGCCTCTACAACGGCGCCTACGAGGTCATCCGCCGCGCCGTAGAAAAGTAAGCGCCATGGCCGTCGAACTGGAATGGAAGTACGCCATCCCGGACGCGGACCGTCTGGAGGAGATCCGGCGCTGGGTCGTCCGGAACGTCCCGGAGGCCGGCGCAGAGATCCGCTGGCAGATGCGCACGACCTATTATGACACCCCCGACCGCCGCTTTGCCCGCGCGCAGATCACGATGCGCCGCCGCATGGAAAACGGCCGCTCGATCCTCTGCGTCAAGGCTCCGATGGAGGGCTCCGACCTCCGGGGCGCCAAGCTCAGGGGCGAGTGGGAGTGCGAGGGAACGTCGCTCTCTGACGCCCTGCCGGGCTTTGTGGCCAAGGGCGCGCCGAAGCTCCTGCTGGAGGCGGCGTCCTGCGGGCTCGAGCCGGTCTGCGGCGCGGAGTTTACCCGCATCGCGATCCCGCTGAAATTCTCCGGCGGCAGCAGCGAGCTCGCCTTCGACAGCGGCCGCCTTCTCGGCAGCAGCCGCACCCGCCCGCTGTGCGAGCTGGAGCTCGAGCACAAGCAGGGGAGCAGGACCGAGAGCCTTGAGCTGCTGGAGCGGCTGGTCCGTCAGTTCAGCCTCCTGCCCGAGCCCATGAGCAAATACGCCCGGGCAAAAGAGCTCGGCTGAACCTGGCGCGGAAAAAGTCCATAGAACAACGAAAAGCGCGGACGTGCTGCGAAAGGATCGCGGCCTGCCCGCGCTTTTGTCCCATTGCAGATTTTTCTGTTGCATTTTTGCTATAAGCAAGGTATAATATTTTAAAGTTCGGCCATCCGATGACCGGGCCGCAGAATCTTGATTCAGGTTTCACAGGACCGTTTTATGAACAACCTCATCCAGCTCCGCGATCGCCTGCTTCCGCGCTGGACCTGGCGGCCGCTGCTCATTGTCGCAATCTTCAACCTGCTCGTCTATTATCTTCCGAAGCTTCTCCAGCCGTATCTGGCGTTTCACACGGTGTCCACCGCCCTCGACCGGATGCTGCCGCGCGTCCCGTTCTTCGTGCTGTTCTATGTGATTGCCTACGCGCAGTGGGTCACGGGCTTTCTCGTGATCTCCCGCGACAGCCCGGAGCGCTGCCGGCGCTTCCTTGCGGGCGATCTGATCTCCATGGCGATGGCCCTGGCCGTCTTCCTGCTCTGGCCCACGATCATGGACCGGCCGTCCATCTCCGGGAAGGACGTCTTCTCCCGCCTGCTCGGCCTTATCTACAGTTCCGATACCCCGACGAATCTGTTTCCCTCGCTGCACTGCCTGCAGAGCTGGCTCTGCTTCCGCGGGGCCATCGGACTCCGGCGGGCGCCGAAGGGCTGGCTCTGGCTGCAGCTGGTTCTCACGCTGCTCGTCTTTGCCGCTGTGGTGCTGACGAAGCAGCACATCTGGCCGGACATTCTCGGCGGCGTCGCCTTTGCCGAGGCCGGTCAGGGCCTTGCCCGCCTGTTCCGCGCGGAGCGGATCTTCGGCCGGCAGGAATCCAAAGCAAGGAAGTGATCCGAGATGGAGCAAGTCAAACCCGGCACGAGGCCCAACCGCAAAAAGCACGTGCTCTGGAACATCGTCTTCATCCTGCTCGCCGTCGTGACGGTCTGGGTCGTCACGACCCAGTCCAAGGGCTTTTCGCCGCGAAACTTCTCCCAATATCTGGAATCCAATAACCCCTGGTGGCTGCTCGCGGCCCTGCTGAGCATGCTGTTCTACGTGGGCTCGAACGCCTGGATGATCGGCACGCTGCTCAAGGGCTTCGGCTACCGGCGCAGCCCGTTCGACTGCCTGACCTACACCGCCTCGGATATCTATTTCTCCGCCATCACGCCGTCCTCGACCGGCGGCCAGCCGATGGAGGCCTGGTTCATGTTCCAGGACGGGATTCCCGTCGTGATCTCCACGGTGGTCCTGCTGTCCTACCTGCTGCTCTACACCCTCTCCACGGTGCTGATCGGCCTGGCCTGCATGATCCTGATGCCGAGCACCTTCCTTTCGTTCGGAACGCTCGGCCGGATCCTGATCATCGTCGGCGCCGTCATTCAGGTCGGTCTGACGCTGCTCTACGGCCTGCTGCTGTGGAACAAGAAGCTCCTGCTCAAGGTCTGCGACTGGGTCCTGCGGACGCTCGGAAAGCTCCACCTGATCCGCAGCCTCGAGGACAAGCGCAAGAAGCTGTTCCGCACGATGGTGCAGTACAGCGAGGCCGCCCTGATGCTCCGCGGCAAGAAGAAGATCCTGCGCAAGGCGCTGATCCTGAACCTGGCGCACCGCGCCGCGCAGATCATGGTCACGGTCTTCTGCTTCCTCGCCGGCGGCGAGCCGCTTCGCCTGGCGCCGAAGATGTTCGCCATGCAGGGCAACGTCGTGATCGGCGCCTCCACCGTCCCGATCCCCGGCGCGATGGGCGTGACCGACTACCTGATGATCGACGGCTTCAGCTCGATGATGACGCCGGCCGAGTCGGCCAACCTCGAGCTCCTCTCCCGCGCGATGAGCTTCTATATCTGCATCCTGCTGTGCGGGATCCTGGTCCTGGTCAAGCTTGCGCTGATCCGTTTCCGGCGCACGAAAACACAAAAATCCGAATCCTGAATCAAAAGAACAGGAAGTCTGAAATCATGAAAGAGAAAAGAAAAGAAAACAGGTCCGCCCGGCACAGCCTGAGCCAGAGCCTGAAAACCTACTACAACGAAATGACCTCCGCACAGAAGTGCGAGAACATCAACGACCCCGTCGACGCCCACTTCTTCGACGCCCTGGCGAACGTCTGGACGCGCCTGTTCATCAAGCTCGGGGTCGTGCCGAACGCGGTCACGGTCATGTCCATGCTCTGCGGCGTGGCCGGCGGCGTGCTGATCGCCTTCCACACCCTGCCGCTGACGATCATCGGCGTCGTGCTCGTGATCATGTCCGCGATCTTCGACTGCAGCGACGGCCAGGTGGCCCGCCGCACGCGCCATTTCAGCAAGATCGGCCGTCTGCTCGACGGCTTCAGCGACGCCACGGGCTACTTCTTCATCACGGCAGCGACCGCGATCTGCGCCGCCCGGCACTGCCCGCGGTGGGTCGAAAACCCGACCTGGTGGACGGTCGGCTGCGGCGTCGCCGCCTTTATCATTTATTTGATGTACATCCGCCAGTGCCAGCTTGCGGACTATTTCAAGAACGTCTACATGTACATGATCGACAACTCCCGCGGCAACGAGCTCTCCCGCGCGAAGACGATCCGCGCCAAGCGCGACGCGGCGCCGAAGGGCTCCTTCGACCGCTTTGCCCAGGCCAACTACGCGATGTACACCGCGACACAGGAGCACCGCGCGCCACAGACCCAGAAGATGCTCGACAAGATCGAGCAGCGCGGCAAGACCGACGAGATCGCGGACGCCTATCACACGCGCGCCCTGCGCCTGGTCAAGCTGACGAACCTGATGACCTTCAACCTCCGCACCGGCGTGCTGATTCTCCTCCTCTTCCTGCACCTGGAGGTCTGGCTGTTCGCCTTTGTGGTCGTCGTGCTCGAGCCGATCCGCCGCATTCTGCTGTGGAAGTTTGAGAAGCTCGCCCGCGAGCTGCAGGGCGAAGAATACTACAAGGCCTGAGCGGGATGGAGACCGTCAGGGTTCTGGCCCTCGGCCGGCTCAAGGAGCCGTTCTATCTCCAGGCGGCCGCGGAGTATGCCAAACGGCTGTCCGGGCTGTGCAGGTTCTCGCTGACGGAGCTGCCGGAGTACCGGCTGCCGGACGACCCTTCGCCCGCGCAGATCGCCGACGGCCTGCGGCGCGAGGCGCAGACGATCCGGGATAAGGTGCCGAAGGGCGCGTGGTTCTGCGTCCTGACGCCGGAGGGGAAGAAGCTGACCTCGGAGGGCTTTGCCAAAGCGATCGACGCGGCCCGCATCGGCGGCAAGTCGCAGCTCTGCTTTCTGATCGGCTCGTCCTACGGCATCGCGCCGGAGATCAAGGCCATGGCAGACCTGCGCCTCTCGTTTTCGGATATGACCTTCCCGCACCACCTGGCGCGCGTCATGCTCCTCGAGCAGATCTACCGCGCCGAGAACATCCTCGCGGGAACCAGATACCACAAATAGGGAATCGGGAACGTTTGCCGCAGGGGCGCACAGTTGTGCGCCCCTGCAGCCGCCGGACGACGAGTTCCGACCTCCCGTGTTACCGCATACCTGCGTTTTCAAATGTGATGCGCGAGCATCACATCGAAACTCATTTTGCGGCGCAAAATGGATATCACTCGCCCACAGGGCGAATATCACTCCGCGGCAGGCGGAATCTCACACAATTTGCGAAGCAAATTGCATATCAAAATTGCATATCACGCAATTGCTCCCGCGCGGGAGCTTTTTTTATCCGTAAAATCAAAAACCCCCGCCGGGGTCACCGACGGGAGTCTTTGAGAAAAGAAGAGAAGAAATGAAAAGTACAGCGGTATTGTTCGCTATCCCTTACGCGTCTATCTTATCCGATAAATGTAAACAAGTTATGAATGCGATGAAAACAAATCAAAAACCTTTTGTTAACATTGCGCCGGTTTCGCCGTATTCCGGCACGTTTGAACGCCCGGCTGAGCGTACCTCGTTCGCGCTCCCTGCGTCCTGCTCCTCGTCTGCCTGCTCAAACAGCGCCAGCATCCGCGCCGTCGCCGCGGGATCGTCCGACGAGCTCAGAAATTCCACCGAGCCCTTTTGATCCCCGCCGCGCAGCAGGCCGGCCGCGGCCAATTGCCGCCGGGTCTGGCGCGCCGTTCCTTCGCTGCCGTCGAGCAGCTCCGTGCCCTTCGCCAGCACGCGCCGCAGGGCGGGCGCCGCGAAGGGGAAGTGGGTGCAGCCTAAAACCACGGCGCCGGCCTCGCCGTCGAGCCAGGGCGCGAGCCGATCGCGCAGGAAGGCGTCCAGGGCGGGGGAGTCGGTCTCGCCGCGCTCGACGAACTCGACAAGCTCCGGGCAGGGGAGATCCACCACGCGGCAGATCCCGGCCATCCTGGCCGAAAGGGCCGCGTACTTCTCCTCGCGCAGGGTCGTCTCCGTGGCCAGGACCAGAACGGTCTGCCCGGGATGGCGCTCGGCGGCCAGCTTCAGAGCCGGTTCAATGCCGATCACTGGCCGGTCGGGGTATTCGGCGCGGAGCTCGCCGATCGAGGCGCTCGTCGCCGTATTGCAGGCGATCACAGCCGCCTTGAAGCCGAATCTCGCGTCCAGCGCGCGCAGATTGCCCAGCGTCAGCGCGCGGATCTGGGCGGTTGCCCGCGGCCCGTAGGGGGCGTTCTTCGTGTCGCCGAAGTAGACGAAGCGTTCCGCCGGCAGCTCGCGCACGAGGGCGCGCAGCACGCTCACGCCGCCCACGCCCGAGTCAAAGACCGCGATCGGAGCATCCCGTCTGTCCATTTTCCGCGCCTCCCTTCGCCTGTCCGGCTTTTTATGCGCCGCAGCCGCGCCCCGCGCCGCCCGCCATACGGGCGCGCCTGGTTCCGGCCTGTCTGCGCGCCTCTATTTTACCTCTTTTTCCAAAAGATTGCAAGGCCGGATTTCTTTCGGAAAAATTTCCGTAAAAAATGTATTTTTTCAGAAAAAATCCTTGAAATTCCGGCGGTTAGATGATATAGTATCTTGTCACTAAAAATAATCTGAACATCATCCAGCGCATTTTCTGAATACCTTCCGCGAAGAATTGAAAGGAGAAACCAAATGTCCCACAAGTATGTCTACCTCTTCACCGAGGGCAACGCCACCATGCGTGAGCTTCTGGGCGGCAAGGGCGCGAACCTCGCCGAGATGACCAACATCGGGCTGCCCGTTCCCCAGGGCTTTACCATCACCACCGAAGCCTGCACCAAGTACTACGAAGACGGCCGCCGGATCAACGACGAGATCATGTCCGAGATCATGGAGTACGTCGCCAAGATGGAAGAGATCAACGGCAAGAAGTTCGGCGATCTCGAGAACCCCCTGCTTGTTTCCGTCCGTTCCGGCGCCCGCGCCTCCATGCCCGGCATGATGGACACGATCCTGAACCTCGGCCTCAATGATGAAGTTGTTGCTGCCATGATCGCCGGAAATGACGATCCGAAATTTGCCCGGTTTGTTTATGACAGCTATCGCCGCTTTATTCAGATGTATTCAGATGTTGTCATGGAAGTGGGCAAAAAGTACTT
>JAFPFL010000010.1 GCA_017425545.1 Oscillospiraceae bacterium | reverse complement strand
GCTCCCGGCAGGGGAAGTGTGAAGGGGGCGGTCTTGGAGCCCCCTTCACGTTCAATCACCCGCCCGCAGGCGATGGTTTTTGCCGGAATCGGCAAAAACCAAAGGGCTCGTTGCAAAATGATTCATTTTGCAACGAGCCCTTTCTGTCCGGAATCAGCCAAGCAGATCGAGGACGTTTTCCTTCGGGATCAGGCCCACGCTGCGCTCGGCCTCGAGGCCGTCGCGGAAGACGATCAGGCAGGGGATCGAGAAGATGTTGTATTCGCGGGCCAGCTCGGGGCACTCGTCGATGTCGACGCCGACGACCTTGACGTCGGTGCGCTCCTCGGCGACCTCTTCGAGGGCGGGCTTGAGCATTCTGCAGGGGCCGCACCAGGTGGCGTTGAAGTCCACGAGGACGGGCTTGTCGGACTTGAGCACGACAGATTCAAATTCGGAACCTTTGATTTCCTGAATGGCCATAATTTTTCTCCTTTTTGCAATCGTATTTTTGTTTCCCGCTTCATCATAGCAGGGGAGCGGGCTTTGGTCAAGACCTGCGCGGAGAAAATTCCGCGCGGGCAGTTACAGCAGGGCTTCGATCTCGGCGGCGAAGTCGTCCGGCTTCTCAATCGGGGACCAGCGTTTGACGACGTTGCCGTTCCGGTCCACGAGGAACTTCGTGAAGTTCCACTTGATGTCGTTCTTCTGCCTGCAGGTGGTGCTGATCTTCGAGATGGCGGCCATTGCGGCCCGGTTCTTGATGCCGGTGACCGGCTCGTCGTCAGGGGCCTGCTCCTTGAGCCAGGCGTAGAGGGGGGAGGCGTTCTCGCCGTTGACCTCGATCTTGCGGAACTGGTCGAACTGCGTCTGGTAGCGGCCTGTGCAGAAGGCGTGGATCTCCTCGTCCTCGCCCGGCGCCTGATGGCCGAACTGGTTGCAGGGGAAGTCGAGAACCTCGAAGCCCCGGTCGTGGTAGGCCTCATAGAGCTTTTCAAGCCCTTCGTACTGCGGCGTGAACCCGCAGCCCGTCGCGGTGTTGACGATCAGAAGGACCTTGCCCTTCAGCTCGGAGAGCGGGAAGTCCTCGCCGGTCCTGGTTTTGACCGTGAAATCATAGATAGACATAGGAAGCGTCACCTCTCGTTTCATTTTCTAAATCAATTGTATCAAATTAAATTGAGATTGTCAATATTTTTTTCGAAAAAATGATTGCCGGAACTGTAGGGGCCGAATCCCGCTTCGGCCCGCCAGCGCCAGCCGCCCCGCAGGGCTGAGCGGATGACTGAGAGGGTCGATCCTCTCGTTGCCGGAATGTCCCACGGTGTTGTTGGACACCGGTGCGCCGGACCCCTCTCAGGCGCTTCGCGCCGGCTCTCCCTACAGGGCGGGCTTTTTCCGGCGCACGGTGTGCGCCACTGCGGCTCGCCGCCCCTCTATCTTTCCCCCAAACCAAAAATATCATAATTCGCTCTTGCTATTTCTCCCGATCCGTGTTATTATTTAGCAAGCTAAATAATTTGCAGAAAGGAGATGGAACATGGTGGATCGTGAAACCGCCCTTGCCCCGCGGATCAAGCGCATCAGCAACGCTCTCGACCGCAGGCGCAACGCGGACATGGAGGACATGGAGCTGACCTCGACCCAGGGCTGGCTGCTCGGCTATCTCACCCGCCACCGCGACCGGCTGTTTACACCCGGCGATCTCGTCCGGCAGTTCGGCCTGACCCACGCCACGGTCAGCGGCATCCTGCAGCGGCTCGAGGCCAAAGGCTTCATAACGATCGAGGCGGATGACGCCGATCACCGCCGGCGCTGCATCCGGCTCACGGAAAAGGCGCTCGACTGCCACCAGAATATCCTCCGCCACATCGCCGAGACGGAAGCCATGCTCGGCGCCGGCCTCACGGCGGAGGAGCACGCGGCGCTGCTGCGTCTGCTCGACCGGGTCATCGCCGGTCTGGATGAAGAACCCTGCTGCTGCAGGGGAAAGGAGGGCGCGCATGTTTAAAAAACTGCTTCGATGCGTCCGTGAAAACAAACGTGATACGATCCTGACGCCGCTCTTCATGGTCGGCGAGGTCGGCCTGGAGTGCACCCTGCCGATGATCACCGGCATGCTGATCGACGCCATCAAGGCCGGCACGGATATGAACCTGATCCTGCGCTACGGCCTAATGCTGGTTCTGATGGCCATGGGCTCCATGAGCTGCGGCATCCTCTCCGGCTGGTTTGCGGCCTCCGCCGGCGCGGGCTTCGCCAAAAATCTGCGCCACGACCTCTTCGCCAAGGTGCAGAGCTTTTCATTCTCGAACATCGACAAATTCTCCACCTCGTCTCTGGTCACCCGCCTGACCACCGACGTGACGAACGTGCAGATGGCTTTCATGATGATCATCCGCACGGCGGTCCGCTCGCCGCTGATGCTGGTCTTCGCCATCATCATGTCCATCCGCATGGGCGGCTCGGTCGCGCTGGTCTTTCTGGTGACGGTGCCGATTTTGGGCTTCGGCCTGTTTTATATCGCGAAGAAGGCCATGCCCATGTTCAAGGCGGTCTTCAAGAAGTACGACAGGCTCAACAACTCGGTCCAGGAAAACGTCAAGGGCATGCGCGTGGTCAAGAGCTTCGTCCGCGAGGATTATGAGCAGAAGAAGTTCGCCGACGCGTCCGAGGACGTCCGCAACGACTTCACGAGGGTCGAAAAGCTGCTGGCCATCAACAACCCCCTGATGCTGCTGGCCATGTACATCTGCATGATCCTGATCCCGCTGCTGACGGCCCGCATCATCATCCGCTCCGGCGGCACGACGATGGACGTCGGCGCCCTGTCCACCCTGATCACCTACTCCATGCAGATCCTGATGAGCCTGATGATGCTCTCGATGATCTTCGTCATGATCACGATCTCCGGCGAGGCTGCCCGCCGCATCGTCGAGGTGCTTGACACCGAGCCCACCCTCCGCAACCCCGCCGAGCCCGTCACCGAGGTGGCGGACGGCTCCGTGGATTTTGAAAACGTCAGCTTCAAGTACAACCCGGACGCCGCAGCCTGCGCCCTGGCGGACGTGAACCTGCACATCCCGTCCGGCGCCACGGTGGGCATCCTGGGCGGCACCGGCTCGGCCAAGACGACCCTGATCCAGCTGATCTCCCGGCTCTACGACGTCACGACAGGCAGCGTCAAGGTCGGCGGCGTGGACGTCCGGGACTACGACATGGAGGTTCTGCGCAACAAGGTCGCCGTGGTTCTGCAGAAGAACGTCCTCTTCTCGGGCACCGTGGCGGAAAACCTCCGCTGGGGCGATCCGAACGCGACCGACGAGGAGCTGGTACACGCCTGCAGGCTGGCCCAGGCCCACGACTTCATCGTCGCCCACCCCGATGGCTACGACCGCTTCATTGAGCAGGGCGGCGCCAACGTCTCCGGCGGCCAGAAGCAGCGGCTCTGCATCGCCCGCGCCCTGCTGAAGAAGCCGAAGATCCTGATCTTGGACGACTCCACCTCCGCGGTGGACACCCAGACCGACGCCAGGATCCGCAGGGCCTTCCGCGAGGAGCTGCCCAATATCACCAAGCTCATCATCGCCCAGCGCGTGGCCTCAGTCCAGGACGCCGACATCATCCTGGTCATGGACAACGGCCGCGTCGTGGCCCAGGGCACGCACGAGGAGCTGCTGGCAACCAACGCGATCTACCGCGAGGTCTATACCTCTCAGACGAAGGGAGGCGAGGACAATGGCTGAGAACCGCACCGGATCCGCCCCCGCCGGAAGAACGCCCGGGATGGGTCACGGCGGCAGAGCCATGCCCCGCAAGGATATGCCCAAGGCCCGCAAGGGCACCCTGCCCCGCGTGATACGCCTGCTGATGGAGGACTACAAGTGGCCCTTCCTGCTGGCGATGCTCTTCATGTCGCTCTACTCTCTGGGCAACATCTCGCCGTCCATCTTCATTGAAAAGATCTCCTCCATCATCCTCCGCTTTGTGGAGACGAGGGACTGGGCCGGCGCGAAGGCGGAGCTGCTGCCCGTCATGATCGTGATGGTCGTCATTCTGGTCGTCACCATCGTGCTGAACTACTTCTACGCCCGCCTCATGGCCGTCATCACCCAGGGCTTCCTGGACAAGATGCGCAAGCGCATGTTCAACAGGATGCAGCGCCTGCCCATCAAGTACTTCGACGCCCACGGCCACGGCGACATCATGTCCCACTATACCAACGACATCGACACCCTGCGCCAGCTCGTCAGCCAGAGCCTGCCGCGCATTCTGCAGTCCGGCGTCATGCTGGTCGGTCTGCTCGGCATCATGCTCTGGTTCTCGATGAACCTGATGGCCGTGGTCCTGATCGGCGTCTTCGGCATGACCTTCGCCGTCAAGCACATCGGCGGCAAGTCCGCCTCCAACTTCATCCGCCAGCAGAAGGACATCGGCAAGCTGGAGGGCTTCGTGGAGGAGCAGATGAACGGCCAGAGGGTCGTCAAGGTCTTCTGCCACGAGGCCGCCAGCGAGCGGGACTTTGACAAGGTCAATGACGAGCTCTGCGAGTCCGCCACCAAGGCCACCCGCTTTGCCAACATTCTCGGCCCCGTGATGAACAACATCGGCAACATGCTCTACGTCATCATCGCGATCGCGGGCGCGGCCTTCATCACGCTCAAGACCCCGAACGCCTCGATCCACGGCCTGTTAAGCGGCACCTTCGGCCGCGTGCTCGAACTCTCCGTCGTGATCTCCTTCCTGCAGATCGCCAAGCAGTTCACCGGCCAGGTCAACGGCATCGCCCAGCAGTTCAACTCCATCGTCATGGCGCTGGCCGGCGCGGACCGCATCTTCCGCCTCATGGACGAGACGCCCGAGCAGGACGACGGCGACGTGACTCTGGTCAATGCGAAGGAGAACCCCGACGGCAGCCTCTCGGAGTCCGACGTCCGCACCGGCGTCTGGGCCTGGCGCGAGCCGCAGGCCGACGGCAGCGTCCGCCTGACCCGGCTGCGCGGCGACGTCCGGCTCTATGACGTGGACTTCTCCTACGTCGAGGGCAAAAAGGTCCTCGAGGACGTCACCCTCTGGGCCGAGCCCGGCGAGAAGATTGCCTTCGTCGGCGCGACCGGCGCGGGCAAGACCACGATCACGAACCTGATCAACCGCTTCTACGACATCCAGGACGGCAAGATCCGCTACGACGGCATCAACATCAACCGCATCCGCAAGCCGGACCTGCGCCGCTCGCTCGGCGTCGTCCTGCAGGAGGTCAACCTCTTCACCGGCACGGTCATGGACAACATCCGCTACGGCAAGCTCGACGCGACCGACGACGAGTGCATCCGCGCCGCGAAGCTCGCCAACGCCCACGACTTCATCTCCCGCCTGCCGCAGGGCTATCAGACGATGCTGACGTCCAACGGCGCGAACCTCTCGCAGGGGCAGCGCCAGCTCATCTCGATCGCCCGCGCGGCGGTCGCCGATCCTCCGGTCATGATCCTCGACGAGGCGACCTCCTCGATCGACACCCGCACCGAGGCCCTGGTGCAGAAGGGCATGGACGCCCTGATGCACGGCCGGACGGTCTTCGTGATCGCCCACCGCCTGTCCACGGTCCGCGACGCAGAGGCGATCATGGTCCTCGACCACGGCAGGATCATTGAGCGCGGCTCCCACGACGACCTGATCGCCCAGCACGGGACCTACTACAAGCTCTATACCGGCGCGTTCGAACTCGAATAAGGCGCCTCCACCCAAACAAAGCGGGGGGATGGACCAAGTCATGTTGGCCCATCCCCCCGCATATTCTGTACCATCCACACCGGAAGGGAAGACTGCTATGGAACTGATCGAACTTGCGCTGCGGCGGTCCGGCGCCCCGTCGCTGGCGGAATTTCAGCGGCGGGAGGGCCTCGTGCCCACCGGAGAGGCCGACGCGCTCACCTGGGCGGCGCTGCTGCCCTGGCTGCTTGGTTACCGCGACTACAGGGTGCAGCCCGGCGACACCTACAGCCGCCTCGCCGCCCGCTTTGGGACCACGGTCCGCGCGATCATCACCGCGAACCCGAACCAGGACCCGCTTGCGCTGACGGTGGGCCAAAAGCTGACTGTGCCGCTGGGCTTTCCGGTCGTGCCGACGAACCTGCCCTTCACCTGGGAGCTGCTGCGGCTCTGCCTGCGCGGGCTCGCGGCGCGCTATCCCTTCCTGACGATCCGTGACTTCGGCGAGACCTATTACGGGCGGAAGATCCCGCAGATCGCGGTCGGCCTCGGCAGGCGGCGGGTGCTCTACAACGCCGCCCACCACGCGAACGAGTGGATCACGACGCCGCTTGTGATGCGCTTTCTGGAGGAGTACGCGCGGGCGATCACGGAGAACGGGCGGATCTTCGGCTATCCGGCGCAGAGCCTCTATCAGCGCACGACCCTCCATCTGATCCCGATGGTCAATCCGGACGGCGTCGATCTCGTGACCGGCGGCGTCCGCGAAGGCAGCCCCGCCTGGGAGAACGCCCTGCGCCTGTCGGAGAACTACCCGGAGATCCCGTTCCCGTCAGGCTGGAAGGCGAATCTGCGAGGGGTCGATCTGAACCTGAACTATCCGGCGGGCTGGGAGCAGGCGCGGACGAACAAGTTTGCCCAGGGCTATACCCGTCCCGGCCCGCGGGACTACGTCGGCGCCTCGCCGCTCGACCAGCCGGAGACGGCTGCGATGGCGGAGCTGACGCGGCGGCTCGAGCCGGAGCTGACGATCTCCTGGCATACCCAGGGCAACGTGATCTATTGGAAGTACGGCAATCTCGAGCCGGCAGGCGCGCGGGAGCTGGGCGAGGACTTCGCCTCGGTCTCGGGCTATGCGCTCGAGGACGTGCCCTTCGCCTCGGGCTTTGCGGGCTATAAGGACTGGTTCATCCTGACCTGGGACCGCCCGGGCTATACCGTAGAGGTCGGCAGCGGGGAGAACCCCCTGCCCCTGCAGCAGCTCGCGGACATCTACGACCGCAGCCTGGGCATCCTGACGCTGGGCCTGGCAGGGGGACGAGAATAGCGGACAGTGTGCCGCTTCGGGACAATTGAAAAAAGCTCCCCCTGCGGGCGCGCCCGCGGCTGTTCCGTTCTCTCAATAGACCGAAAACCCGAACACCGTCCGGCTCTCCCACGTCGCTCCGGCGGGCAGCGCGATCGACGGGAACCCCGCGTGGTGCGGAGCGTCGGGATAGGCCTGGGTCTCCAGGCAGCAGCCCGCGCGCGGGCCGTACACAGCCCCGCCCTTCCCACGCAGGCCTTCCGGCAGGTAGTTGCCAGTGTAAAACTGCACCCCGGGCCGGTCCGTCGCGAGACGCAGGACGATTCCGCTCCTGTCTCCGACCGCCTCCGCGCTGTATTCATCCGCCTCTGCGCCGCACGCGGCCGCCTCGAGGACGAAGTTGTGGTCGTATCCCCGCGCAAGCGTGAGCTGTTCATCTCCCTGCGCGAGAGCGTCGCCGATTCGCCGCAGTTGGCGCAGGTCCATCGCGGTGCCGTCTACTGGCCGGATCTCCCCGGTCGGGATCGACTGCGCGTCGGTCGGCGTGAAGGCCGCGGCGTTGATCCGGATCCTGTGGTCCTCGATCGACCCCGCCCTGTGCCCGTTGAGGTTGAAATAGCTGTGATTCGTCAGATTGCAGATGGTGTCGCACTCGCTGACGGCCCGGTATTCGACCCCGAGCGCGCCGCCCGCGAGCCGGTAGGTTACCTCGACGCGCATCGGCCCGGGAATGCCGCCCGCCCCGTCCGGGTGGGTGCAGCCGAGGGTCACGGCATTTTCAGCGACCGCCTCCACGGTCCAGAGCGCGGTGTTCAGCCCGGCGCTGCCGCTGTGCAGGCAGTTCTCCCCGTCGTTCCGGTCGAGGGCGAGCGTCCTGCCGCCGACCGTGCAGCGCGCCCCGGCGATCCGGTTCGCCGCCGGGCCAACCGTCGCGCCGATGTAGCAGGATTGGTTGACATAATCTTCAACCGTGTCGAAGCCGAGCACAACGTCGGTCATACGCCCGTTCCGGTCCGGCACGCGCAAGGCGCGGAGCGTCGCGCCGAGGGTCAGGATCTCCGCGCTGCATACCCCGTCTGTGATCGAAATGCACGCGACCGGCCGGCCGCGGAGCTCTCCGAAGACCTCCATATGGTTCTCCTTTCGTCCGGCAGGGCCGGAACAGAATCCGCTCCGGCGTGCGTGATACAGACGCCGGAGCGGTGATTGTTTGCTTAGAACAGGGGGACGATGTACTGGTAGCAGAACCGCTTGAACCGTCCGCTGCGGCGCACACGGGCCGCTGCGAGGAAGAAGCCCTTCTCCATCACGGTGACCTCTTCGTCCGTGATCTGGTGCTGGCTGAATGCGGCCTTCTTGCCGATCGCTTCGACCTCCGCCGCATTCCCGGCGTGCGAGATACGGTTGAGTCTTGCGCAGCGGCGGTAGAGGAGGATCGCCTTTTTGTTGTTGTCCGCAAGGCGGAGCTGTTCGGCCTGCCAGAGCAGCGCGAGACGCCGGTGCAGCCAGAACAGGCCGACGATGGCGAAGGGGATCAGCGCCCAGAGCAGCTTGACCGGGAAGCGCCAGGGCCTGCGGACGGTGGGCGCTGCCGGGGGCTCGGTCTCCGCGGTGGGCGGCTCGGGCGGCAGGGTCTCGTCCGTCTCGACGGGCTCGGAGGGATCCGTTTCCGGCGGCTCGGTCGGACGCGGCCGCGTGGGCCTGACCGTCGGCACCTCGATGGGCGGCTCGGTCTCCTTGGGCGGGATGACGCCGGTGAACTCCGTCGCGTTGCCGGGCGTCGGCTCGAGCATTTTCCAGCATCCCCCGTCGTAGTATTCGACCCAGGCGTGCGCCTGCAGGTCGGACACCGTGAGCGAGATCTTGCCGGAGCCCTTCGCCTCGCAGACGAAGCCGGAGAGATAGCGGGCGGGGATCCCGCAGGCGCGGAGCAGGGCGGCGGCGGCCGTGGCGTAGTGGACGCAGTAGCCGTGCTCGCCTTCCTCGAGGAACCAGAGGGAGAAATCCCTCCCCGCGGGGATGATGACGGCGTCGCGGCTGTAGGCCGCGCAGTTGGAGACGGCCTTGCTGATCAGCTCCGCGCGCTCGGCGACCGGCAGCTCCGCCGGATCCACCGGCGAGCCGTAGATCTCCGCGGCGTGGGCGGCAAGCCAGCCGCGCAGCGCGGCGGCGGTCTCCTCGCTCGGAAGCTGCAGGCAGGTCTCGCGGACGTAGCTGTCATAGTTGGGATCGCTCACCACCGCGTTCGTGTAGGAGGTGAAGCTCATCGTGTAGGCTTCCTCAGGCGCGAGATTCTGCAGATAGGCGTCCGAGATCAGCTTGGATTTCTCCGGCAGCGTCAGCGGATTGGCGGGGAAGTAGCACACCGGGAGCTTCCCGTTCGGCGTCACCGTCAGGGTACAGTTCCTGATGTAGATCATGTCGTCCGTGATGACGGAGGTGTCGGACGCGTGCAGATCGACGTCCTTCAGCGAGGGGAAGACGACCTCGGCCGGCCACGGGCGGTCGGTCAGGCGCGTCCAGCTGTCGCCGTCGAAGCCCTCATAGATCGACCCGCACAGATAGAGCGTGCCGTGGAAGTCGGTCACGACGGTCATCAGCGGGCGCTCGCTGCCAGGCAGGGCGCTGAGCTCGCGCAGGCGGATTCCCTCGGGGGTGCCGCCCTGGCCCTGCTGGGCGTCGCGGCTCTCCCAGCTCGCGGTGAGCTGCTGCAGCTTTCTGCTCAGCCGTTCCCAGGTGGCGGGCGGCTTGTAGCGGTTCTTCGGGAAGATCAGCAGCAGGGCGCCGAGCAGCAGGGCGGAGATGCCGACTGCCCAGAGCACGGCCCTGCCGGTCTCCCGCGCCTCGCGCCGGCGGACGTTCTGGGTGAAGAGCTGAATCAGCAGGGTGAAGACGACCAGCACCAGGTACAGGAACTTCGGCGGGGTGTCGGTCAGAATGAAGCAGGGGATGATGCCCGGCAGCAGGACGATCGCGCAGACCGCGGTGTTCTTCCAGCGGCTCACGGCCAGGGCGGCGAAATAGCTCTCCAGGAAAGCCAGCGGATAGAGGAACTTCGCGGCGCTGCCGTAGCGCAGGCCGAGCTTTTCGTTGTAGGCGCCGAAGGACATTGCGTAGCCCTTGCCGTAGCGGAAGGCGAGCACGTTCCAGATCGCGCGGCCGCTGCGGAGCAGGGGCTTGCGCAGCAGCACGCAGGCCAGAAGGAAGGCCAGCCCTAAAATGAGGCAGACGAGCCAGCCGCGTTTGACGCGGCTGAGCAGGCAGACGCCGAAAACAAGGAGCGGGATCAGTGCCCACAGCGCAGACGGGAAGGGGATCTCAAAGGCCGAGCAGAGGCACAGCAGCGAGCCAAACACGCCCAAGCTGGCGAGCAGGGCCTCGATCCCGACGTGAAGCAGATCCTTCCGGTTCAGAGACTTGTTCATGCGCCCGCCTCCGTTCCTCCGACACAGCAGAGCCAGTCGGTTTTATAGGGAAGCTGCTTCGGCAGCGGCTTGGAGTCCTCGGCGGCGAGGCAGGTCTCGGCGACGGCGGCAATCATGCCGGTCTCGTCCCGGACCTCGGCGCTGCGGAGGTTGCCGCCGTCCATCCAGGCGACGGTGTGTGTGATGTTGTGGTCGAGCATCCACAGGCTCAGATAGCGGAGGTTGCCGAGGGTCACGGTCCGGTTTTTCGGGCCTCTCGGCGTGCGCACGGCCAGCACCACGCGGCGGCGCACCGCTTCCAGCGGCTCGCGGACGATCAGTTCGTCGGTCTTGAGCGAGAGCTTCCAGTGGATGTCCTTGATGGGGTCGCCGGGGCGGTAGGGCCGGTGGTCGTGGACCTCGGAATAGCCGCCGCCGAGCTTGGGCTTGAACTGCAGGCTCATCAGCTGCAGCATATTCGGCAGCGTGTCCATCTGCAGCGCCTTCGGCAGGATCGCCATGACCGGCATCCGCGGCGCGCGGATCGGGAAGGCGAAGAGACCCAGGTAGTCATAGACCTTGCCCTTGATCAGCTCCGGCGCCAGATAGCCGCAGACCTCGGTCGGCACGCGCAGCACGCCGTCCGTCCGCGAGAGCTTGCTCAAAAAGCGGATGTCCTTATTGGTGTCGCGGGTGCGCAGATTCAGCCGGACCCGGACCTCGGGCACCGGCAGCGCCTTCGGCGCCTGGATGCGGATGTGCAGCAGCACCTTCTCCCCGACCTCGGTGACCTCCGGCAGACCGGCGATCAGCCTGCATTTGAGGATCGCCGGCAGGGAAAAGAGCAGACTGATCCACGGCAGCGCGATCACCATCATCAGCAGAATCCAGGAGACCCAGATGTTGCTGGCGAAGAAGAAGAACACCGTGCCGATCAGAGAGATCAGATAGAGGATTCGGTTTGCGGCCATGTGTTACACCCCGGGCGAGGGGATCCGGTCCAGCAGATCGCTGAGGATCTTGCTCTCGGAGAGGCCGGCGCCCTGCGCGTCGGCGTTCAGCAGGAGCCTGTGGGCGACGGTTCCCACGAATACGGTACGGACGTCATCCGGCAGGGCGTAGTCTCTGCCGTTCATATAGGCGGAGGCCTTCGCCATCGAGACGACCGCGAGCGTCGCACGGGGGCTGGCGCCGCGGACGATCTGCGCGTGCTGGCGGGTGGCGGCGATGAGGTTGACGATATAATCGACCAGTGCATCCTTCATATAGATCTGGCTGACAGCCGTCTGCATTGCGACGAGCTCCTCGCGGCTGACGACCTGCTGAACCGTGGTCAGCGGGTTGACGCCGCCCATGCGGGCGAGAACCATCTCGCGCTCGTCGACGGCCTTGGGGTAGCCGACGGACAGACGCACCGTGAAGCGGTCCATCTGGGAGTCGGGCAGAAGCTGGGTGCCGGCGGCGCCGGTGGGGTTCTGCGTGGCAATGACGGTGAAGGGGCGGGGCAGCTTGTGCGTCACGCCGTCCACGGTGACCTGGCCTTCCTCCATGGCTTCGAGCAGGGCGGACTGGGTGCGGGAGGTCGCGCGGTTGAGCTCGTCGGCGAGGAAGAGGTTGCAGAGGATCGCACCCTTCTGATAGACCATGCTGCCGGTCTGCTTGTGGTAGACCGAATAGCCGGTGATGTCGGATGGCAGGACGTCCGGGTTGAACTGGACGCGGCCGTAGTCCAGGCCGAGGGCGCGGGAAAAGGCCAGCGCCATGTTGGTCTTGCCCACGCCGGGGATGTCCTCCAGCAGAATGTTGCCGTCAGCTAAGATGGTCATAAGGATCCAGACGAGGACCTGGTCCTTTCCCTGGACGGCCTTGCGAAGTTCGTTGATGATTTTTTGTATCGGATTCATAGCCTTTTCTCCCATGAATTTTCTGCGAATAATCGCCGGCCGGCCCGGTCTGCGCCGGCTGCCGCGCCATAGATTAGACGTGCTGAAAACACGTCGGTTCCCGCCTGTCTATCATACCACGGCAAGACTTCAAATGCAAGGCATGTTTGCTGGCTGTCCGGGCCGCGAAGGTCTCGCCCGGCGGGAACGCAGTTTTGGGGAAAACCGCAAAAGCGCCTCGGACGGATTGACAATCCCGCCGCTTTTCGGTACAATCATAAAAGCGGTCATCATCCGACTGCCATCTTATGTACATGAAAAAGGAGAGACCATTATGAGCAAACTGACTCGAATCATCGCGATCATTCTGTTCCTCGCGGTTGGCGTTCTCTCATTTCTGCCCACCCTCCGGATCAGCTTCGCGGAGAGACCGGCTGAGATCCCCCAGGAAGCGGCGGATCAGCTCCTCGACGGCCTGGTCAAGGATGCCGGCGGCACGAACCCCATCTCCATGCACGGCCTTGACAGCTTTGCCAAAAAGCCCGGCGAGGAGGCCTCTACCGGCCTGATCGTCGCCATCGCGATTGCGGTTCTGGCGCTGGTCGCGGTGATCTTCCTGGCGC
>JAFPFL010000083.1 GCA_017425545.1 Oscillospiraceae bacterium | reverse complement strand
GGTTTTTGCCGATTCCGGCAAAAACCATCGCCTGCGGGCGGGTGATTGAACGTGAAGGGGGCTCCAAGACCGCCCCCTTCACACTTCCCCTGCCGGGAGCCTGCATAATCTTTGAAGGTTGTGCATTTTGCAACAGCCCCGTGTTTTTTCGGATTCAGAAGTCCCGGATCAGCAGGAGTCTGCCGCTGCCGACCGTGATCTTCGCGGTCTGGCCGGGCAGGGGCTCGTTGCTGACCGCGTAGGGGTCGTCGCAGGGGACGGACGCGTCGGTCAGGCAGTACTTCGCTCCCTCGATGCACACGCCGCGCGCCTCCCCGGTCAGGTTCAGCAGGGAGAAGAACGGAAACCTCGGCGCGACAAAGGCCGGGGCGCGGGAGACGACCTCGATCTCCGAGCGGTCGTCGAGGGCAAGAGCCGTTTTGCCGAGCCCGTCGAGCAGATAGAGAAGCTGCAGGTTGGCGAGGCAGTGGTCGAGCCTCCCGCCGATCACGCCGACGAGCAGGAAGTCCGAATACCCGCGCCGCAGAGCCTCCTTGACCGCAAAGGCCGTGTCGGTGTCGTCCTTGACCACGGGCAGGACGATGGTCTCCGACCGCGCGTGGGGATTCTCCCAGGAGTCGAAGTCCCCGACGATCAGATCGGGCGCCGCGCCGAGGCCGTCGAGATGGCGGAGGCCGGAGTCGCAGTAGATCAGCCAGTCCTCAGGCCGCAGATACGCGCGGACACGGTCATAATTCTGAATTTCCGCCCCGCCGACCACGACGCAGCGGGTATTTTTTTCGTTCATCTCTGCCTCTCTTTCGCCGCGCCGGAGCGGATTACGGGACCGCGCCCCGCGCGGGATCGGTTAACATAATATCATGCAGGCCTTGCGCCCTCAGAGGGTCCTCCGGTAGAAGATCAGGCGGTAGGCGCTGCCGTCGCGCTCGTCGGTCCGCGGCTCGGTTTCGGTCCGGCGGAAGCCGAGCGATTCGATCAGGCCGCGGGAGGCCGCGTTCTGCTCCCGGGCCGAGAGGATCATGGTCTTCGCGCCGAGGGCCTTCGCGCGGGCGCAGAGGGCGCGGACGATCTGCGTGCCGTAGCCCTTGCGGACGAAGGCCGGGCCGAGGGCGACGCCGGTATCCTCGGCGGTCTCGGCGCCGACGAAGCGGAAGCCCGCGAAGCCGATCGCCTCGCCGGTTTTCCGCAGATAGACGGTGAAGGCCTCGTGCGTCTGCTGCCAGGCGAGGGTGCGCGTCAGGCGGGCTCTGGCCTCGGCCGCGCTCGTGGTCACGGACCAGAGCATGTAGCGGGCGGTCTCCGCGTGCGACCAGACGTTGCGGTAGAGGCCGCGCCAGTCCGCGGGGCTCGCCTTGGCGAGCAGGAGGTCCGGGGTCTCGAGCAGCGCGCCGCGCTCGCGCTTGAGCAGGTAGAACTTCCGGTCCAGGCCGCCCGCGTAGCCGGTCAGGCTGCCGTCCGCGCCGACGACGCGGTGGCAGGGGATCAGGATCGGGAGAGGGTTGCGGCCGACCGCCGCGCCGACGGCCCGGGCGGAGACGCGGGCGCGGCCGGGGCGGGGGGCGGTCTGCGCGGCGAGCGCGCCGTAGCTGAGGGTCCGGCCGTACGGGATCTCCCGCAGCCGGGCCCAGACCGTCTGCTGAAAGGCCGTGCCGGACGGATGCAGCGGCGGCACGGGGCCGGGGTCGTCCCCCGCGAAATACGCGCGCAGCCAGCGCAAGGCCTGCGCGAGGATCGGATCCGCCGGATCGAAGCAGGCCTCCGGGCAGGGCTCCGGCCCATCTCCGTCGAAGCGGATCGCCGTCAGGGCGGCGCCGTCCGAGCAGAGCGTCAGACGCCCGATCGGGGAATCCATGAAAGCCGTGTTTTGCATACCGCCGCCTCCTTCGCTTTTTCTTCTTTATACCACAGCCGCGGCGGGACTGTCAACGTAATTCCGCCGGCGGCGAGGCGGGAACGGGCGGGCAGCCGGGCGGGTACCCGCGCAAAAGCTCCCCCGCAGGGGAGCTTTTTTCGCAGCCGGATTATCTTCCGTCCTTATTTCCGTTTTCCGGCGCTGCCGGCGGCGAGGCGGAGCAGCAGGGCCAGGACCCAGGTGACCAGGAAGACCCCCGCCGCCGAGACGACCGAGCCGCCGAGCCCGTTCTGCGCGAAGCCGTACCAGTCGGTATCCGGGAAGCGGACGCCCCGCGTCAGCAGGACGAGGGTATAATACAGGCCGTAGACCGCCGATGGGATCACCGCGATCAGGGTCTCCCGCATCGGGATCCGCCTGCGATGGAAGACGCAGAGCACCACGATCCCCAGCACCGGCACGATCCCGTGGAAGTACAGGTTTGCGTCGCGGAAGAGCTCGCCGTAGCCGATCGACGGGCCGAAGAAGCCGACCACGATCGCAAAGGTCAGCGAGGTCGCAACCGTTGCGACGTAGACCAGGCACTCGAGGACAAGCGGCGTCCTGCCGCGCCGGACGCAGGCCGTGATCAGCAGCGCCAGATGCACGAGCCCCAGCAGAATATTCGAATCCACGGTGAAATACCGGAAATTCCGCACGCCGTGCACGATCAGCAGCCCCTCGCGCGTATTGGTTAACATAACATAGGATCCGATCGCTGTCAGCACGACGATCAGCGCCGACGCCGCCAGGGACAGGTTTTCTTTTTTGAACGCCTTCATCTCATTCTCCTTTTATCCCGCCGCGAAGGCCGCGATCGCGAGCAGGGCCGTGACGGCGGCGACGGTCAGGCCGAGGCAGATCCAGAACAGGATCTGATTGACTCTGCCGTTGGACGGGCATTTTTTCAGGCTGTATTTCCGCTTCAGCGGGAAAAACAGCTGCAGGCCGCGGAAATTGAAGAAGTCCGCGGTCAGGTGGGACGCGTAGCCGATCGTGAACGGGATCGCGGCCGGCCGGCAGAAGAACCATACCGCCGCGCAGAACAGCGCCATCCCGAGGAAGGAATGCGTGAAGCTGCGGTGCTCCGTCTGGCTGCCGAGGTAGGCCAGAATCGCGAGCGCCAGCAGGGCGCAGGCGGGCGGGATCCCCCAGTGGTCCACAACGTACCGGCACATGCCCTTCCCGAGCACCAGATCCAGGACCAGGAAGGCGGCGATGCACGCTGCATTGACGATCTTGCCGAAGATCGGCTCCCGTACCCGGACCTTGTCCGCGGCCTTGTCCCTGTGCCTGGCGTCGAGATCCGGCATCCAGCCGCCCAGCGCGCCGCCTGCCATCGCCGTGACCACGGCGGAGGCCGACCCCGGCAGCGTTAAAATCAGCGCCGAAGCCATCCCGAGCGTAATATGCGTTTTCCCTAACATGGTTTCACCTCTGTGCACAGAGACTTTTGAGGCGTTGAGATCCCATCGCAGGGCGGCCTGGGGTCAGGCCGCCGCGCCGCACCCCGGAGCGGCGCGTACCCACGCGCCGGCCGCGCCGCCCCTTACGGAAGCGGCGGCGCACGATGTGCGCCGCTGCAGCGCCAGATCCCGGTTTGTCTATCTCTCTGTTATCAATTTCACGCGCTCAGCTTGAGAACTTTGCTCCACATTTTCGATCTTATCATACATTTTGCAGAGCCGTTCGTCAAGGTCAGCTTTTCGGGCGGTACTGTTCTGCCTGTTTAGGCGCTTGTCATCAATACTACCGTCTCCACATGGCTTGGAGCAGCAGGTCAAATAAAAAGGCTTGTATTCGACCCACTGGCTCATCCCAATGAAGGAATGGGCAATTCCCCGGCACCAGTCAGGGTTGAGACAGTAAGATGAATATCGGCGTACCGACAAACCGGAATTTGCTGCCATCTCTGCGCTGCCGGCATTTAGCTCGCATCTGCATACATCCTGTACTTGCCACAGTGAAGGCACCGAAAAAGATACCCACACAGGTCACCATCCTTATGTAGATGCTCCTCTATAACATCGCTTGGATATGCAGGAGCCTGAGCGGCGTAGTCCGCAAGGACCTCTTCTTTAATCCCGAGTTCCTCCAGTTCCTGTATACCAACCGTACCAAGATAGGCGCAATAATCATCGCAGCATGCCAGCCAGTTTTCTCCCTGCCACGAAATGTAACCCGGTGTGCGCTTAAACAGTTCATCTCGTTTTTCAGGATCAGATACCTCTTCAGCAAACTGTACAAATTCAGCGTCGAACTTTTCTGCAGCGCTTCCGTCATGGATGCAGGATAAGCAGATGCAGTCTATATCTTCTGCTGAATATGCCATGCCGATATATTCCGACACAATCTTTCCGCAGCAATTGCAGACACCTTCCTCATGGATCAGCACTTCATCAGTATACAGATTTGGATGATATTTGAATTTAATGCGTTTCATTAATTTTTTACCTCCCAAAAACTGGAATTTGTCGAAATCATTGTTCCATAAGTTTCGCTTCAATTCTCTGTTCAATGGCCTCGTCGATTTTAAACAAACTGATAAAATCCGTGAATTCCAGGTTTAATTCTTTCGGTGATTTGTTGTATACTCGCTTCATCGCCGCTTCTATATCCTGCTCTCGATACATCTCCAAGAACTGTTTCATGCCATATACGGCAATCAGCCAATCTGTAAAGGCTCCCATGATCGGATATGTGATAGTACATTCCTGTGAGAAAAAGAATTCCTTATCAAGCAGTTGATTTACGGGAATATAGCGACCGGTTTTTAGGTATACACTGACCCAATCCATATTCTGAATTCCCCACCATTTCTGGTCGAAATACATTGCCAGTCCTTCCCGAATAGCAGGGCAGTCAGGGCGGTTGATTACATAGCTGATCAGATGAGCATCTTCATGGAACCCAATACATTGAATGTGTTCATTGTACACTGCATAAACAGTATTTGGTGGAGCCGCAAATCCATTACAAGGATCGTTATCTCCGTATATTTGTCCCACTTCTTCTGGCGAATCACAAAGGTAATACTCAATTTTAAACTCTGGAGTAACACCTAAAGCGCTGCAAATATATTGGAAGCATATTTCCTGACAAGTGGCAATAGATTCTATATCCCGTTCTGCTTTTGTTTCTTCACCGAAGTGAAATAAATAATGACTGCTTTCGAATTGCTTCATAGAACCTCCTATACAAGCTTCGGGTTGCCGAGGTCTTTTC
>JAFPFL010000009.1 GCA_017425545.1 Oscillospiraceae bacterium | reverse complement strand
GGTCCGCCAGAACCACATCGACGAGGCCAAGGGCGGCAAGCTGAAGCTCATCATCCGCGGCGGCGTGGGCGTGGACAACATCGACGTCAAGTATGCCGAGGCCAACGGCATCACCGTCCGCAACACCCCGAAGGCTTCCTCTCAGTCTGTCGCTGAGCTGGCTCTCGGCCACATGTTCTCCTGCGCCCGCTTTATCTCCGTTGCCGGCCACACCATGCGCGAAGGCAAGTGGGAGAAGAAAGCCTACGGCAAGGGCTACGAGCTCCAGGGCAAGACCCTCGGCATCGTCGGCTTCGGCCGCATCGGCCAGCACCTCGGCGTCATGGCCAAGGCCATCGGCATGAAGGTTGTTGCGTTCGATATCTACCACATCCCCGGCATTGAAGAGCAGCTTGGCATCCCCTACGTCGAAATGGACGAGCTGCTGGCGGAGTCCGATTTCATCTCCGTCCATGCTCCCGCTGTTGACGGCGGCGCCCTGATCAACGCCGAGACCATCGCCAAGATGAAGGACGGCGTGACCATCATCAACACCTCCCGCGGCACCAACGTCGACGAAGCGGCCCTGCTTGAGGCTCTGAAGTCCGGCAAGGTTCGTGCGGCCGGTCTGGACGTCTGGGCGGAAGAGCCTTCCCAGAACGCCGAGCTGTACAACATGCCCAACGTCTCCTGCACCCCGCACATCGGCGCTGCCACCGGCGAGGCCCAGAAGCGCATCGGTAAGGAAATTGTCTCGATCATCGAGAATTTCAAATAAGCAACACTAAGCATATTAAAAAATGGAGGTAAAATCTATCATGAATGCTTATGTTCAGAGTGTCATTGACAATGTCAAGGCAAAGCACTCCAGCGAACCCGAGTTCGTGCAGACCGTTGAGGAAGTCCTCTCCTCTCTGTCTCCCGTCGTGGACAAGCACCCCGAGTACGAGGCTGCTGACCTGCTGAACCGCATGGTCGAGCCCGAGCGTATGTTCACGTTCAGCGTTGTGTGGATGGACGACCAGGGCAAGTACCACACCCAGACTGGTTATCGCTGCCAGTTCAACGGCTCCATCGGCCCGTACAAGGGCGGTCTTCGTTTCCAGAAGAACGTCTACCCCGGCATCATCAAGTTCCTCGGCTTCGAGCAGATCTTCAAGAACGCTCTGACCGGCCTGCCCATCGGCGGCGGCAAGGGCGGTTCTGACTTCGACCCGGCCGGCAAGTCCGCCGCGGAAGTCATGCGTTTCTGCCAGAGCTTCATGACCGCTCTGTACCGTTACATCGGGCCGGACGTCGACGTTCCCGCCGGTGATATGGGTGTTGGCGGCCGTGAGATCGGCTACCTGTTCGGCCAGTACCGCCGCCTGAAGGGCGTGTGGGAGAACGGCGTTCTCACCGGCAAGGGCCTGTCCTACGGCGGTTCTCTGATCCGTCCGGAAGCCACCGGTTACGGCGCTGTCTACTACCTCGAAGAGGTTCTGAAGCACGAGCATGACACCATCGAAGGCAAGAAGATCGCGATCTCCGGCTACGGCAATGTTGGCTGGGGCATCATGAAGAAGGCTGCTCAGCTCGGCGCTGCTGTCACCTACTTCGCCGGTCCCGACGGCTACATCCATGATCCCGACGGCGTCATCACCGAAGAGAAGCTCAACTTCATCCTCGACATGCGTGCCAAGGATCCGATGCACTGCAAGCCCTACGCTGAGAAGTTCGGCTGCGAGTTCGTCGAAGGCCAGAAGTGCTGGGGCGTCAAGGACGTCGACATCTACATGCCGGCTGCCACCCAGAACGACGTCAAGATGGAATCCGCTCAGAAGATCGCTGCTTCCGGCGTTAAGTACTACATCGAAGTCGCCAACATGCCCACCACCAACGATGCTCTGAACTTCCTGCGTTCTCAGAAGCATATGCTGGTTGCCCCGTCCAAGGCTGTCAACGCCGGCGGCGTCGGCGTCTCCGCCCTCGAGATGGCGCAGAACTCCGAGCGTCTGGTCTGGACTGCTGAGGAAGTCGATGCTCAGCTGAAGAAGATGATGGAGAACATCCATCGCGTCTCCGCTGAAGCTGCCGAAGAGTACGGCCTGGGCTACGACCTGGTCGCTGGCGCCAACATCGCCGGCTTCAAGAAGGTTGCCGAAGCTATGCTCGCTCAGGGCATTTTCTAAGCCAGATTCTTCAATCAGAAATCCCGATTACACACACAACGAACCCAGGCTTCCGCGGAAGCCGGGGTTTTGTTCTGCAAAAAAGACAGGCAGGGAAGCGATCCCTGCCTGCCTTTTTGCCATATGAGGTCAGAAGAATCCGCCAAGCGACGAGGTCAGGCCTTTCAGCGTGTCCGAGACGCCGTTGAGCGTCTGGATCGTGCTGTTCAGGGATTCGATGATTCCGTTGAGCGCGTCGATGTCCAGATCCTTCAGCGTTTCCGCCGCGTCGCGCAGCGCGCCGATCGCGCCGTTGAGCGTCTCCATGTCCACCGAGCTCAGGCTGTCCGCCGCCTCGTGCAGAGATGCGACCGCGTCGTTGAGCTCGTCGATGTCGACCGCTGCGAGCTGGTCGGCTGCCTCTCGCAGTGAGACGACGGCCGTGTTGATCTCGTCGATCTCAATGTTCTGCAGGTCCTTCTCCACGAGGTCGATGCTGTGGTCAACCCGGTTCAGAGAGGTTCCGATCAGGACGGCGCATACCAGGACCACGACCAGGATCGCGGCAAGGAGCAGGGTCTGCAGTTTCATCCACCGCAGCGCCTGCGCATCCGACCGCTTTGGCTGATCAGGCATTGTAAACTGCCCTCATGCCCTTCATGGTCATGTAGCAGTCGAGCTTGGAGACGACTTCCATCGGCGCGTGCATGGACAGCACGGGCACGCCGGCGTCCAGCGTGTCGATATTGCGGTTGGCCATGTAGGCCGCGACGGTGCCGCCGCCGCCCTGGTCGACCTTGCCGAGCTCGGCAGTCTGCCAGACGACGCCGTTCTCATCGAACAGCTTGCGGATCTTTCCCATCAGCTCGCCGGCTGCGTCGGAGCAGCCGCTCTTGCCGCGGGCGCCCGTGTATTTGCACAGGGCGATGCCGTAGTTGACCTGGGAGTTGTTGCGCTTGTCGCAGGTTTCGGCGTAGATCGGGTCGAAGGCGTTGGAGACGTCGCAGCTCAGGCAGAAGGAGCGCTCCAGGCAGCGGCGCAGCTGGCCTTGCTGGCACTCGCAGACGTCGGCCATGAAGGTCTCAAAGAACTGGCTCTGCATGCCGGAGACGCCCACGGAGCCGATTTCTTCCTTGTCAGCCAGGACGCAAACGGCGGTGTGCTCGGGCACGTCCATGGTCAGCATGGGCTCGAAGGAAGCCCAGGCGCAGACGCGGTCGTCGTGGCCGTAGGCGCCGATCAGAGAACGATCGAGACCGATCTCGCGGGCGGGGCTTGCGGGAACCATGGTCAGCTCGGCGGAGAGGAAATCCTCCTCGATGATGCCGTACTTTTCGTTGAGCAGCTGCATCACAGCCAGCTTGACGCGGTCGGCGCCTTCGTCGTCGGCAATGGGCTCGGAGCCGAAGAGGATGTTCAGCGCTTCGCCGGTCACGCCTTCAGCCAGGGTCTTCTTCATCTGGTTGGCGGACAGGTGGATCAGCAGATCGGTCACGATGAAGCAGGGATCAGCGGGATCGTCGCCGATGCGAACGGTGACCACGGAGCCATCCTTCTTGGCCACGATGCCGTGGATGGACAGGGGAATGGTGGTCCACTGGTACTTCTTGATGCCGCCGTAGTAGTGGGTCTTCAGATAGGCCATCCCGGCGTCTTCATACAGAGGATTGGGCTTGATGTCCATGCGCGGGGAGTCGATGTGGGAAGCGACGATCTGTGCGCCGTTGTCGATGTGCTCACGGCCGATCACGGCAAAGATGGCGCTCTTGCCGCGGTTGTTGCGGTAGATGCGCATGCCGGGCTTGAGCTCCATGCCGGGAACGAAGGAGACAAAGCCGGCCTCTTCGGCTTTCTCGACGGTGTAGCTCACGGCCTCGCGCTCGGTCTTGGCGGCGTCCATGAACTTCATGTAATCCTTGCAGTAGCGCTCCATCTCGGCGCGCTCCTCGGCGTTGATGCGGTCATAACCGTTCTTGGGATTGCGAAGCAGGGCTTTGCGCAGTTCTTCAGTTTTTTCACTCATGGTTGATTCCTCCTGAAATGATTTCTTTATTTCCGAATCATAAGATGATTATGATTTTTCGGGTTCGGTTGCTTTCTCCGGTTTCAACAGAAGCCAGGTCACGGCACTGTGCAGCTTCAGCATTCCGGCCAGAGGGTTGCCGAAGCAGAGACAGATCAGCGCCGCCAGACCGAGATAGGCCGCTGCCGTCGGCAGCAGACTGGAGAGCAGGGTACGGGGCAGTACTTTTGTGATCACGATCGCCGGGCTATTTGGAGAAATAGCCGGAGATAAACACCATCGCGGGCATGTGGAAGGAGTGGATGAGCATCTTGAGCATCGGCATGCCGGGGCCGGTGACCGCAGAGTGCAGAGACCTCTTCCCGGGGATATGTCCCGGGACCACGAAAAAGATCAGGATCCCGCGAAGGGTGTCAAAGCGATCGTCTCGCTGCTTCATGCCAGGGCATCCTTGCCGGAATGCATCTGGAAGCTCAATAGCCGGGAGAAGGCGTCGCGGCAGGCCGCTTCGAAGTCCGCCTCTGTGCCGTTGTTTTCCAGCACAAGATCCGCCTGATCGGCGTACCAGGCCGCCGGCTTCTGCGCGGCGATCCTCGCCCTTGCGTATGCCTCCGTGACGTGGTCGCGCGCCACCAGCCGGCGGATCCGCACGTCCTCGTCTGCGACAATGGCGACGGTCCGGTCGCACTGCTTTCCGAGCCCGCTTTCAAACAGGCCGATCGCGTCGACCACGGCGAATTTCGCGCCGCTTGCGTCGATGCGCTTCCAGAGTTCGGCGATCACATGCGGATGCGTGATCCCGGACAGAGTTTTCATCGCCTCCGGCGAGCCGTAGACTCTGGGCGCCAGCTTCCGGGTGTCGAGCACACCGTCCACGACCGCACCGGGGAACGCCTGCTCGATCTCGTCCAGCATGGCATTATCCGTAGTCAGCAGCTCGTGGTAGACCGCGTCGCTGTCGAATACAGCCCCGCCAAGCGCCTCGAGCACGCGCAGAGCGGTCGTCTTCCCGGCCCCGGTCGGCCCGGTGACGCCGATCAGCTGCGGCGCCCGGTCGGCGTCCACAATGTGGAAGCCGGCGGATTTTTTCAGCCGGTTCTGGACGGCGCGCGCCAGTCCGCCGCCCTCGGGGCAGCGGGCGAAGATCGTCCCGATCTCCGGGTGATCCAGCTCGCGCAGGGCCGCAAACAGGTTGTGCGAAAGCGATTCCACGTCCGCCTCATAGCCGTAGACCGTCGGATTCAGATCCCGGTAGAGGGGAAGCTCTTCTTCAAAGCAGAGCACCGCGTTCGGCTGAACGAAGTGTCTGCGGATCCAGGCCGCGGCACGCTCCCGGCTTCCGGCCACGATGATGACGGAGGCCGCCGGGGCGTAGTGCTTGTATTTCATGCCCGGGGCCTTGGGCTTCATGCCCGGTGCCACCGGGGCAACCACTGCCGGATCGACGTCCACCTCGCCCAGAATGCCCCGGAGTTCCTCCAGGGTCACGCCGCCGGGCCGGAGCAGGCGCGGCGGGGTCACAGTCAGGTCAATGATCGTGGATTCCACGCCGACCTGGCAGGGTCCGCCGTCGATGACGGCCTCGATCTTGCCGCCCAGGTCATGAATCACGTGCTGGGCCGTCGTCGTGGAGGGCTTGCCGGAGAGATTGGCCGAGGGCGCCGCGATCGGTACGCCGGAGAGCCGAATCAGCTCCCGGGTGGCGGCGGTCTTCGGGCAGCGCATCGCAACCGTGTCGTGCCCGGCCACGGTCTGCGCCGGAACCACGTCCTGCCGCACCGGCAGCACCATCGTCAGCGGACCCGGCCAGAATTTCTGCGCCAGAATCCAGGCCGATTCCGGAATATCATGGCAGTACCGGTTCAGCTCCGCCGCCTCGGAGACGTGGAGGATCAGCGGATTGTCCTGCGGTCTGCCCTTCGCCTCGAAGATGTGCCGCACGGCAACCGGATCCAGCCCGTTTGCCCCGAGCCCATAGACGGTCTCGGTCGGAATCCCGACCAGCCCGCCCGCCCGGATGATTGCAGCCGCGTGCTCCAGATCCGGTTTACTTGTCGATAACAGTTGCGTTGTCATTGTGTACCTCGTATGTAAATGAAGGCGCTTCGCTTATGAAGTATGCTTTGCAAATGAAAACAGAACTGAGAGTTTTCCTTCATAAGGCCGCAGGCCGCCTTCATAAGACCAAAGGCCGTCTTCATATGGCATATGGCCAGCGGCCATACTTCATTCCTCCGCGCCCTTTCCAAGCTTTTCCGCCTGCGCCGCGTTGATCAGCGCGTCGATCATGGAGTCCAGGTCTCCGTCCATAAAGCCCTGGATGTTGTGCTGGCTCAGACCGATCCGGTGGTCGGTCACGCGATCCTGGGGGAAGTTGTAGGTGCGGATCTTCTCGTTCCGCATGCCCATGCCGATCTGGCTCTTTCGGGTGCCGGAGACCTCGCTGTCGATCCGTTCCTGCTCCATCTGATAGAGCTTCGAGGCCAGCATCTGCATGCACTTTTCCCGGTTCTGGAACTGGCTGCGCTCCTCCTGGCAGTTGACCACGATGCCGGTGGGTTTGTGGATCAGACGCACCGCCGAGGAGGTTTTGTTGATGTGCTGGCCGCCCGCGCCGGAGGAACGGTAGACCTGCATCTCGATGTCCTCCGGCCGGATGTCGACTTCGGCCTCCTCCATCTCGGGGAGGACGGCCACGGTCGCGGTGGAGGTGTGGATGCGCCCGCCGGATTCGGTCTCGGGCACGCGCTGGACGCGATGGACGCCGGACTCAAACTTCATGCGGGAATAGGCGCCGTCGCCATTGATGACGAAGTCGGCTTCCTTGACGCCGCCGAGCTCCGTTTCGCTGTAGTTCATCAGCTCGATCGTCCAGCCCTTGGAGGCCGCGTACATCGAGTACATCCGGAACAGGCTGTGGGCGAACAGGGCGCTCTCCTCGCCGCCTACGCCGCCGCGGATCTCGACGATGACGTTTTTCCCGTCGTTCGGGTCCTTCGGCAGCAGCAGGATCCGAAGCTGCTCCTCGAGATCCTCGCGCTCAGCCTTGGCGGTCTGATACTCCTCCTGCAGAAACTCCTTCATCTCGGGCTCCTCGCCCATCATGGAAAGCGCTTCTTCCATCGTCGCGCCGGCCTGCTTCCATTTCCGGAAGGCCTTCACGATGGGCTCAAGCTCGCGCTTTTCCCGGAGCAGTTTTGCCGCAAGCTTCGGATCGCTGTAGAAATCCGGCTGCTCGCTTTTTGCGCAGAGCTCCTCGTATCTGTTTTCCAATACGGTCAGTTTTTCTTCCATGCCCGTCGCCTTTCCGTGGGTACTTCCGGCAGCAGGGCCGGATACTTATTATATCACAAAAGCTTCCGCCCTTGCAATCATTTTGCGAAATAATCTTCGATCTCCGCGCGCTTTGCGGCGACGCGTCCCTGCGCGAAGCCGGGCTTTCCGCCCCCGCGCCCGTTCAGCGCGGCGTTCAGCTCCTTGACAAAGCTCCGCAGATCTCCGTCCTTCTGCCCGATGGCGTAGGCGTATCCGTCTCCGTCGCTGCCGGAGAAGACCGCGCAGCGTCCGCCGCAGACCTCCAACGCCTCGGCGCAGAGCTTCCGCAGACTGTCCGGCGTGAGGCCGTCTTCAAAGAGCAGCACGTCTCCCGCGCCGCGCAGACCTTCGACCCGCGCCGCAAGCCAGCGGTTTTCCCAGCCGACGCGGGCGTACTTCGCCTGCTCCAGCTCGCCCGAGATCCGCTCCACGGCCTGCGCCGTTTCAAAGGGCTTTGCAGACAGCAGACCGGACACGGCCCGGTTCTGCGCGACCGATGCGCTGACGTAGTCGTAGGCGCGTCTGCCGCAGACCAGCTCCACACGGACGCCCTGGTGGAACTTGACCACGGAGAGAAGCTTGATCAGCCCGATCTCGCCGGCGCGCGCCACATGGGTCCCGCAGCAGGCGCAGACGTCCGCCCCCGGGAATTCGACCAGACGCAGCGGACCTGCGATCACCTTTTTGCTGCGGTAGTCCTCCGGGCAGGCGGATTCACTTTTGTAATAGCGGACCCGCGTCTCCCGATCCGCCCAGACGGCCTCGTTCGCCAGCCGCTCGACCTTCATCAGATCGTCCCAGTCCAACGGACCGGAGAAGTCGATCGTGATCAGGTCGCTGCCCATGTGGAAGCCGACGTTCTCCCAGCCGTAGAGCCGGTGCACGATGCCGGAGACGATGTGCTCGCCGGAGTGCTGCTGCATCAGGTCGAAGCGTCTGTCCCAGTCGATCTGCCCGTCCACAGTTCCGTCCAGCGGAGCCATCACCGTGTGGACGATCGCGCCGTCCCGCTCCTGCACGTCGAGGACCTTCGCCCCGCCGAGCGTGCCGAGATCACAGGGCTGTCCGCCGCCCTCGGGGTAGAAGGCCGTCCGGTCGAGCACGACCGCCCAGTTTTTCCCGACCGGCTCGCAGTCGAGGACGGACGCGGAAAATTCACGCAAATAGGGCTTGTTGTCATAGAGTTTTTCTGTTATCATAATATCACCTGATTGTAACTTCTTTGGAACCGGAGGACCGGATTTTCGTCAGATTTCTGAGGACAGTTCGTCCATCCTGCATGAATGGGAGAGATTCCGATGAAAGGCAAAAACAAGTGCAAGATCCTCAAGCAGATCCGTCAGAAGATCGCCGACGAGAACGACATCCCCTACGTCACCCGGGAATGCACCTTCCAGCGCGAGTGCAGGGGCACCTGCCCGAAATGCGAGGCGGAGCTGCGGTATCTGGAGGAAGAGCTGGAAAAACGCCGCGCCTTAGGCAAAAAGGTCGCGGTCGCGGCGGTCGCCGTCGGTCTGACCGCAAGCCTCTCCGCCTGTGTGAGCCGGGGAACCGGGAGCGGCGCGACGCAGCCGACGACGGCCCCGACCACCGAGACCGCAGAGCCGCTGCAGGGAGAGATCGCCGTCCTGCCGTCCGAATCAGCGGATCCCGCGCCTCTTTTGGGTCGGATGGAGACGGATCCGTCCGAATCGACCGAGGAGTACACAGAGCTCGCGGGCGACGTGGTATTCCTGCCGGAGTCCCCGGAGACCACCCGATGACAGAGCCGTGCTTTCCGCTCCTGGGCCTGTCCCGGCACCGCATCGGCATCGACGGCGCCGGCGTGACGACTCTGGTGGCTGGCGCGGACTGCCCGCTTTCCTGTGCCTATTGTATCAATAAAAACCTGCTTTGCCAAGCCCCAAAGCAAGTCTTGCCGCAAGAACTTTTTGACCGCGTCAAGGTTGACGACCTCTATTTCCGGGCCACGAACGGCGGCCTCTGCTTCGGCGGCGGCGAGAGCCTGCTCCACCTCGATTTTATCGAGGCCCTGCGTCCGCTCTGCCCCGGCTGGCATCTGACTGCCGAGACCAGTCTGCACGTCCCGCCGGAGACTGCCCGCCGCGCCATGACCCTGTTTGACGATTTCATCGTCGACGTCAAATCCACCGATCCTGCGGTCTACCGCCGCTACACGGGCTGTGATCCGGAGGCCGCGTATGAGAATCTGCGCCTCTATGCGCAGACCCTGGACCCGGCGCGGATCCTCGTCCGCGTCCCGATCATCCCGGGCTATCAGGACGAAGCAGCCCGGGACCGCTGCGTGCAGACGCTCCGCGCATGGGGCGTCCGCGGCGAGATCGACGCCTTTTCCTATGTCGTTCCGAAGGAGGTGCAGCCGTGAAAGTGAAAATTGAGCCCGGCGCACTCTGCGGCACGGTGACCGCGCCGCCCTCCAAGAGCCTGACCCACCGGAAGCTGATCTGCTCCGCCCTGAGCGGCCGGCCGTGCCGGATCGAGAACGTGATGCTTTCGGAGGACATTCTTGCCACGATGGACTGCCTCTCCGCCCTCGGCGCGGAAATATCCCGCAGCGGGAACACCGTCACGGTGGACGGCAGCGGGATCTTTGTCCAGTCGCGGCCCGTGCACATGCCCTGCCGCGCCTCCGGCAGCACCCTGCGCTTCCTTCTGCCTGTCGTGCTCGCGCTGGGCCGCCCGGCAGTCTTTGACGGAGAGGCCTCCCTCTTTTGCCGCCCCCTCGGCTATTATGAGGACCTCTGCCGGAATCAGGGGATCCTTTGGGAGAAGGGCGCAGACAGCCTGAGCGTTTCCGGCCGCCTGCAGGCCGGCACGTTCGAGATCCCGGGCGAGCGCAGCAGCCAGTTCGTGACCGGTATGCTCTTTGCCCTGCCGATGCTGCCCGGCCAGAGCGAGATCCGTCTGATCCCGCCGGTCACCAGCCGCCCCTATATCCGGATGACGCAGGCGGTCCTGCGGGATTTCAGCATCCGCGCGATCTCCGTCGGCGACGACGCCTTCCACATCCCCGCCCATCAGAAGTACCGCCCGCACAACACCCGGGTCGAGGGCGACTGGACGAACGGGGCTGTCCTGCTCGCGCTGAACCTTCTCAACGGCGGCCTGAAGATCAATGGCCTGGATGAGCGCAGCGTGCAGGGAGATACAGTCAGCAACCGCTGGCTTCAGACGCTCGCCCGCAGCAGGGCGACGTTTGATCTGACCGACAACCCGGACCTCGCCCCGCTGCTGATGGCATGCGCCGCGGCCCTCCACGGGGTCGTTCTCAACGGCGCCGGACGGCTGCAGTACAAGGAGAGCGACCGCGGCGCGGCGATGGCGGCGGAGCTTGAAAAATTCGGCGCGACGGTCTTCGTGGACGACGACCGGATCTGGGTCGACAGCAACCATCTGCACCGGCCGACCTCCGAGCTCGTCGCGCACAGCGACCACCGCATCGCCATGTCCCTCGCCGTGCTTTGCACGCTCTACGGCGGCACGATCCGCGGCGCTGAGGCCGTGGACAAGAGCTGGCCGGGCTTTTTTGACGTCCTGCGGGGTCTCGGACTTTCGGTCACGGAGGAAAACGACCCGGAGCCTGCCGCGCTCCCGGCTGGAGGAGAGAACGAACATGAATCTGGACTTTGAACGCAGGCTGACGATCCCGATGGAGACCAAGGCCATGTATCCGGTGACGGCGGATCTGGTCCCCATCGTGGAAAAACGCGCGCAGACTCTGCAGGAGATCTTTACCGGACAGGATGACCGCATCCTGCTGATCATCGGCCCCTGCTCAGCGGACCGGCCAGACTCGGTGATGGACTACCTGACCCGCCTGTGCCGCCTGCAGGACGAGGTAGCCGACAAGGTTTTCATCGTCCCGCGCATCTATACGAACAAGCCCCGCACGACCGGAGACGGCTATATGGGCCTGCTCCACCAGCCGGACTCCACCGGCCGGCCGGATCCCTTCAAGGGCATCATCGCGGTCCGGGAGCTCCATCTGCGCGCCCTGCGCGAGACCGGCTTCACAAGCGCGGACGAGCTGCTCTATCCTGAAAATCACCGCTATCTGGACGACCTTCTGGCCTACGTCTCGGTCGGCGCGCGCTCGGTCGAGGACCAGCAGCACCGCCTGACCGCGAGCGGAATCGAGATTCCGGTCGGCATGAAGAACCCGACCACCGGCGACCTGCAGATCATGTTCAACGCGATCCATGCCGCCCAGGGCAGGCATACCTTTATTTACAGAGGCTGGGCCGTCCACTCGCAGGGCAACCCGCTGGCGCACGCGATCCTGCGCGGCTACCAGAACCGCCACGGGGAGAACCGCCCGAACTATCACTATGAGGACCTGCGCCGCCTGGCGGAGCTGTACCGCGAATCCGGCCTGCAGAATCCCGCCGTCATCGTCGACGCGAACCATGCCAACTCCGGCAGAGATCCGCTGCAGCAGCCGCGCATCGTCCGTGAGGTCCTGCAGAGCTGCCGCATCTCCCCGGAGCTGCGCACGCTGGTCAAGGGCTTCATGGTGGAGAGCTACCTGGTCGACGGCTGCCAGCCGGTCGGCGGGGACGTCTACGGCCAGTCGATCACGGATCCCTGTCTCGGCTGGGAGAAGACCGAACGCCTGATCCGCGAGCTTGCGGAGAGCCTGTAGCGGCGGGACGCGAATAATCCGCATTTCTTGATAACCCCGTCTTGACTTCATGTAAAAACCGTGTTATAATCCCCCCGTAAAGAATCTAAAACTGTGGAGGCTGAATCATGATCCAGATTAAGACCCTTGAAACCCGCAACCTCTGCGACAGCGCCAAGAACGGCGGCTGCGGCGAGTGCCAGACCTCTTGTCAGTCCGCTTGCAAGACCAGCTGCGGCATTGCCAACCAGAACTGCGAGAACAAGAACAAGTAAGTTTTCGGTCAGAAACGCCGCCAGCGATGGCGGCGTTTTTCCGTATCAAAGAAAGAGGAACACGGAATGATTCACTGTTACCAACTTGGCGGCTACAACATCGTCCTCGACGTCTGCTCCGGCTCGATCCATGTGGTCGACGGGGTCTCCTACGACCTGATCCGGAATTTCGAGGGCGCCGAGCGGGATAGCCTGCTTGCCGCCGTTCATGCCCGTCATCCGAATGAGGCGACCATGGAGGAACTCGAGGACGCCTGGGATCAGGTCGACGCGCTCCGCAAAGCCGGCAAGCTCTTCACCCCGGATACCTATGAGCCGATGGCAGGCCAGCTCAAGGCCAAGTCCGCCGGCGTAGTCAAGGCCCTGTGTCTGCACGTCGCTCACACCTGCAATCTCAACTGCTCCTACTGCTTTGCCAGCCAGGGCAAGTACCACGGCGACCGGGCGCTGATGAGCTTTGAGGTCGGCAAGCGCGCGCTCGATTTTCTGGTGGAGCACTCCGGCGCCCGGAGAAACCTCGAGGTCGACTATTTCGGCGGCGAGCCGCTGATGAATTTCCAGGTCGTCAAGGACCTGACGGCCTACGCCCGCTCAATCGAGCAGGCCGCGGGCAAGCACTTCCGCTTCACGCTGACGACGAACGGCATGCTGATCGACGACGACGTGATCGACTTTGCCAACCGCGAGTGCTACAACGTCGTCCTCTCCCTGGACGGCCGCCGCGAGATCCACGACCGCTTCCGCGTCGATTACGCCGGAAACGGCAGCTGGGACCGCATCGTGCCGAAGTTCCAGAAGCTCGTCCGCGCCAGAGGCGACCGCGGCTATTATATGCGCGGCACCTTTACCCATGCCAACCCGGATTTCCTGAAGGACATCAAGACCATGCTCGACCTCGGCTTCACCCAGCTCAGCATGGAGCCGGTTGTCTGCGCACCGGACGATCCCTCCGCCCTGACCGAGGAGGACAAGCCGATCGTGATGGAGCAGTATGAAAAGCTGGCAGATCTGATGCTCGAGCGCCGCCGCGCAGGCAAGCCCTTCACCTTCTACCACTATATGATCGACCTCCGCGACGGCCCCTGCATCTATAAGCGCATCTCCGGCTGCGGTTCCGGCACCGAGTACATGGCGGTAACCCCCTGGGGCGACCTCTATCCCTGCCACCAGTTCGTCGGCGAGGAGAAGTTCCGGCTCGGCGACGTCTGGCACGGCGTCACGAATCCGGCAGTCCGCGATGAATTTGCCGCCTGCAACGTCTACGCCCGCTCCGAATGCCGCGACTGCTGGGCGCGCCTCTACTGCTCGGGCGGCTGCGCGGCCAACGCCTACCACGCTACCGGAAAGATCACCGGCACCTATGCCTATGGCTGCGACCTGTTCAAAAAGCGCATGGAGTGCGCCCTGATGCTCGCCGCAGTCAACCAGCTGGAAGAGCAGGGCTGATCGAATGGATGTCCCGATCTTTAATTATGTAAACCAATATCTGGCTTCCGATCCCACCCGGCTGCATATGCCGGGGCACAAGGGCTGTGGGCCTCTGGACTGCGAAGACCGGGACCTGACCGAGATCCCCGGCGCGGACAGCCTCTACGAGGCGGACGGCGTCATCGCCGCAAGCGAGCGGAACGCTTCCGGCCTCTTCGCCTGCCCCACCTTCTATTCCACGGAGGGCTCGTCGCACTGCATCCGCGCCATGCTCTTTCTGGCCATGCAGCATAAAGCCGTCTCCATAAGGGGAAGGCGCCCCGGTGCGTACACTGAGGCGGATGAGGCGTCGCCGCAGAAACCGTGCGGGATCGTACCGTCTCATTCTGAGCGGAGCGAAGCAAAGCCGAAGGATCCGGATTCCCCCTCCCTCCGCGTCCTGGCCGCCCGCAACGTCCACCGCACCTTCCTGTCGGCAGCGGCTCTGCTGGACCTGGACGTCCGCTGGCTCTGGGACGAGAGCCCGACCTACCTCTCCGCCGACCCGACGCCTGCCTCGGTCGAGCGGGCGATCCTGTCGGAACGGCCCGACGCCCTCTATCTGACCAGCCCGGACTATCTGGGTCATCTGGTCGACCTCGGCCCGATCGCGGACGTATGTCACCGGCACGGCGTCCTCCTCCTGGTCGACAATGCCCATGGCGCCTATCTGCACTTCCTGCCGGAGCCCATGCATCCGATGGACCTCGGCGCGGATCTCTGCTGCGATTCCGCCCACAAGACCTGTCCCGTCCTGACCGGCGGGGCCTGGCTTCACGTTTCCCAACGCCTCGGCCTGCCGACGGCGGAGATCCGCGACGCCCTGGCCCTCTTTGGCTCCACCAGCCCGTCCTATCTGATCCTGCAGTCTTTGGATCTCTGCAACCCCTGGCTGGAGGCACTGCCGGGGACCATGCCGGACTTCCTGCCTCTGATCGAGGCCCTGAAAACGGAGTTGCGCGCCGAGGGCTGGACCCTCTGCGGCGATGAGCCCTGGAAGCTGACCCTCCGCCCCCGGCTGCGGGGCCGGTCCGGCGTCGAGCTGGCGGAGATCCTTTCGGAACACAGAATCTGGTGCGAGTTCTTTGATTCGGACTTCGTCGTTCTGATGTTCACCCCGAGCAACCTGTACCGCGATTTCGACCGTCTGCGGGAAGCTCTCGCATCCATCCCGCCGTGCCCGGCGTTGCCGGAGACCGCCCTGCCTGCTGCCCGCCCGGAGCAGGTCTGTTCGCTGCGGGAGGCCATGCTCTCGCCCTGCGTCCGCGTTCCGGCGGTGCAGAGCCTGGGCAGAGTGCTGGCCCGTCCCGGCGTGAGCTGTCCGCCCGCCGTCCCGATCCGGATGCCCGGCGAACGCATTGACGAAGCGGCGATTGCCGCCTTCGACGCCTATGAAATTCAAGTCTGTGACGTCCTTCCTTGAAGACGTCCAAAATACGGAAGGGAGATCATTCGTATGAAAAAAACTGTTACCCGTGCGGCGCTCCTGCTGCTGGTTCTGGCGCTGACCGTTTCCATGGCCGCCTGCAAAAAGAAGGATGCTGTCAAAAACGATACGCTGACCGGCAAATGGGCCGTTTCCAATGATCTGAGCGAGCTGCTGGCCAGCGATGCCCGCAAGGTGAAGCCGGAGCAGGCAGAATTGTTGAAGGACATGAAGGTTTCCTTCGTGCTCCAGCTCAATGCAGACGGAACCTTTGTCACCTCCGCGGAGGAAGAAGAACTCGGAAAGACTGCCAGAGCCCTCCGCCGGCAGCTGTATGAAGATCCGGTCAACTTCTGGATCACCGCAAAAGGATACGGCTCGAAAGATGAATACCTGTCGAAACACGAGGATCTGACAGCGGAAGATCTTCCGGCGATCTTTGCCCTGGAAAAAGAGGTTGACGAATACTCGGACGCGGAGCTCGTCAGCGAAGTGGTTCAGGAGCTTGGGATCGACTGCTGGCTGGAGAACGTGGAGCGGAATCAAGTGACTGGAACCTGGCGCACGGAAAACGGAAAGATCTGGTTCCAGGATACTGCGAACCCGGGTGCCGAAGAGGGCTCTGCGGCATATACGCTTGCAGGCGATCAGCTCAAGCTGACCGAGATGAACAACGTCTGCTTCAACCGGGACCTTACCCAGGACGATACCCTGACCCTTAAGCGCCGCGCCGATTAAGGATCTGCATGCAAAAGACGGCCTCCCGCCTGTCAGGCGGGGGGGCCGTCTTTTGCATATTCAGGAATGACAGGCGTCTGCAGAAGCGCCGCGAGGTTTTCCTCGCAGTGTTCGATCTCCCGGCTGATGCGCTGGAGCCAGCTGCGTGCGCCCGGAACCGTCCGGTCCATTGCCAGACCGAGCAGGGTCATCTCAGCGCTTCGCCGGACCCGGGGCAGGATCAGACCGTCGTCCGCTGCGTCGAGCCAGTACTTGAAGAGCGAATACCACAGATACCGGGAGTAGACCTCCGGCTGGTCCGGCTCGTACAGGCTGTCCGGAACGCCGTCCGCGTCTAACCTTGCCGTAAAGGCGTCCAGTGCCTGCTTCCAGTCCGGCGAGAGGATCTCCAGCGTCGAAAAGACCCGCGCCAAACGCTGCAGGGTCTGCTTTTGTTCCCGCGCCTCGTCCCGGATCCTGCCCGGCCGCAGGGCGGCCTTCTGCCCGATCGGAGCGGCCAGACGTTTCAGCGCCAGTTCCCCGGCCTGCCTGGAGCCGCACATCGCCTTTTGCAGTCGCCTGGCCAGGTCCAGAACCAGATTCACCCGGTCGCGGAGCGGGCGCGATTCGTCGGAAAGCAGCCGCAGCGCCAACTCCCGGCCCCGGCGCAGGAGCAGATACCGCTCCGCGTCGAGCTCGTTCGGAACAATCGGGCTGTCGTCCTCCCATTCGACCAGCTCCGGCGCCTTCCCGGTCGCCAGTGCGAAGGCCGTGGGACAGCTCAGGCTGATCCCGTGCTCCGTCAGATTGCCGAACTCCCGGTGGAACCGCGGGTATTCCCGGCAGACCCGGCAGAGGGCATCGTGGCCGAAGCGCTTCTGGCAGAAGCAGAGTCCGTCCGGCTCGAGCAGGGTGCAGACGCCGCCCTCCATTTTGAGCAGCGGCTCGTCGCCCTCCAGCACGGCGGACCGGACCCGACTTCCGTCAGGTCCGGCCATGTTCTCGTATTTCTTCCGCGTCTCGGGGTCGATCACGATCTCCCAGCCCGCGCGGCAGCAGCTGTCGGGGCAGCTTCCTGCGGCGCAGACGAAGGCGCGGAAGCATTCCGGCGCCAGGTGCTTCACGGCTTGAGGATGTTCTTGAGCATCTTCACGCACAGCTCCATGTCTTCCACCGGAATGTACTCGTACTTGCCGTGGAAGTTTTCGCCGCCCGTGCAGAGGTTCGGGCAGGGAAGCCCCTCAAAGCTCAGCCGCGCGCCGTCCGTGCCGCCGCGGATCGGGACTGCGACCGGATCCATGCCGACCTCGCGCATCGCCATCTTCGCGCGTTCGACGATGTGCATAACGGGGAGAATCTTTTCCTTCATGTTGTAGTAGCTGTCCTTGATCCGGACCTCGACGGTGCCAGCACCGTACTGCTCGTTGAGATAGTTGGCGATCATCTGGAAGCGGGACTTCTTCTGCTCGAACTTGAAGCGGTCGTGGTCGCGGATGATGTAGTGCAGAACAGCCTCCTCAATGCCGCCCTCCATGTGGGCGAGCATGGAGAAGCCCTCATAGCCCTCGGTGCACTCCGGGCGTTCCTGCGCCGGCAGCATCGTGTGGAAGTCGATGCCGACCTGCTGGGCGTTGATCATCTTGTTCTTTGCGCTGCCCGGATGGATCGAGACGCCGTGGCAGATCACAGTCGCCGCAGCCGCGTTGAAGTTTTCAAACTCGATCTCGCCCAGCGTGCCGCCGTCGGCGGTGTAGGCGAAGTCCGCGCCGAAGCCCTTGACGTCGAAGCGGTCCGCGCCGCGTCCGATCTCCTCGTCGGGCGTGATGCCGATGCGGATGGGCACATGCGGGGCGTTCTCGTTGATCAGCTCTTCCACCGCGGTCAGGATCTCGGCCACGCCGGCCTTGTCGTCCGCACCGAGCAGGGTCGTGCCGTCGGTCACGATCAGATGCTTGCCGATCGAGCGCTCCAGCCGCTCAAAGTCGGCGGCGCGCATGACGATGTTTTCCTTCTCGTTCAGAACGACGTCTCCGCCCTTGTACTCCACGATCCGGGGCTTGATGTCCTTGCCGGAGCAGTCGGGCGAGGTGTCCATATGGGCGATCAGACCGATCACCGGCCCGTCCACGGTGCCGGGGACGGAGCCGTAGACGTAGCCGTCCTTGTCCATGTGGGCGTCAGCTACGCCGATGGCCTTGAGGTCGGCGACGATCGCTTTGCCGAGCTCGAGTTGGTTCGGCGTGGAGGGGCAGGTCTCGCTGGCCTCGTCGGACTGCGTGTCGAATGCGACGTAGTTCAGAAAACGTTCGGTAACTTTCATGTTGTTCCTCCTATGAAATGATTGGTTCAATGAAGCTCTATGGTGTTGCTCGCCATTCCGGAAAGCCGCTGCTCAAGGCTCTCGGCGGCTTCCTCAGGCAGGGGACGGAGAATCAGGGTCGAACAGATCTCGCCCTGGTAGAGCTGCGCGATCGCGCGTTTGCCATCCGAAAACTCCAAAAAGGCGACGGCGTTTTTCGCAGCAAGGGGACAGGTCTCGGTATAAAGGGTATACGGAACGTTAAACGTCCTGGCCGCTTCGATTCCGAATTTGCTGACGATCATTTGAGAAATGCCCCGGTCGTCAACGCCCTCGTAGAGCGTGATCCGCTCCGGTTCCCCCGTGATCCTGGCAGCGGCCTGAAGGTCTTCCTCACCCGAAAAATATGCTTTTGTGATCACGTTCTGACGTTCCGTCATGTATGCCAGCAGATCATTCACGCTGCTCAGATAGAATTCCTCGGCGGACTTGGCGGAAGAGACGGAAACGGCGTGCGGCACGGAAGCCTCCAGCTTGAGCATACCTTCCAGGGCGTCAGCGTCGTAGCTTTGCATGCCCTCCCTGGGCAGCTTGTCCAGATAGTCGAGATCGGCGTATTC
>JAFPFL010000082.1 GCA_017425545.1 Oscillospiraceae bacterium | reverse complement strand
TGGATCAGTTCATTCACATTCATAGCCGTTCAAGATTCGCTCGCCGTTCCGGGCGGGTCCTGTGGGGCGAAGACGGACGACTCGCTGCTCCGGCTTCGGGGTCCAGCCTGCGAGCCTCGCGTTCTACCTATCCGTTCTTTTCTTACCCCTTCATGAGGGCGGCGCCGGCGTTCCATGCCTTGCCGACCTTCTCGCCGGTCACATAATAGCCGTGCTGGAACTGATCGAAGATCAGAGCGTTCAGCTTTTCGGGCGCGACCTTTCCCTTCTCGTCCAGGACTGCTTCCTCGGCTTTCACGTTGACGATCTTTCCGACGATCCCATCCACATAGTCGGTATGCAGGAATTCAAGCAGCTCGCACTCCATCACCACGGGGAACTCCTCGATGATCGGCGCGTTGACCTTATCGCTCTTTACGGCGTGATAGCCGGTGCGCTCGAATTTATCATTGATCTTGTTGCCGGATGCGATGCCGAAAAAGTCGGCAGCGTCCATGTGCGCCTTGTCAGCCAAGGCCACGGTGAAGGCTTTGCTGGCCTTGATGTTGAGCCAAGTGCGCTTGCCTTTGCCGATGAAGAGGATGATCTTGTCTTCGTCGCAGATCTGGCCCCACGCCACGTTCATGACGTTGACCTTTTCATTTTCATCGTATGCCGCCACCATCAGCACCGGCATGGGGTAAACCGCCTGCAGTAAACCTAAATCCTTTTTCACGTTAAAAACTCCTTTCGAAGCAAAGCCGCTTAACGTTTCGCTTTGCTCATGCTATAATGATACGAGGCGTTCGAAAAAAATCAAGTAAAACCTCGCGTCTGCTCCCGAAGCTCCGCTTCCCGGATTTAATTGAAGAACCGGAACAGGAAGGTGACAATTTCCGCCCGGGTGCAGTCTTTCAGGGGCGAGAAATGTCCCTCAGAAGTTCCATTGGCAATTCCGTTCTCTTCTGCCCAGTTTGCCGCTTTGCAATAATAGGCATTTTCCGGAACGTCATTATAATAAGACAGCCACGAGGCTGCGGGGCTCCCGGCAAGGCGCCAGATGAAGGTGATGATCTGCGCCCGCGTGCAGGGCCGATCCGGGGAAAAGGCTTTCGCGGAGGTTCCCGTGGTGATGCCCTTCTCCACCGCCCAGCGTACCGCGTCCGCATAATAGGCATCGTTCGGTACGTCCGCAAAGGCAAGGTCTGTTTTTTCCGGCGCAGGGCAGCCGCTCGCCCGCCACAGGAAGGTCACAGCCTGCGCCCTCGTGCAGCCGCGGTCAGGCCCAAACAGGTTTTCCTTTACGCCGTTGGTGATTTTGGAATAAACCGCCCACATAACAGGATTGTAATAATACGCCGCAGGGGCAACGTCGAGGAACGGATTGCTGATGCTCAGACGCTCGATTCGGACCCGGTCCACCGGATTGCCCAGGGCGTCCACAAACCGGCCGCCCTGATAGCGAGCGCCTGCCGGTTCCGTGATCGCCATCGGGAATTCGAGAACGAAGTCGTCGTCGCTGTCCGTTTCAACGGTGTCAACAATGCTGACGCCTCCGGCAAAGACCACGTTCCATGACCAGACGTATCCAACCGTAAGTTGACCGCCGCCCATATAGAACCCTTCCCGTGCATAGATCATGCCGGCCTCTACGACACTGTCGCTTTGGTCGTATCCATTGATCGCGGAGATGTAGTCGGCGCGCACGTTGGCGTTGTCGATGCTGACGGTCTCTCTGCAGCCCCAGATGCCCGGACAGTCTACGCTGCAGCCGTCAATCACAATGCCGTCAAGCCCGGTCAGCCCGTTACACCAAGTCAAACCGCTCTCAGGCGGATTCTCCATCGCAGGGCATTCCACGTCGGCCTCCACCCGGAGGCGGCCGTCGAAGGCATAGACGATCTCTGCAGACAGAGAAGCATCGCCGGTGATGGTAAGGCTTCCGGCACAGCAGAGGGTTTTGAGGCAGATATCCGTATCCAGCTCCAGCACAGCGTCTTCTATGAAGGTGTAGGAGCCTCCCTCCTCCAGCTCGCTGGCCTGAACCGCTCCGCCGGGAATGGGAATGCAGTGATACATCTGGTACATTTCTTCAATCTGTCTCTGCAGTTCCTCCGGGATCTCCGGCGGCAAGGACGGCATTTCATCCGCGCTGACCCTCGGCGCCGCCAGAAAGACAGAGCCCAAGAGCAGTATGCACAGAATCAGGCTGACAATCGTTCTCATGCTTCTTGTTTGATTCTTCATGGATTCGTTCTCCTTTGTTCGTTTAACACGCTTCCAGGACTGGAACAGCGGTTTCTTTTTTGCGAAAAGCCGTTTTATAGAATAGCAGCGACAGGGCGGTGGCAATCGACCAGCCGATGGGCCATGCGCACCAGATGCCGGTGGATTGCAGCGCCGTGCGGGAGAGCAGGACAGCCAGCGTCACCCGAAGGATCAGGTCGGTAAAGGTCGCGATCATGAACTGCCGCATCATGCCCGCTCCGCGCAGTACGCCGTCCGCCGCCAGCTTGACGGAAACCACGAAGTAGAAGGGCGAGAGGATGCGCAAAAAGACGATGCCGGTTTTTAAGGCCAGCTCCGTCGGTTCGTCCATGAAGAACCGTACCAGCGCCTCTCCCGCAAAGAAATACAGCAAGCAGAACGGGACGCACAGCAGCCACACCATTTTCAGCCCGGCCTGCAGGCCCTGACGGACTCGGTTCCGCTTGGCTGCGCCGATGTTCTGCGCGGTGTAATTAGAGATCCCGTTGGCCAGCGTGGTGAAGGAGGTGATCACCAGATTATTCAGCTTGACCCCGGCAGAATAGCCCGCCATCACGCCTGTTCCGAAGCCGTTGATCACGCCCTGGATCACCAGATTGCCCACGGAGATGAAGCTCTGCTGCAAGGTGCTGGGCACGGCGATGACAGCGATCTTTTTCAGCAGCGCGGCAGAAAAGATCGGCGCCCTGCCCATTCCAGCCGTCAGCGTCCGCATTCGTCTGAGCACCACGACCATTGCCAGCACGCAGCTGATCCCCTGGCAGATGAAGGTGGCCCAGGCCACGCCGTCCACGCCCATACCAAAGGCAGTGACGAATAAAACGTCCATCCCGATATTCGCCGTAGAGGACAGCGCCAGGAAGAGAAAGGGCGTGCGGGAATCGCCCAGCGCCGCAAAGGTCCCTGTCGCCACGTTGTAGAAGAACATAAAGGGCAGACCCAGGACGTATATTTTCAGATACAGCGCCGAATCCGCCATTGCCTCCTGCGGGGTGTGCAGCAAGGCCAGAAGCCCGCGGCAGCCTGCCAGGCCAAAGACCATCAGCACAAGGCACACAGCTCCCGTCATCAGCATAGCGGTGAAAACGGCGGTTTTCACCTGCCGATAATCCTTGGCGCCGAATAACTGCGACACCACCACGGAGCAGCCCATGTTGCAGCCAAAGGCGAAGGCAATGAAAATCAGCGTGATCTCATAGCTGTTGCCAACGGCGGCAAGCGCATTTTCTCCAATGAATTTTCCGGAAACCCAACTGTCTGCGATATTATAAAGCTGCTGAAAAATGATGCTGCCGAAAAGCGGCAGGCAGAACCGCCATAATACCGAGGACGGCTTTCCCACGGTCAGATCTTTGTTCAAAGTGCTATGCTTCCCTTCGCGTTGGATTTATGACGACTCCATCGCGCTGAGAGGCCGCATGGAGCTTGCAGATGATTCATAACGATTCCAGTCTCTCCCGGATCTCGCGCTCCGGCACGAGCCGGAAGCCCTCGTAGCGGAACTTCGGCGCGGTCGCGCAGGAGACGAAGGTATAGCCGTCCGGGGTCAGGTTTTCCGCGGAGAAGATGGCGTCCTTGGGGATGCGCACCATGGCACGCTGGCCCTGCTCGCAGTCCGGCCCAAGCAGATAGGTCTCCTTGCGGCCCGCATGGAGCACGGTGATCCGAACGCCGCAGCCCTCGTGATAGTACCAAAGCTCCTCGCAGTCGATCTGGTGGAACTGCGATTGCTCCCCTGCGTCCAGCAGAAAATAGATGCTGCCCGCCAGCGCGCGTCCGTCCTTCTCAAAGGGTGCTGTGTACACCTCGGAGAACCATCCGCCCTCGGGGTGGGCTTCCAGCCGGTAAGCTGTTTTCAGTTGCTTGGTCCGTTCTTTTGCAGGATTCATGGTCAGCAGCCCTTTCCGTCGATGCTGCAGGCCGGGGCGTTCTCCCGACAGACGATGGGCAGGCCGTGCTGCTTCATCCAGCCCTCCCAATCCAGGGTCACGGGGCCGTCCTCCGGGACAAGGGCCGGAATGCCGACAGACCCGGCCTTCCTGCAGGGCTCGAAGACCGGAAGGCTGTCGCGGAGCTTCAAAAACGCCTTGAGATTCCGCATGCTCTCGTTGATATCAATATAGTGGTACGTCACGCCGTGGGCGTCCAGATTTGCCTTGCACACCCGGCAGTCGGGGCACAGAGGACTTCCGTAGATAACCAACATGATTCCGTTCCTCCTTTACGGATTTGTTAGAAAAGGAGCTCAAAGCTCCCGCCTTCAAACTTGATGTCGCTGCCCGCCTCGTCCTTGTAGAAGGAGACGAGCTCCGTCCCGGTCAGTCTGAACCCGAGCGCGTGCAGCAATCTGACTGAAGGGGCGTTGTTCAGGGCTGTTCCCGCCGTGATTCTGACCACGCCTCTGTCTCTCAGCGCGTCAAGAAGGGCCGCGACGCTCTCCCTTGCATAGCCTTTTCCATGATAGCGCGAGTGGAAGCAGTATCCGACCTCATAGCTGTCTTCCCGCCTATGAAAAACCGCATATCCGATTACGGCGTCCTGCAAACAGACGGCAAAAAACAGATGTTCCTTGCTTTCCTGAAAGGACGCCCAGGTTTCGATTCTCCGGGATACAGACCGATCGTCCAAGTCATTTGGTCTGTCATATTGCGCGTAAATGGATTTTGCTGCATCTGCCCAAATCGCCTGAATTGCTTTCCAATCGTCAGCGCAAACTCTTCTGATGGAAAGTCTTTCTGTCTGAATCATACGTTCGTTCTCCAGGAATCCCGGTCGATCGTTTCGCCGTCTTCCATCCGGCAGGCCGGGATTTGTCTCTATCGGATCGCTTTGGAATACAGGATTTCCTCCGTGTCAAACGCCGGTTTTGAATGTCCGGTCATCGTGAAACCGTTTGCTTCGTAAAAGGCTCTGGCGCGGCGGTTTTCCCGGAACACCCACAAGACGACCTCATCGTATCCGGCCTCCCGGATGTCTGTCAGAACCAAATCCATCACCTGGCTGCCGTAGCCTTTGTGCCAGTTGTCCGGCAGGCTGTGAATGCAGATCAGCTCCGCCTTTCCGCGGAACGCCGCGTCACGGGCCGCGTCCCAATACGCAATGCAATGGGGGTTCCCGTCCACCGAGAGCAGATATCCGTTTCCTTTGTTCTCATCCAGAAGTCTTTGATACATGGCGGTCGCCCGGTCGGCGTCCGTGCATTTCGCTAAGGTCTCAGCGTCCAGGATGCCAGCAAACGCCGCCTTCCAGCTCTCCGTTTGAATATAGGCGAGGGTCTTTGCGTCGCCCTGCCGGACTTTTCGTATCTCTGCGTTCATGCTCATATCTCCGAAAATCGTGCTTTCCGATCACTCAAATTCATGCCTGAGCGTCAGGTGTTCGGCGTTTTCTCCTTAGCACAGGGCCAATATTTTAACACAAATATCTCCGGGATTCAATACAGAAAAGTCTCTGCTGCCGAAAAAAACTTGAAGCTGTAAGGAATTTTCCGAAAGAATTGCGAAAGAATCAAAATGCGTATTTGACATTTCCGAAACGATCCTTTATGATAAACGCGGATCATGCGGGATTCCAAACCGAACAGATGAGAAAGCGGGTGTAAGGTCATGAAAGGCCGTAAGCTATTGGCGCTCCTGCTGGCGGCTGCCCTCCCGGCAGTCCTCACAGCCTGCGGCGCAGCACGG
>JAFPFL010000081.1 GCA_017425545.1 Oscillospiraceae bacterium | reverse complement strand
ATCATAACAATATGAGACCCGATGCCGAGGTTTACTCAAACACAATGTTTTCCCTCTGTAACAGATTCATTAGAGAAACCCTCAGCGGAAACGCCGAGGGCTATAAGGTATTCTGTATTCAGTTAGACAAATCCCGATTTGTCGGGATGATTATCTCAGACAACAACCCTCAGAGCAGTTCGGAAAGCGCGTGGATCTTACAATACGGCATCTCCACGTCCGAGGCCGGGTTTGCGGCGATCAGGATCGGCGTGATGCCGAGCTTCGCCGCGCCTTCCAGGTTTTCCGGGCTGTCGTCAACAAAAACGGTTTCCCGGGCATCGACGCCGCATTTCCGCAGCGCGTCCAGGTACATCCGCGGGTCCGGCTTGAAAACGCCCAGCGCGAAGCTGTAGGTGGCAAAGGAAAAGTATTGCCGCACGCCCAGGGTACGCAGTTGGTTTTCGATGCTCGGCCAGGTGTCCGATATGATCCCGAGGCGATACGTTTTGCTGAGGGCTTCGATGGCCTGTTTCGCGCCGGGATAAAGGACGTAGTTGTCCATGTTCCAGGTCCTGTCCTCGGCGAGCCCTTTGATCTCGTCCTCCGTCAGCCTCAGCCCTAAGGCTTCGGAGACGATCCGGTAGTAATGTTGAAACCGTTCGGCTTCTTCCTTCTCGCTGCGGATCAGATGGTTCTTCAGCAGGTAGTCCACCCCCGCCGCCTTTGCTCTGCGAATCTGCTCCGCGGCGCAGTGCTTCATGCGGTCTGCGGCGAGTTCATAAAACCGCTTGGTGAACATCCAGTCCCCGGAAGCCGGGTAATCGATCGTATAGCCGACGTCCAGAAACAGGACGGACTTGCCAGATAACAGCTCGTTCATATTCCCTCCGGTACTTTTCTGATCGGATGCCGGATCGCGGTTTTCAGCTTCCCCGGCGCGGTATTTCTGGCGTCGTTCAGGTAGATCTTGTGGTGGAGACGCCGATGATAAGAGGTTTGCGTGATGTCCATAACATGCTTTCTCCCGTAGATCAGCTCCTATTTCTCATGGACCCGCTTGCCGGTCATGTGTTTGACCGTGATTTCGACCAGCTCCATGCGGTCGATGCCGCGGAGCTCACGTTCCAGCTCCTCCTGAGTCGGAATGTATTTTGCGCCGTAGGCCCGCGCCTTTTCCAGCTTCAGCGCAGGGTCCTCCACGAAGCGCGCGCAGCCGAACACGATCACGCTGTTTACGAAATAAGACCAGTCTCCGGCGGACTGTCCGGCGTCGCGGACGGTAAAGCAGACCTTCTCGCAGGCGCGGATGGCGTCGTGCTTGTGGCCCGCCCTGCCGCAGTGAAAATAGAGCTTGTCCGCTTCCTCGTCGTACCAGAAGTTGATCGGCAGGGCATAGGGCCAGCCGCCGTCGCCGATCACCGCCAGGGTCCCGCGCTTTTCCTCACGCAGGATCGCCGCGCATTCCTCCCGCGTCAGCGCCTGCTTAAAGCGCCGCATTTCCCGAAATTCCATCTTCGTGATTCTCCCGTTTTCTCTTGACCGATTTATGTACGAGCATATAGATCAGGCAGCCAATCGCTGCGCCGAACGTGTTCAGGAGCAGATCGTCAACGTCCGTAGCTCTTTCAAAGAAGGGAAGCTGGAGGATCTCAATACATAACGAGATCAACGCGCCGGCGCCGATTACCTTCCTGAAAGAATTCAGGTTTTTATAGATCATCGGAAGAACGATACCGCTTGGAATAAACATCGCCGTATTTCCTATCAGGTTGAGAAGCAGATCTTTTTTGCTGTCATACTCCAGCAGATGCACGAAAGGGATCAGGTTGAGCCTGAAAGGAAAAGCTTTCGAAGGATCAAACCTGAGCGGCTGTACCCTTCCGTTCATGCGTGACATCGGAAAGAAAACAAACCGAAGGATGACCGCCAGGTTCACGTACATCAGCAAAAGGACAGCTTCCCGCTTCCAATCGATTCGTCGCTGCCTGACCCAAATAACGATCCTGCATATAAGCCAGATCAGAGCAAGAAGCAATTCCGCTTGCAGCAGTGAAATCTCTGTCATGTTCTCCTCCACAGATCCCGATTTTCCGGGATGATTCTAACAGATCACAACGTGATATGGCAGTATCACACGCAGGCCCCTTCGAGGAGGGACCTGTACGTATCGATCAGCTCCTGCGGCTCAATGATCTGCAGCTCGCCGCGGAACTGGAAGACCCAGCCCCAGAAGGTCGGGCTGACCTGGACCGTCACCGTGACGGCGCAGCTGTCCTCGTCCACCCGCCGCATGGGGGTGTCTTCGCCGAACTTATCGTAGACCGCGCCCATCAGCTCGTTGGCGAAGCGCAGCGTGACCGTGACCGGCTCGCCGCCGAACATGGAGAAGGTCTGCTTCGTGAAGGCGGCGACCTCTTCCTCCGGGATCTGCGCCGCGGGGCAGGAAGGGCTGTCCAGCATGGAGACGTGCTCCATCCGGTCCACCCGGTAGCTGACGATCCGTTCGTGCTCCGTGCTCCAGCAGACGAGATAGTAGTTGTCGTTGAGGAAGACCAGGGCCGCCGGGTCCACCACGTACAGCTTCTGCTCCTTCCGGTAGACGCGCTCGTGGTTCTCGTTCAGGTCGAAGTAGTGGAAGGACGCCTGCCGCTTTGCCAGCAGCGCCTGTTCCAGCTCGCTGACGCTGTAATATATGGATTCGTTCGTGTGCTTGCGGGTGTTGAAATGGACGATGTTCTCCTGCAGAATCTGCCCCATGTGGCTGCCGCCGAGTGCCGCGACCTTCTCCGCGAGCTCGGCGGTCTTTTTCTCCGTGACGAAGGTCGCCGCCTGGAGGGCGTCGATCATGATCTTCAGCTCGGGGACGCTGAACCGCCGGTCCGGCACCCAGTAGTACCGGTCCCGCCCGACCTTCTCGGTGCGGACCTCGTAGCCGTGCCGGATGAGCAGCGCCACGTCCGTGGACACGCTCTTGCGCTCGCAGGGGATGCCCCGCGCCGCCAGCTTCCGGCAGACGTCGCTGGTCGAAAGCGGATGCTCCGCGTCCGACTCCTGCTTCAAAATCTCCCACAGCGCCAGCATCTTCATCTTCAAAGTACTGTTGTTCGGCATAACGCAAGCCTCCTAACGTGTCGGTTTCTTCTGCTGTCTATCATACCACAGCGGATCGGATTTGTCCAGAGAGGACATATCCAAAGTTGAGACAGTATTGCCCTTTGGGGCGTCATATCTATTGCTTTTTGTTCCAAATGCTGTATAATGATTGGTAGTGGATTATT
>JAFPFL010000080.1 GCA_017425545.1 Oscillospiraceae bacterium | reverse complement strand
GTTGTGAGCGATCACGGCGTTCGCCGCGTTCAAAATCGCCTGCGTCGAGCGATAGTTCTGCTCCAGACGGATCAGCTTGGCGTTGGCGTACTGCTTTTCAAAGTTCAGGATGTTTTCGATCGTTGCGCCGCGGAAGCGGTAGATGCTCTGGTCGTCGTCGCCGACGACGCAAAGATTTTTCCACTTGCCCGCGAGCAGGGAGGTCAGCAGATACTGCAGGTTGTTCGTGTCCTGGTACTCGTCGACGAGGACGTAGCGGAATTTCTGCTGATAGAAGTCCCTGACCTCCCGGTACTCCTGCAGCAGCTTGACCGTGAGCAGGATGATGTCGTCGAAGTCGAGGGCGTTTGCCTCGCGCAGTCGCCGCTGGTAATCGGTGTAGCAGCGGTCCACCATCTCGGCGCGGGCGTCGTCGGTCGCCGCCGCGCGGGCGTGGTAGTCCTCGGGAAAGTGCATCTTGTCCTTTTCACGGCTGATATAGGCCAGAATTTGCCGCGCCGGAAGCTCGCGCTCATCCACATGCTGATCGTGCATGACGTCCTTCATGACGCGCTCGGAGTCCGCCGTGTCATAGATCGTAAAGTGCGGCGTGTAGCCGAGGCGGTCGATCTCCCGCCGGAGGATCCGGCAGCAGGCGGCGTGGAAGGTCATGGCCCAGACCTCCTGCCCCTGCGGCCCGAGCAGAGCCGCAAGCCGGTCCTTGAGCTCGTTTGCCGCCTTGTTCGTGAAGGTGATCGCGAGCACGTTCCATGGCGCCACCGGCCGCAGCGCGCAGCGCGCGGCGATCTCCGGCGCCAGAGGGCCGTTCTGCGCAAGCGCGCCTTCCATCTGCGCCAGGTCGTTTTCATTCACCCAGTCCGGGATCTCGTCTGAGTCCGCCGCGCTGCCAAAGCGGAGCAGATTCGCGATTCGGTGGATCAGGACCGTCGTCTTGCCGCTGCCCGCGCCGGCCAGGAGGAGGAGCGGCCCCTCCGTCGTCAGCACCGCTTCCTGCTGCCTGTTGTTCAGATTGGAAAATTCCCGGCGGATCAGTTCCCGCCGTGCGTGAAGAAATCGCCGGTTTTCGTCCTGCGTCATTTCGTCCTGCCTTCTGTCTGTGTTCAGACGATTCGTTTTCTCTATTGTACAGGATTTCAGCAGAAAATGCAATTGCGATTTCCGTATCACAGGCGCGGCGCTTTCCGCCGCCTTCGCTGCTCCAGCTCGCGGTTCAGAATCCCGCCGCAGAAGAGCAGGTACATGCAGATGTAGAGCCAGAGCATGGCCAGCGCCATCACGGACAGGCTGCCGTAGTACAGGGAATAGTTGCCGAATTTCTCGGCGTAGACCGAAAAAATGCGCGTGAAGAGCATCCACAGTACCGCCGCGGCGAAGGCGCCAGGCAGGGCCGAGCCCATGTGCACCGGGCGGTTCGGAAAGACGCAGTAGAGCCCCAGAAAAAGCAGAGTCAGAAGGCCGGTCGTGACCGGCGTCCGCAGCCGGATCAGGCGCAGCAGCAGCCGCGCCGGGAAGGCATCGGATCGCGCCAGACGCCGGATCAGATCCTGCCCCGACAGGTGCAGGGCGGCGGCCAGCAGCACCGTGGCGAGCAGAAGCAGGGTGAAGGCGATGCACCGCAGCCGGATGCGGAAATAGCCCCGCGTCTCCCGCACCGCGTAGACCTTGTTGAGCCCGAGCTGGATGCTGTAAACGCCCCTCGAGGCCACCCACAGGGCCGTCACGGCGGAGACCGAGAGCACGGTCACGGAGTTGACCGCGAAGAGCTCCTCGATCATGTAGTTCAAAAGCGGCCGTAGGGAGACGGGCAGGATCCGCTGCAGAAGCTCCTGCAGATCCCGTTCCGTGACCGGCGTGTACTGCAGGGCGCCGATCACGAGCATCATGGCCGGGAACGCGGACAGCACCAGAAAATACGAGGCGTGGGCCGCGTAGATGGTGACCTCCATCCGGCGGATCTGCCGCAGGCAGTCTGCCAGTTCCTTTCGAATTCTCATCCGCAATCCCTCCCTTCGCCGGCGGCGCAGAACCCATCATACCGCCTGCGAAGGAAAAAATGCGTCGAAACGCGGCCGAATCGCAATTTGCGCAGGTCGGGAGGCTGCAAAACAGCGCCCCCGCTTCGGATGGAAGCGGGGGCGCCGTGTCGGAACGTTTATTCCTGAATGGAGGCGACGATGCCGAGGACGCCGTTGTAGATCAGAACGGCGCCGACCAGAATGATCAGTGTGGCCGGAGCCTTGAACGGATCAATGAAGATCAGCACGCCCAGGGCGATCGCGACCAGCGAGAGTCCCAGCAGGACCTTCCAGCCCTTCCCGTCGTTCTTTTTGACGTCGATAGCCTTTATCAGGTTCAGAATGCCGCTGAACGCGACGAGAATTCCGGCCACGAAGCCGAACAGGTTCGTAAACAGCTTCGGCGCAGCCAGCACGACGATGCCGACGACGACGGCGACGCAGCCGAGCACGCCGACGAGCATCTCATCCTGGGAGCCCGAAGCGCGTCTGCGCAGAACGATGAAGTAGTAGAGCGCGGCCAGCACGCCGCAGGCCAGCAGGGCGATGCCGAGGATCCGCAGCGAGGTCTCCCAGGTCTTTTTCGGATAGATCACCAGGGCCAGGCCCATGGCGCAAACCAGAACCATTTCAAAAATATGCAGCAGCTTGGACCGTTTCATTGCTCTGCCTCCTGATTTTTGCCGCCATTGCCGGGCGGCAGTCTGTAAGTCTTATTATACACCGGTTTTCCGAAAATGGAAATACTTTTCAGAAAATTTACAAAACGACGCGGCTCGACGCGGTTCTGTGGAGAATCGCGCGGGAGGGATTGCATTTTTCACCTCTTTGTGGTAGGATAAACGCACATCCGTGGAAGGGAGGGAAAATCGAATGCGGAAACTGCTTCTGACCGTGCTCAGCGCGCTGATCGTGCTGCTGCTTGCCGGGACCGCCTGGGCTGACGACACGAACGTCCGGGAAATGCGGACCGAGTGTACGGCGTCGGAGGACGGCTCCTGCCTGGTCATGATCCGCGCGCAGATTTTCTGCTCCCCGGAGGAGAAGACCTTTTCCTTCCCGATCGCTCCGAACGCCGAGCGGATCTCGGTGACCGGCGCGAATTATTCCGTCTCGAGAACCGACAAATACACGATCATCACGCTTAGCGGCTTTCAGGGCGGCGCGATCGAGCTCGCGGTGAATTACCGCGTCGCGCAGACTGTCACGGACGACGGAGACGGTCAGGAATTCAACCTGACCCTGCTCTACCCGGACTGGCCCTGCGCAATCAGCCGCTATTCCTTCGAGGTCAGCCTTCCGAAAGCCTTTGAAAGCGTCCCGACGCTGCGCTCCGGCTACTACGGAGATCTGATCGACAACTACATGGACGTCCGCGTCGAGGACGGCGTCATCCGCGCTGCCCTCAATGAAAAGCAGGTGCTCCGGGATCACGAGGCGATCCGCTTCTCGCTGGAGCTGCCGAAGGACTATTTTGACCTGCGTTTTCTGGCTGGCAAGACGACCGCCACAGCCCGGCTGATGTTCCTGATGCTCCTGGTCCTCTGCGTGCTCTATTGGGTCCTGTTTTTGCGCGAGCGCCCGATTCCTGCCAAGCGCCAGACGATGCCGCCGGAGGGCGGCAATGCCGGCGAGGTGTCCTTCGTCCTGACCGGGCAGAAGCCGGACCTTGCCCTGATGGTCGTGCAGTGGGCGAGCCTCGGCTATCTGACGATCACCAGAAACCGCAGGGGCAGGATCTGGCTGACCCGCCAGATCGACATGGGCAACGAACGCAAGGACTATGAGGCGAACGTCTTCCGCCTCCTGTTCCAGCGCTCGGACCGCTGCGACGTCACGGGAGACTCCTATGTCAAGGCCCGGACGATGGCGGTCACACGCGCGTCCGGCTATTGGCGAAGCCGGATCTTCCGCGCCAAGGGCAGTCCGCTTCTGCTCAGGATGATGGCCGTTGCAGCCGGCCTCGCACTCTGCCTTGCCTGCTTTGACGCCGGCGTCGCACCGAAGAGCTGGCGCTGGTTCGCCATTGTGCCGCTGACGCTGGCCGGCGGTCTGTGCTGCTGGCTGCTGCAGCGGGTCGGCGGCTGCCATCTGCGGCGGCACGCGGTCTGCACAGTCCTGCTTGCGGTTGCGGCCGGCCTCTTCCTGCTTGTTTCCGGCGGGAAAAGCGGCCAGAGCTTCTGGATGTTCCTGTGCATCCTGCTCCAGCTGCTGGTGGGCTTTGCGTTCCGGTGCGGCGGCCCGCGCAAGAAGGCCGGCCGCGCCCTGGCTTCGGAGCTGCTCGGCTATCGCCGCTATCTGATCTCGGCGTCTCCGTCTCTTCTCCGTGGGATCCAGAATGAAGACCCCGAGTATTTCTACCGCAATCTGCCCTATGCCGACGCGCTTCGCGTGGGCAGGAAATTTGCCGAACGCTTTGAGCACATCCCGCTCGAGCCCTGCGACTGGCTCGAGTGGGGCAGCAGGCCTGCCGCCTCCGCGATGCGCTTCTACACCAGATTTGTCCGCCTGCTGGCGGCGCTTCGCGGGGAGCGCGAGCCCCTGCTCTACCGCCTGCAGAAGCGGCGCAGCCAAAGCGCGAGCCCCAGACCCGGCGC
>JAFPFL010000079.1 GCA_017425545.1 Oscillospiraceae bacterium | reverse complement strand
CCAGAACAACCTCATAGCTGTCGCAGCGCTGGGCAAGCAGGGAGTCCACACATGCCTGCAGATACTCGGCCACGTTGTAGACCGGAACTATGATACTGAACCTCATGGCTTATCCTTTCATGGCAAAGAGCTTTTTCAGCAACCAGAAATGCCGGTGCTCCACCAGGGTGAGCGCCAGGCGCTTGGCCCTGGTCAGACGCCCGCGGTAGGGATTCTGCTTCCAGTCCGGGAAGGCCTTGGCTGTATAATCGGCAAATTCCGCCAAAATCGGGGATTTCGGGTCTGCGCGTGCCACACGCACCGCGGCCGCAAGCAGGACGTTTTCCACCGTCATGGCGCAGAGTTCATCGCGATAGGTCTCGAAGAGGTTTTCCCTGTGATACCAATCGAGGATATCGTCCATGGCGTCCAGAATCTCGCGGTTTCTCTCCAGATTCCTGTTGCTCATGATGGAGCCCGGACGGCTGAGATAGTCATACAGATGATTCGGAAGAACCCGGATTCCATCTGCCAGCGGGAGCAGCTTCGTCGTGGTGCGGATATCCTCATACCAGACGCGGGAGGGATAGCGGATGCCGGTGTCCGTAAACAGGCTGCGCTTCCAAATGCGCATCCAGGCAGAGGGCAGGCTCAGCAGATAGTCCTTCCGGTCACTGAGGCGGAAAGGTTCTGCCTGGGCGTCAAAGCCGCAGCTCTTTGGGATCGGCGGATTTGTCCCGTCGTCGGCACAGAACTGGAAGCCGATCACGTCCGCCCCGCCTTTGGCAATGGCGTTTTTCAGAACGCGGAGGCTGTCCGTGGCAATCTTGTCGTCGCTGTCGATGAAGAACAGCCACTCCCCTTTTGCGTCGGCCAGGCCGGTATTCCGGGCGGCACCCAGGCCGCCGTTGGCCTGGTGGATGACGCGGATCAGGCCGGGGTTCGCTTCGGCATAGCGATCGCAGATCGCACCGCAGTCATCCGGCGAGCCGTCATCCACAAGGATGATCTCGCAATCAGTGATGTCGTTTGCCAGGATGGAATCCAGGCAGCCGGGCAGATATTCCGGGACCTTATAGACTGGAACGATGATACTGATCATATTGCTCCCTCCGAGGTTTGATCGTTTGCCGGCAGGCTCAGATGCCGCAGACCCGCCAGCACAGCGGCCACGTAAACAGTCCCGTTGGCCTGACGCAGAAGGGCCGAGGTCAGCAGGGACGTGAGAATCACAAAGCAGAAGGCTCCGGCAAAGCCGATCCACTCCGGCTGCATAACAGACTTAGGCCTTCGAATCATGACGAGCAGCGCCTGCAGTCCGAAGGCAAGGAATAACCCGCAGATCAGGAGCAGCAGACAGAGTCCGCCGGAGAAGAAGATCCCATGAAAGTCATTTTCTACGGAGTAGATCTCCTCCATGTCGACCCAGTTATCCGGATAGAAATCGTAGTACTGGGTCCGCTGTCTCATCCGCGAAACCTCAATGCCGAACAGCTTCGCGGGCGTTCCCTGTTCCTCCATCAAAAGCTCGTTGAAAACGATTTTTTTCTGACGGTTGTCGAATATGTCTGTTTCAGCCAGAGAACCGCCGTATTTTTCTGATACTGTTTCAAGGCCAAAGCGGTCCACCAGTCCCTGCAGACCGTAGCGGTAGGCCGCAGCCAGGGCGTCCGGATTATCCGTCTGCTTCGCATCAGCCGCGACGCCGTAGGGCGCGACGGCAGCATTGATCCGTTCCTGCTTGATTAAGGCGTTTTCCGCAGACCGCTTCTGAGATCTGGCCGTGGGTGAGAACGGATACATGGCCGTGAAGGCCAGGGCGACCAGCAGGACCGTCAGGGCTGTTGGAAGAAGCCTGCGGTCAGAAACCAACAGACACACAAACAGCCCGGCGCCGATGGCCGGAATGGCCGCAAAGGAGATCCGGGTGCCGAGCAGAAAAAGGGCAAGGAAGCAGACCGCACAGGCGCCAAGCATCGGCAGCAGCTTTCCCGGCCACCGCCGGCAGACAAGCGTCAGGGCGATTACGGACAAAACGCAGAGGATGGCACACTGGCCGTTTGGCCAGAGGAACCAGCCCAGAACTCCGGTGTTCTTGCTGAAATAGGTATGCGGATCCGTACCAGTCAGGCTGCTGATCAGCATGACCGCACAGATGATGATCAGGTTCGTCAGAAGACCGCGCTTGAGTGCAGAAAAGGTCCGGGGATTTTCCTCAAATGCACAGACAAACGACAGGGTCAGAGGCAGAAGCATCAGAATGCGCATCTGCTCCTTGATGTCTGAATAGAGATTCAGAAGGCCGGGACGGGAAACCGCCCAGAAATGGCAGCCGAGATAGATCAGAATCGCAGCAGCCAGGATCACAAAGCGTTTTTTGCGGCGGCTGACTATAAACACAGTCAGGATGAAGGCAAGAAAGCCAAGCGCACGCAGCACAGTCAGGACTGCATCCGGAAGCCGCAGGTCCTCTGCCCAGAAGCCAAACACATCCAGCACCGGCTGGAGGATGCAGATCAGAAGCGTCAGCGCCGGGAGAAGGTCAAGCACCTTTTTTCTCAACTTTTGCATGGAGCTCACCTTATTTTACAGAATCAGCGGAAAGCTCAGCACGCTTCGTTTGCAGCTCCTTACGGCTGAGATACCACAGTCCGGCAAGTACCAGCGCCATGTAGACGGAGGCGTTATTGCGCCGCAGCACGGAAACCGTAAAATAGGCATGCAGCAGGCCGAAGCCGTAGGCTCCGACAAAGCCGATCATATCCACAGTGAAGTATGTCTTGAAGCTTCGAATGATCCGCAGCAGAGCCCGCAGACCGAAGTAGAGCAGGAAGGCAACCATCAGAACGATGCCGACGACGCCGAGAAGGAAGTAGATCCCGTGGAAGTCGTTCTCCACGTCCATGATGATATAGCCGTCCTCCCAGGTGCGTGTTTCGGGGTTGTAGATGCCTTTTTCCACAAACTCCCGCATGTCCATCAGGTTCAGGCCAAAGAGGTGCTGCATGGGTCCGGCGTCTTCCATCAGAAGCTCGCAGAACACGAGCTTGTAGGTCCGCCAGTTGCCAAGGATGCCGGCGTCAAGGGTATAGTTGTATGCAGCTTCAACGCGGTCATAACCAAAGTGATGGATCACGCCGGAGACATAGCCGTAGTAGATCTTGTCCATCTTTTCTTTATTGGCTTTATCCAGATTGGGTCCGTGCGAATGTCCGGTCTCCTCGGGATCTATCGGCAGCGTTTCAACATCGATGGATTCAATGACCTCCTGATTGAACGCCTGCCGGTCATCAACTGCATCGAATCTGGCGTTCATCGGCGAATACTTGATGGCAGCCGTGAAAGCGATGGCGACCAGGCCAACGACAAGCGCCTGCTTCCAGCACTGACGGTTCATGATCAGCAGGCAGATCGAGATGCAGGCATTGGACAGGACCATCGTGCCAAAGGCCAGACGGGTGCCGAAGAAATACAGCAGCGCACTGGAAAAGAGCGCAGCCAACAGGGTGGGAAGGATGCGCTTCGGCCATTTCCCGATGGCCCAGCAGACGGAGATCGGGGCAATAATCGAGAGAATGGCGCTCTGGCTGTTGGCCCAGTAGAACCAGCCCAGGACGCCGATGCCTTCATGCCAATAGGTATGGGGATCGGTCTTCGTGAGCACGCTCAGAAGCTCGACAACGGCGATGACGACCAGGTTGACGACCAGGCTGAGCTTCATGGCCCTGAAAGCCTTGTCTCCCCCCTGGCGGAGGAAGGTGATGAAGCACAGAGTCGTCAGCGGCATCAGATAGATGCGGACAAGGTTGGACAGGTCCGTCATCCATTCATCATACTCCGGAAGATTTGCATACACATGGAAAGCAGTCAGCACGAGCAGGACTGCGGCCATGCCAAAATAGTACCGCTTCCGGTCAGAGAGAAGAAAGCCCAGAAAAACAGAGGCGGCCAGAAGGATGATCCGAATTCCGGTTGTGATGACATTTGAAACCTCGAGTTTCATCTGCCAGAAGCCGACTACATCAAGCAGAGGCTGCAAAACACAATAGATCAGAATGAAGATCGGCAGCTTCGGAACGATTTTGTTTTTAAAGGCAGTATATTTTTCAAGCATGATTCCACTTCCTCTATCTCTCACGTTTCGGTGTGTCAATGCATAAGCGCCTCGATCGGTACGCTGTGTTTGGGCTTATCGTACCATAGTTTCCATGGATTGTCCAGACAGAACACAAATCACGCCTGCTCCAGCAGGCAGACCGCATGGCAGGCAATGCCCTCTTCCCTGCCGGTAAAGCCGAGATGCTCTTCCGTCGTGGCCTTGATGTTGATCTGCTCCGGGTCGACGTCAAGAACCAGGGCAAGATTGATCCGCATCTGCGGAAGATACGGCGCAAGCTTTGGCTTCTGCGCCAGCACCGTCACGTCGAGATTCCCAAGGCGATAGCCCTTTTCGGTAACGAGTTTCCATACGGCGTCCAGCAAAACCAGGCTGGAGATCCCGAGGTAGGCAGGGTCAGAGTCCGGAAAATGCCGGCCGATATCCCCGAGCGCAGCGGCCCCAAGCAGGGCGTCCATGACAGCATGCGTCAGTACGTCTGCGTCAGAATGGCCGTCCAGGCCTCGCGCATACGGGATCTGAACGCCGCCCAGGATCAGGCTGCGGCCTTCCGCGAGTCTGTGGACGTCATAGCCGTGTCCGATCCTCATTCTGCGCTCCTTGTACTGAGCAGGGCCTCCGCTAGAATCAGGTCAGTCGGCGTCGTGACTTTCAGGTTCTCATCGCTGCCCTGCGTGATAATCACGTGGACGCCATAGTTCTCAGCTGCTGAGCAATCGTCCGTCAGCGTTTCCTTGGACCCGATCGCCCGCTCCAGGGCCGCCCTGTAGAGGCTGACCTTGAAAACCTGGGGCGTCTGAATCGCATACAAGGCGCTGCGGTCCGGCGTAGACTCGACGATCCCGCCGTGGACGACCTTAATTGTGTCCTTGACCGGAACAGCCGGCGCAGCCGCACCGAACTTCTCCGCCTTTCGGACAGCGTCATGAATGACCTTCCCGGTCACCAGGGGCCGCGCTCCGTCATGGATGGCTACCAGATCCGATTTTTTGGAAACCAGATCCAGGCCTGCCTGGACGGACTCCGCACGGGTTTCGCCGCCCTTGCAGAGCTTGGTCACCTTTTTGAACTGTTTTTCGACGCACAGCGTGCTCAAAGGTTCCAGCAAATCCTCGCGGGTCACGACGATGATCTCCTGAATATCCTCGCTCTGCTCAAACGCACGCAGCGTGTGGACAATCAGGGGCTCGCCGCAGATATCCGCCATGATCTTGTCCGTTCCCTGCATTCGTTTGGCGTTTCCTGCCGCAACGATCACGGCAGAGCACCTTGCGCCTCTGGATGAAATCTTGCGAAGAACATCAGATACGCCCATAGTTGCCTCCTATTCTGAGATGGCCTCTGCCAGAAGTCTGGCACAGTCCTCGGCGACGGTCAGATCAGCGATTTCGTTCGGGTTGTGGGTGTAGCGGATGGGAATGGCGAGCACTCCGCTGGGCACACCGCCGCGGGTATTGAACATGGCTCCGGCGTCTGTCCCGCCGTGTTTTGTAACCTGGAGCTGTGTCTTCATTTTCATGCGTTTCGCTGCGTTTTTGAGCAGATCCACAACTGTCGGATGGCAGAGCACGCGGGCGTCCATCAGCTTGATGACAGGACCGCCGGAGAGCGTCAGCGCGTTGGGCTTGAAGGAGCCCGGCGTGTCTGGGACGCCGCAGATATCCACGGCGATCGCAAGGTCCGGTTCAATGGCATAGGCGGCTGGCTTCGCGCCGCGAAGACCGACCTCCTCCTGGACTGTGAAAACAAAGAATACGTCATTATCAGTTTCCGGGAGCAGCTCCAGCGCCCGCAGGCAGACCGCACAACCAAGACGGTTGTCCAGATAGGGCGAGATCACCTTGCCGTCCTGGAAGATCGGTTCGCCGCAGAAGACAGCGGTATCGCCGACCGACACCTTCGTTCCGGCCGTGTCAACGTATAGCTTCTCGACTGTCAGATCCTTCGGCTCCACGCCGCTGTCCTGACAGATGACGCCATAGACGCCGTTTTCAAAGCGAACCCTCTGCCCGACGATATAGACCGGTTTCAGGCCGCCCAAATTGGCAAAGCGGGCAAATCCGCCCTCCTCGAGGAAGGTTACGATGAGGCCGACGGAATCCATGTGTGCGGCAATCATGATGCGGCGTTCGCTGCCCGGTCTGTGAATGATCAGGTTGCCGAGCGCATCGGTGGAAACCTCCCCGTAAGCTTTTCCAAGCTCTGCAATCACCTTGCGGATTGCATCCTCGTGTCCGGAAGCAGATACCGGGGGGATGAGCTGTTTGAGCAGTTTATCCATCATAATCCTCCATTTTCTCCAGGAAGGCTGCCGTGAGCGTCTTTACAGCTTCGATATCGCTGACATTGCCCACGCAGGACGGGCTGTGAATGTAGCGAAGCGGCACGGAGATCCCCGCGACCTTGCAGCCGCTTAGATTGGTCTGCATCGCATGGGCGTCAGTCGTCCCGGCGATCCGGGTTTTGATCTGCCAGGGGATGCCGCGTTCCTCTGCGAGCTTCTGCAGCATGCGGAAGAGGCCGGGGTCGTAGATGCTGCCCTTATCCATCATCGAAAGGACCGGTCCGTGGCAGGGCATACAGACACGGTCGGCGCCGTCGCGGCCGGGCGTGTCGGCAGCGCTGGTGCCCTCCAGGACCAGGGCAACGTCCGGTTTTACATGGAAAGCTGCGCCGAACGCGCCTTTGGAGCCGATCTCCTCCTGCACCGTAAAGGCAAACCAGGTATCTGCGGGGAGCTCTTCCTTGAGCGTCTCAAGCAGAACGGCACAGCCGACGCGGTCGTCAAGGGCCTTGGCCCGAAGAAATCCGTTCTGCAGCTCGGTGATCTCCGGTGCAAAGCAGCCGAAGGTTCCCTCTTCCACAAGCGTTTCCGCCTCTGCGCGATCCTTCGCGCCAATGTCGATATAAAGGTCTCTGACCTTCGGAATGCGCTCACGCTCGCTGCTGTCCGTCAGGTGGATGGGCTTCATGCCGATGATCCCGGGGATCCGGTTCGGTCCGAGAAAGACCTTCTTTCCAAGGACGACGCGGCGGTCCATGCCGCCGACAAAGGCAAAACGGAGAAAGCCGGCGTCCGTGACGGATGTGACGATCACGCCGACCTCGTCCACGTGCGCGGCAAGCAGAATGCAGCACTTTGCGGCTTTTCGTCCCTTTTTGAAAACTAAAAGGGTCCCGTTCGGCGTTACAATCAGTTTGTCAGCATAGGGCTCTGCCTCCCGGCGAATATAGTCACGCACCTCATCTTCCATGCCGGACGGCCCGAACAGCGGGCAGAGGGCCTTGACGGTGTCCATCAACATAAGGCGTCCTCCTTCCGGGATCGGATATAGGCGGCGATCAGCTGTGCGCAATGTTCGATGTCATTGAGGTCCACGACCTCAATCGGCGTATGCATATAGCGAAGCGGGAGACTGACGTTGCAGACCGCTACGCCTTCGCGGCTGATCTGGATCTCGTCGGCATTCGTGCCTGTCCGCCCGGGAAGGACCTCCCGGGTGTATGGGATACCCGCCTTTTTCGCCAGCGCGATCAGCTTCTGCGACATGCGCCGGTTATCCACCGGGCCGACGCCGATCATCGGCCCGGAGCCGAGCGGTTTGCTCTCGTCCTTCGGGGTATCCGGCGTCTCGGCAAAACTGACGTCAACGACGATGGCTTCTGTCGGATCGATGCTGTAGCCTCCGGTAATCGCGCCGAGCGCGGAAAACTCTTCCTGCACAGAGCCGAGGACGCAGACATCCATCGGAAGCGCTTCGTCCTTCAACAACTCCATCACTCTGCAGAGAATGACGAAGCACGCGCGGTCGTCCATACTCTTTCCGCAGACGGCAGTCTTTCCAATGCAAAACGGCTCCGTCGCGTAGACGATCCGGGTTCCGACTGGAACGCGAGTCGGCGCTTCCTCCGCAGTCAGGCCACAGTCCACGCGGAGCTCGTCCATCTCAAAGGCCTTATCCCGTTCCTCCGAAGGGACCACATGCGGCGGAAGGCAGGTGACGACGCCGAAGATCGGCGGCTCTGTGCAAACCTTGACCTCCAGGCCGGGAAGGATCCGGGGATCAATGCCGATGGCGGCAAATTTCAGAAACCCATTGTCATGGTCCGTGACCAGCATGCCGACCTCGTCGAGGTGGGCGTCCAGAAGCAGGCAGCCCAGCGAGGGCGCTTTCGACGCCCGGACGCCGATCAGATTTCCCATGACGTCCCGCGTCACAGAATCAACATAGGGCAAGAGCGTGTTTTTTGCCGTCTCATAGACGCCCTGCTCGGCGCCGCTTGGGCCAACGCAGGCGGAAAGTGCGAAGAGCGCTTGCTTGACGTCCATCATCTCATAGCTCCATTACTGTTTTTTTGAATTCCTTCCCCCGCACCATGAAGTTCTTGAATTTATCGAAGGCGGGACCTGCCGGAGAGAGGATCACAACGTCTCCGGCTTTTGCCTCGCGCGAGGCGAGGCGGATCGCTTCGTAGAAATCGTCTTCCCAGAGAATCTTCGGCATTCCAGGCGCATACTGCCGGGAAGCAAGCACCGCGTCATAGATCTTCGGAGCGGTAGCGCCGCAGAGGATTAGCGTTTTGACATGCTCCACGATCTCCGGGCCGAGCGGCGCAAAGGGGATGTGCTTGTCATAGCCGCCCGCGATCAGGATGACCTTCTGCGTGAAGGAGCGGAGCCCGGCTGTGGTGCGGGACGGAGACGAGGCGATCGAATCGTTGTAATAGCGCACGCCGTCCTTCACACGGACGAGTTCGATCCGGTGCTCGACGCCGCCGAAGCTGCGCGCGACCGCGATGATATTCTCGTCGCTGACGTCGCTGCCGACCGCGAGGATGGCTGCCATGTAGTTTTCGACGTTATGGATGCCCGGCAAGAGGATCTCGGACCGGTCCATCAGCCTCGTAACGGTCTCACCCTTTCTCCAGATCACGCCGTCTTTGAGGAAAATCCCCCGCTCCGGTTCGCTGCGGCGCGAGAATTCCAGCACGGCGCCTCTGGCATTCGACGCGAAGCCGTGGGTGATCTCATTGTCCTGATTCACGATCAGGACGTCGTCCGAAGACTGGTGGGTATAGATATTCTCTTTCGCAGCCACATATTCAGCCATATCCTTGTGGATATCAAGGTGATTAGGCGCGAGATTTGTGATGACGGCCACATGCGGGCTGTACGGGAAGTACATCAGCTGGAAGGAGCTGAGCTCCAGAACGACCTTGTCCTCCGGCGTCATCTCGTCCGCCTTATCCAGCAGCGGCGTGCCGATATTGCCGCCGAGCCAGACGCGGAAGCCCTGCTTTTTGAAGAACTCGGAAATCAGCGTAGAGGTCGTGGTCTTGCCGTCGGAGCCCGTAACAGCCGTAATCCGGCAGGGACAGACTTCAAAGAAGGCTTCCATTTCGGAGGTGATGACGGCTCCCGCAGCGCGCATTGCCTGGATCTGGGGGGTGTCCGGGTGGAGTCCGGGCGTACGGAATACGACGTCTCCGAACACGCCGTCGAGGTAATCCGGTCCAAGGTGAAGACGGGCGCCTGCCCGCTCCAGATCCAGGACCTCGGCGTCGAGCTTTTCCTGCGGCGTCTTGTCGCAGCAGGTGACGGCAATGCCATAATGCAGCAGAAGACGGACGAGCGGGCGGTTGCTGACGCCGACGCCCAGCACCAGAACGCGCTTTCCCTTGAGCTTTTCAAAATAGGAATCCAGTCTTGTCAAATTCGTTCATCCTTTCAGGCGGGAGACCCGCAGAATCATCAATCGTCCCCGATCCCAACCCTCATCCGAAAATCAGCGTTGAAGGTAGTAACAATGCACCGTGACCGTACGCGTGTAACGCTGCTGGGCATAACGGTAAAAGAGGATTCGAACCCCGACCGTGCCCGACGGTCAACCATAGCGTGTGGTTCCTTCTCAACCACGAGAGATCCCGCTCGCCTTTTCGGACTACCGACTGATTGTTTGATCCTTTATTCCTTCAGCTCCGTGGTCCAGTTCAGGGCCTGGATCTCCTCGTCCAGCTCGCGCAGCGCCTTGGACTGCT
>JAFPFL010000008.1 GCA_017425545.1 Oscillospiraceae bacterium | reverse complement strand
TCTTCTTATGGATCTCTCCCGCAAACCGTAAGCCGGCCTGGCGATAGTACGGCACAAACACGTTGGTAGAATCCGCGAAGGCGGACGCATGCATCATGTACTCGCCTGCCACGCCCTGCAACATCTCCTCATTGTCCAGCGTCGCGTAATCGGGGGATCCCTCTTCGAAGCTCCCCATGATGTACTCCGTGGCGTAAATGTAGATCGTGTCGACCTCCCTGGCAGCATCCGGAATCTGATACCAGCTGGTCTTCCGGGAGTAGTCGGTCATAACATAGCCTTTTTCTGATGGCAACGTCTGATTCTTCATTTTTTTACATCCTTTCGCTATCGATCAATATGTATTATTGTAACATATTCCCCACATTTTGTAACCGAATCACTCTTACGCCTTGTAAACTTCCTCGCCGTCCACGATGGTGGCGACGATGTTAGCCTGTGCGACCTTCTCCAGATCGTCGTGGAGGAAATCGCAGTCATTGACTCCAACGATATGATAATATTTGTCACTGTACCTTGCACGTTCTGCGACGATACGGGCGATTTCCGCCTTCGGGTTTTCCGGATTGTCGGGAATCACCATCATCAGTTCAGCTTGAAATCGTAATGCCTGGAATAATCCTCCTGAATGTTCAGGCGAAGTGTCCTGTTCGCCAAGTCGTAAACCGCTGTGTGCCATGTCTGCCAGTAGTTATTGGGATGAATGTTCCTGTCGTGCAGCTTGTAGGTATCAATTTCGGACTGAATAACCGCTTTGAAATCCATAGGAGCGTTTGCGATGGTCAGGTTTCCGTCAGTATATTCCGTATACCAGAACGGCTTTGTATCCGCTTCATAAGTCTGGGTATATTTCACACGCTCCATTAAGCGAGCCATTCCTTCCGCGGATTTACCGCCCTCTGCGTAATGCTCCTTCAGTATGGCGTAACGTTCCACTCCGCAGGCATGGGGCGTAAGGATGGGGAAGCCCTTGTAGGTCTTGCCCGCCACGGTCTGCCCTGTCTTCGCTATATGCTTTGCGTAAGAAGTATTCGGCGCGTAGTTGACATAGAAATTTGTCATGATATTGTCCGTGTCTTTTCTGGCCACAAGCTCGCCGTCAATACACTCGATGATATAGGTCTCCTTCTCGTCGGAGAGCATCCAGTGAAGCCCCCATGTGCCATAACCGCCGTAAATATCCATATTTTTCAAAAGCTCTACACCGTGAGCGGCGGATTTGGCGTGATCAAGGACGTAGCGGACTACCGCAACAGCATGGATGCGCGGCTTACCGTAATTGGTTGAGAGCAGAGTAGCGAAGTCCAGGTCAATGGCGGGACAGACGTTGCAGTTCATGGCCACGCCGTTTTCATTGATACCGTCAAACGTCAGGTTTGGCATGGCAAGCAACTGTGCTTCCGTAACGCGGTCAACCTCATTGGATTTTAGCGTGAGAATTGCGGCCAGCCCTATACTTGCGTAACGCCCCTCAGACTTTTTGGGAGCTACCTTGATTACGAATTCCGGAACATCGGCGTAATCCAGATCCAGATTACGTCCGTAGAAGTTTCCGTTGCGCACAGCGGAGCACGCGAAGCCGGTTTTGACCTGTTCACCCGTCTTTAAGTCAGCCGAGTAGTCGGAGTATTCCATGTAGTACAGGTAATCTGCCAGCTTTTTCGGAGTTGTGAAAGAAGACGCCTGTGCCACTGAAACGTAAGCGACGAAACTGAAAGCCATAAGTGCGGTCAATAAGAGATGAAATGCTTTCTTAGAGATTTTCATTGTATCTCCTCCTGTAGAATATCTTACTTTAATTCGCCGCTGTCGGGATTTACGTCCCGCGGCGACGCCCGGTTATCGATACCGTCTCTATTCTTCCTGTTCCTTACGCCTTGTAAACTTCCTCCCCGTCCACGATGGTGGCGACGATGTTAGCCTGTGCGACCTTCTCAATGTCGTCGTGGAGGAAATCGCAGTCAAACACCGTCATATTGGCGAGCTTGCCGAACTCGATGGAGCCCATGCGATGCTCCTGGCGCCACTGACGGGCTACGTTGATGGTCATGGCGCGCAGCGACTGTTCGCGGGTGATGGCTTCCTTTTCATTGTTCGGGGAGTCTATGCCGCCAAGCACTTCTTTCGGATACGAACGTTTTTCCGCCGTGTAAATGCTGTATTTGACATTCATCATCGGAGAAACGGGATAGTCGGAATGGAAGACCACGTTGGCGCCCGCATCGTAGAAGGACTTGATGGGATACGCATTCGCTGCCAGTTCCTCCCCCACATACGAGACTTCAATTTCATAATGGCCCGGGATTTTCGCGGTCCACAGCGGCGGAACCGCAGGAACGGAACCGGTCTCCGCCATGCGGCGGATATCCTCCTCGGTCACAAAGTGCAGATGGGCCAGTACGTTACGCTGATCTTTATTGCCGGTAATCTTTTCCGCATCCTCGATGCAGCCCAGCATAAAATGAGTAGCGCCTCCTCCTTCGGAGTGGACATGGACGGACATACCTTCTTTGTCCGCTTCGGTAATCAGCTCCACCATCTTGTCGTGATCGTTGAAGCGCTCCACACCGTGATAACCGGGCTCGTCAGCGTAATCCTGGTTCTGCCAGCCCGTGTGCGCTTCGGTCACACCGTCCAGGAACGCCTTGGCGCCGACAATATGGAAATATTCGCCGCTTATCGTAGCGCGCTGTGCTGCGATACGGGCAATCTCCGCCTTCGGATTTTCAATATTGTCCAACACATACATATAGGCGTAGGTGCGCAGCTTCAGTTTTCCCTCCACCTCCAGCTCATGGTAGGCCCGGGGAGCATCCCGGTGGACGATCTCCGCACCCGCGTCACAAACGGCAGTGAAGCCGCTCCTGAGGGCGAAATCCTGCCAGGCCAGCAGATATTCCTTGATATCTTCGATTGTAGTGGGAAGCTTCGGCACGATTTCAAACACGGGGCCTTCACAGATATAGCCGTCCGGTTCACCGTTCTCGTCCACATGCACCTGGTCATAGCCGTACTTCTTCGCGTAGGCCGCGTCAATGCCGGCCCATTCCAGCGCCTTCGTGTTGAGCAGCATGGAATGTCCGCCGCCGGTTTGCAGGAGCAGCGGCTTATCCGGACAGATTTCGTCCAGGTACGCTTTGGTGACGTATTCGTCATTCTCGATCCACCCTGCGCCTACGTAGAACTCGCGTTTCGGGTTCTTCGCAATGAATTCTTTTATGATTTCACGGTATTTGGCATAATCAGTCAGGCCGGCCTGCATCAGGTCCGCCTGTCCGATAAAACGGAGGCCGGCCAGGTGACCGTGGCAGTGGGACTCCAGGAAGCCGGGATAGATAAAGTTCTCACCGTAATCCAACACCTTCGCGTCGGCGCTGGCCAGCTTTTTCGCCTCCTCTGCACTGCCGATATAGGCAAATACGCCGTCCTTCACCAGTGCCGCCCTGGCAAAAGGCCTCTTCTCATCCATGGTGATGATGTTGCCGAGAATAATCGTTTGTCTCATGGTACAACTCTCCTTTTATTTATGGTAGTGTGACAGGGGGGACGGACCCTCCCTGTCTGCCCGATTCAGTTCTGTCAGCTTCAAGGGGTACGTAATGAATCTCATCAGTCCAGCCTGAAGAAGGAGGAAGTATTTTTAAATGACTTCCTAAGGACAATCATTTTTTGGGGTTGAATGCAGACGGGCAGTCATTTCCGGGGCATGGCCCATGCCCTATGGTCGAACAGCCATCCACATCCCAGCACGCACCGCCCGCCACCTGTTTCACCGTTTCGGCGTCCAGTTCTACATCCGAAAGCTCCGACAGGTA
>JAFPFL010000078.1 GCA_017425545.1 Oscillospiraceae bacterium | reverse complement strand
TGACGCCGGCCCGCAGAGGCTGACCCTCTTTCATCTGATCCTCTTTCCCCTGCTGGCCGTCATTCAGTTTTCCTCGAAGCAGGTCCTGGAGGTCCTGCCGAACGTGGAACTGGTCAGCACGCTGACGATGGTCTACACGCTGGTCTACCGGCGCCAGGCCCTGATCCCGATCATGCTCTTTGTCTTTCTGGAGGGCTATTTCACCGGCTTCGGGCTGTGGTGGTTTCCCTACCTCTACCTGTGGCCGATCCTCTGGGGCGTGACGATGCTCCTGCCGCGGCGGATGCCGCTCTGGCTGGCCGGCGCGGTCTACGCCGCAGTCGGCGGCCTCTTCGGCCTCGCCTACGGCTCGCTCTACGCCCCGTTTCAGTGCTACGTCTTCCTGGACGGGGACTGGAAGCGGACGCTGGCCTGGATCGCGGTCGGCTTCCCCTGGGACGTGACCCACGCGATCGGCAACGCGGTCCTCGGGATCCTGATCCTGCCGCTGGCAGAGCTGCTGCGGAGGCTGGAAAAAGAGATCGGAAAAGCTCCATAACGGCAAACGCCCGTTCCTCCCTTCGGGGGAACGGGCGTCTTTGTATTCGCGGCGCAGTTCGCGCCGGCCTGTTATTTGTAGCTGTGGACGCCGGGGAGGAGGGTGTTTACGCCGACGTAGGTGAACAGGACGCAGGCGAAGCCGATCACCGCGAAGATCGCGGCGGACCTGCCGCGCCAGCCGCGGTTGAAGCGCAGGTGCAGATAGACCGCGTAGATGATCCAGGTGATCAGAGACCAGGTCTCCTTCGGATCCCAGGACCAATAGCTGCCCCAGGCGCGCTCGGCCCAGATCGCGCCGGTCAGGATCGTGAAGGTCAGAAAGAGCAGGCCGAGGCAGACGCTGCGGTAGCTGATCAGATCGAGCTTCTCCCTGTTCGGGACGTGCTGACCCCAGAAGCCCTCGTCCTTCATCCGCGACCGGAACAGGAAGATCGCCGAGACCACGGCGCTGACGCCGAAGGAGCCGTAGGCGATGATCGCCGTGGAGACGTGGAAGCCGAGCCAGTTGCTCCGCAGCGAGGGCATCAGGTCTTTGATCTCCCTGCTCTGCATGGCGGCATAGCCGATGACCAGGAAGATCAGCGGGGTCAGGAAGGCGCCGAGGACCGGGAAGCGGAATTTCAGAATGAAGATCAGGCTGACGAGGCACAGACCCCAGGCAAAGCTCGCGGCGAACTCATACTGGTTCGTCAGCGGCAGGCGCCCCGCGCCGATGCCCCGGCAGACCAGGGCGGCCGTGTGCAGGAGGAAGGCCAGCGCCTGAACGCCGATCGCGATCCGGGAGAGCTTCTCCTTCTTGAGCGCGGTAAAGAGGAAATAGAAGATCATCGCCGCGAAGTACAGGCACATGGCGACCGTAAACAAGACGTTCTCAGCAGCCAGCATCGGTTGTCTCCTCCTTTTCGCCGGTCTGCGCCGCTTCGCGCAGACGGTCATAGAACAGTGCGCCGCCCTTGCGGCACTCGCCGCTGACGGTCCAGCCTTCCCCGTCCTGAACCGCCCAGACCCGCCTGGGCTGAAGGTAGAACGACAGGATCAGGCCGAGCATCGTGAGCAGGCCGCCCAGCAGGGCCAGCCAGGTGAAGCGCTCCTGCTTGAGCCGGAGCAGGGTCGCGGTCCGCGGCTCGGAAAAGCGGACCTCATAGCTGCGGACAGATCGCCCCTCCCCGCCCGCGGCGGAGACGCCGTAGTCGAATTCAGCGTTCTCGCCCTCCGCCTGCTCGCCGTAGTAGCGTTCGCCGCTGTTCCCGTTTTCGAGCACGAAGGTGTAGCCGGGCACAGTGCCGCTGCCGCCGAAGCCCTTGTTCCGATAGGCCTCGAAGGTGATCGTCAGAGGGGTGTCCGGGATCTGCAGCACGTCGCCGGGGCAGAGGACGTCCTCCGCGACCGTCCCTCCCTCCGAGCGGACCGTCGCTTTCGCGGCCGTGCCGACCGAGTTCTGGTAGATCTTGAAGCCGTAGAGGCTGGCCGGGTGGTTGACGCTCGCCGTGCCGCTGCGGTCGCCCTCCGGGCCGTGCATCGTCACTCTGGCCGTGAACTGCTGCGGTGTTCCGCTCTCAGTGTAGGCCACGTCGAAGTCCTCGACGGTCAGCGTCAGGCCGGTATCGCCCACCGGGCAGGTCTTGCCCGGGACGCCCATCACGGTGTACTCCGTCAGGGTGGCCTGGCCCATCGTAAAGCCGATGATCAGCAGCAGGGCGCCGAGATGCGTCACCCAAGCGCCCCAGACGCCGGCACGGTTCTTCGCCGCGTAGAGGACAGTCTTGCCGTCGGCCTCGGCGCGCTTCGGTTTGGGCATGTGCAGCTTTTCAAAGACGGCCTCAGGCTTTTCGACGCCGGAGACCGCCCCGACCGTCTTTTCGCCCGCCTTCGGAGCTCTGCCCAGCGCCCTGGTCTGCGCCAGCAGGCCGGGCAGATGGAGCAGGTTGCAGGCGAGCAGGTCGCAGCACAGCAAGACCGTCAGCACCAGGAACCAGACGGCGTGGAACACGTCGTCCAGGCCGAGACCGACGACCAGCGCGCCGCCGCGGGTCCCGTACTCGGAGAGATACCACATGAAGCTCTGCTTCTGCGGGATCACGCTGCCGAGCACGCAGGCCGCGGCCAGCAGGATCAGCAGCAGGATCGCAAACTTCATGGAGTATAGAAATCGAATCGTTTTCTTCAGCATGGAACTTTGTCCTTTCGGGCGGATTGACGCCTTTGGAGAAATTCAGGGAGAAGCAATCGCTCTGCTTCTCCCTGAACCGTTTGCACGGCGGATCGGATCACTTTCCGAGCAGCTGCATGGCCTCCTCAATTCTTGCCTCGGCAGTGTTCAGGCAGCGGGTGGTCAGATTGATGCTGTGGGCGCCCTCGGAGTTCTCGACATAGCAGAAGTCGAAGAACCACTGCGCCTCGCGGTGCAGCTGGCGGACGGCGTCGAGCTGGCTTTCGGACATCTTGCCGGCTTCGACCGCCTCGGTCAGCGCATCCTTGAGCTCTGAGAGCTTGTTGCCGACCTCGGTCTCGCGGGCCGTGACCCTGCTCTGCGTGTTGCGGACGAACTGGATCATCTCGTCCGGGGTCTTGTTCTCGTGGCATTCGGCGCAGCCGGCGAGGATCGTCGGGCTCGAGAGCGGGCTGATCAGCTCGTGGCTGTGGTAGGTCGTGCCGTCCTCGGCCATCGTGATCTCCATGTGGCAGTCGGCACAGCTCCTGGCGGCGTGGCTGCCGGAGAGAACAGTCTCCATCTCGGGGTGCTGGGCCTTGAGCATGTGCGTCCCGGTGCCGGGCTGGATCCAGTCGTAGAAGCCGACGCCGCCGTCTTTGTTCGGGGCCGCTTCGTAGTAGGCCAGGATCTTCTCCGGCGACATCTCCTCAATGCTGTGGTAGGGCATCATGGTCTCAGCGTCGAGCTTGCCGTCGCCGTTGCCGTCCACCGCGGTGAAGTAGTACTCAATGTGGCACTGGCCGCAGGAGAGGGTGCCGGGGTCGATCGTTCTCACGTTCTCGCCGAGCGCCTTGCCGACGTACTCGTGGGTGACCATGAGCTTGCCCTTGCTGCCCGCCTCGTTGCCGTGGCAGGTGTAGCAGCTGATGGCCTCGCCGTTGGCGTTGATCTGGTCATAGACCTCGTTGAAGTCCATGGTGTAGACGCCGACGCCCTGGTCCTGGACCAGCTTGGCGAAGTTCGGCGTTTTGCAGGTCAGGCAGTTGGCCGTCGCGTGCGGGCGCTCGGTCTTCGCCACGTCGACCAGCGTGAAGGCATGGCCGCGGGCAGAGCCGTAGTCCTTGGAGAAGCCGTAGTTGTCGTAGATGTTGACCAGGTAGGGGTCCTGCTCCAGGTAGTCCACAACGGCGGTGTTATTTCCGTTCGCGTCCATCGAGTCCGCGATTTCCGGGTAGATGCTGCGCCAGGAGGCAGCGGTGATCGTGCCGTCGTAGTTGGTCTCCGAAGGCGCGGCGACGTCGAGATAGGTGATGTCGCTGCGGGTGAGCGGGCCGAGATCGCCGCGGTTCTGCAGGTGATAGTAGGTGTCCTTTTTCCGGACCAGAGCGGTCAGGAGGACGACCGCCAGCGCAACGACAGCGACTGCGACAGCGATCTTGTATATCAGCATTTTCTTATTCATGGCTCTCTCCTGTCTGCGATCCCGGAACCGCCGGAGCCGCCCCGACGGGCAGGCCGGCCTGGATCGAGATGACGTGGGCGGGGCACTTCGCGGCGCAGGCGCCGCACTGGATGCACTGCTCATAGTCGATGTGCGCGAGGTTGTTCGTTACCGTGATCGCGCCGGTCGGGCAGAGCTTGGTGCAGAGCATGCAGCCGATGCAGCCGGCCGAGCAGACTTTGCGGACCGTCGGGCCCTTGTCCTTGTTGGAGCACCGGACGGCGACGTGCCGGTTCTCGGGAACCAGCTCGATCAGGCCGCGCGGGCAGGTCTTGGCGCACAGGCCGCAGCCGACGCACTTGGCGGGATCCACGACGGCGACGCCGTCCCGGACCGTGATCGCGTTCTGGGGGCAGACTTTGACGCAGGAGCCGAGGCCCAGGCAACCGTAGTCACAGGAGGTGAAACGGATGCCGTTGAACGCGGCGGTGCGGCAGTCGCCCTCGCCGATGTAGTTGGCCTGGTTGGAGGTGTACTCGCAGCTGCCCTTGCAGCGGACGAAGGCGATGCCGCGGATGACCTCGTCGGCCTTGACGCCCATGATCTCGCCGATCGCGTTGGCGACAGGCTCGTTGCCGACCGGGCAGCCGTTGACCGGCGCCTCGCCCTTGACGATGGCAGCCGCCATCGCGTCGCAGCCCGCGAAGCCGCAGGCGCCGCAGTTGTTGCCGGGCAGGGCGGCACGGACCGCCGCTTCCCGCTCGTCGACCTCAACGTGGAATTTCCTGCCCGTCGCTACCAGGCCGAAGCCGACGACGATGCCGATGACCGTGATGACAAGGGTCGTAATCAGAATCGGATTCATAGCAGCCCTCCTCAGAACGTCAGTCCCGCGAAGCCCATGAACGCAATCGACATCAGGGCGGCGGAAATCAAAACGATCGGCGCCCCGCGCAGGGGGGCCGGAACGGCTTGCTCATCGATCCGGCTGCGGATGCCCGCGAGCAGGATGATGGCGATCGTGTAGCCGAGCGCGGTGCCGAAGCCGGCAAAGACGCTCTGCACGAAGTTGTAGCTGTTCTGCACGTTCGTCAGCGCGACGCCGAGCACCGCGCAGTTGGTGGTGATCAGGGGCAGGTAGATGCCGAGGGCATTGTAGATCGCCGGGGATTTCTTCTTGAGGAACATCTCAACGATCTGGACCAGGGCAGCGATGACCAGGATGAAGACGATGGTCTTCATGTAGTCCAGGCTGAGCGGGGCGAGGACATAGGTGTAGAGCAGGCTCGCGACCGCCGAGGCGATGGTGATGACGAAGATGACCGCGCCGCCCAGAGAGACGGAGGCCTTCATCTGCTTGGAAACGCCGAGGAAGGAGCAGATGCCGAGGAACTGGTTGAGCACCACGTTGTTGATGAGTGCGGTGCCGACAATGATCAGGATCAGCGCTTTCACTTCTCAGCCACCTCCTCCTTCTTCCCGCAGGCGGAGCTGCAGGTTGCGCAGCAGCCGTCGCAGCCGCTCTCGACCAGCTTGCGCTGGCGGGTCTTGATGCCGATCGCGTTCATGATCGCGATGAACAGGGCGATGACCAGGAAGGCTCCGGGAGGCTGGATGAAGATGCCGATCGGCTTGATCGAGGCGGGCAGAACCTGCGCGCCGAAGATCTTGCCGGCGCCGAGCAGCTCGCGGACCATGCCGGCGAGCGTCAGGGCGACCGTGAAGCCCAGGCCCATGCCGAGGCCGTCCATCAGAGACAGGCCGACCGAGTGCTTGTTCGCATACGCCTCGGCGCGGCCGAGGATGATGCAGTTGACGACGATCAGGGGGATGTAGATGCCCAGCTCCTCATAGACCGAGGGGACGTAGGCGTGCATCAGCAGCTCCGTCGCCGTGACGAGCGAAGCCACGATCACGATGTAGGCCGGAAGCCGGACCTGGTCGGGGATCGCCTTCCGCAGAAGGGAGATGACGACGTTCGAGAGGATCAGGACGGCCGTGGTGGACAGGCCCATGCCGACGCCGTTGATCGCCTGCGTGGAGACCGCGAGCGTCGGGCACATGCCGAGCATCAAAACCAGCGTCGGGTTCTCTTTGATCAGACCGTTGTAGAGGCGTTCAAAATATTTGTTCATTCTGCTGCCTCCTTAATCACGTTGTTGTAGAAGTCCAGGGCGGCGTTGACCGCGTTGACGGTGGCCTTGGAGGTGATGGTGACGCCGGAGATGCCGTCGACGCCGGTCTCTCCGCCGCCGTCCAGCTCGAGCTTGGTCGCCGGCTTGCCGTTGAAGCGGCTCTTGTACGCGGCCTCCTCCCAGAGCATGCCCTTGCCGGGCGTCTCCTTGAGGACCGTGTAGGCGATGTTCGTGATCTTGCCGTCCGGCGTGACGCCGACCGTCAGCGTCACCTCGCCGTTGTAGCCCTCCATAGAGCTGGCGGAGATGCCGTAGCCGATCACGTTCCCGCTCGCGTCCAAGCCCTCGACGGCTTCGTTGATCCGGGCGTTGCCGAAGCCGGAGCCGTAGGTCTTGCCCGCGAAGGGCGCGGTCTTTTCATCGAGGAAGGTGAAGGTCTCGGCGTCTGGCAGGACGGACTTGTAGGCCGCCGCGGCCTTCGCGCGGTCCTGCTCGGCGATGGTGTCTTTCGTCACTCTGAAACAGCTGGAGAGGACCAGGCCGGAGATCAGGGCGATCACGGTCAGGACGACGACGGGCTTCGGGAGCACGTCCCGGGCCGTCTTCTTCGGCTCGCCGTTCTGCACCCGGACGGCCTTCCTGCGGAAGGCGTAGGGCTTGGAGACGATGTAGGTGTCGATCAGCGGGGTGAGGAGATTGCCGATTATGATCGCGTAGCTGAAGGAGTCGGCCGAGCCGCCGAAGACGCGGAACATCGCCCCGAGCACGCCGATCAGAACGCCGTAGACGGTCTGACCGAGGCGGCTCACCGGGGAGGTCACGTAGTCGGTGGCCATGAAGAACGCGCCGAGCACGACGCCGCCGCCGCACAGATGCGCCGCCAGGAAGGCCGGGTCAAAGCCCTGGCCGCCGAAGAAACCGACAAACAGTGTGAAGCCGATCAGGACCGAGAAGCAGATCTGGCCGTGGATGATGTCCAGCGCCCAGAGGATGAGGCCGCCGATCAGCAGGGCCAGCACGCAGCTGCCGATGACGCCGTTCGTCGTGCCGAGGAACATGTTCGTGACGTTGACCGCCTTGCCCGCGACCAGGTTGGCCAGCGGGGTCGCGGCGCTTACGCCGTCGACGGTATAGGTCGTCATTTCATCGGTGAAGGAGATCAGCAGGAAGCATCTGGCCGCGAGGGCGGGGTTGATGAAGTTCTTGCCGAGGCCGCCGAAGCAGCACTTGACTACGCCGATGGCGAAGACCGAGCCGAGGATCGGGATGTAGAGCGGGACCGTGGGCGACAGGGTCAGCGCCAGCATCAGGCCGGTGACGACCGCGCTGCCGTCGGTCCAGGTGTTCGGGCGGTTTGTCAGCGCGTCGAAGATGAACTCCGTCGCCACCGCCGAAAGGACGCAGGTCAGGATGACCCAGAGCGCCTGCAGACCGTAGACATAAACGCCGACCGCCGCCGCGGGAACCAGCGACGCGGCGACCGTGAACATGATCTTCCGCGTGGTCCAGCCGCTGCGGACGTGCGGGCCGGACGAGATATTCAGGACCGTATTCGCACTCATTTTTTACCTCCCGCCTGCGCGGCGCGTTTCTGCGCCATGATTTCCGCCTTGACCCGCTTGAACGTCTCGGTCAGAGGCCGCTTCGCGGGGCAGGCATAGGAGCAGGAGCCGCAGGCCACGCACTCGAGACCGTGGAGCTTCTTCTCATATCGCTCGTAGTCTCCCTTGCGCGCGGCTTCGGCCATCAGGCCGGGCAGAAGTCCGGTCGGGCAGACCGTGGTACAGCGGCCGCAGCCGAGGCAGGCCGTCATCTGCTTCTGCGCTTTTTCGCTTCCGTCCTCGGGCAGGCAGGTCAGACCGTTGGTCGTCTTGACCACCGGAACGTCCAGGGTCGCAAGGGCGAAGCCCATCATCGGGCCGCCGGCCAGGACCTTCCTGACCGGAGCGTCGTCTCGGAAGCCGCCGGCCTCCTCCAGAAGCTCGCGGACGCAGGTGCCGTCGCGGACGATGAAGTTCTGGGGCCGGGCAGCCGCCTCGCCGGTGACGGTCAGGACGTGGGTGAACAGCGGCTCGCGGTAGACCACGGCGCGCTCGATGGCGTAGATCGTGCCCACGTTGTCGACGATGCAGCCCATGTCGGCGGGCAGCTT
>JAFPFL010000077.1 GCA_017425545.1 Oscillospiraceae bacterium | reverse complement strand
GCTCCCGGCAGGGGAAGTGTGAAGGGGGCGGTCTTGGAGCCCCCTTCACGTTCAATCACCCGCCCGCAGGCGATGGTTTTTGCCGGAATCGGCAAAAACCAAAGGGCTCGTTGCAAAATGATTCATTTTGCAACGAGCCCTCACCGGCCCGCAGACTGGTGACTGTGAGGGCCAAACCTGATCTGTGCGCATAGCCCGTTCGTTTCCACCCGCAGGGCGGCCTGACCCCAGGCCGCCGCGATCCTGCACCCGCGTCCCGACGGCGGGCTGAGTCATCCGGCCCTGCGGCCGTCGATCGACGTCTGCCCACCTCAAATGCCCCCTCTGATGCGCGCAGCGCCGGGGGGCATTCGTCCGGCCGCTGGCCCCACATTCCCCGCTTTTTCGAAAAATCGAATTTTTCCGGTTGACAAATCCAAATTATGTGCTATAATGTGAACGTTCCGCGGGTGTAGCTCATCTGGTAGAGCGCGACCTTGCCAAGGTCGAGGTAGCGAGTTCGAGCCTCGTCACCCGCTCCATAATAGCAGACTGCTTGATTGCAGCCTGCTTTTTTTATTTCTTCCGTCCGCCTTTCCGCCTGCCTCTCGCCCCCTTTTTTTTCGCCGGCCGCCCCCTTTTCCGCCCCGCCTGCGCACCCGGACGCGCCTGCCGTCATATCCTGTCCTGAGGAGATGGTTTCATGATGAAACGCATTCTGGCGGTCGGGGGCGACCGGCGGCAGTCCCTTCTTGCCGGTCTGCTCCGGGATCTCGGCGCTGTGGACACCCTGGCTGTCCCGGACCGCCCGGATACCGCTGCGCCCGGTATGTACGACCTGCTGATCCTGCCAACACCGACCCTCGACGCCCACGGGTACATCCGCGCCGCCGCGCCGCTTGCCCCAGCGACCCTTCTGCCGTACTGCGGAGCGTCGACCCGCGTCTTCGGCGGGGCGCTGAACGGCGGCGCCGGCCTGCCCGCGCCGCTTGGCGCAGCCTGCGACCTGCTCGCCGATCCCACCGTCAAGGCCCTCAACGGCCGCCTGACCGCCGAGGCCTTTTTCGCCCTGCCGCGGGCGGGGAAGGGGCTGACCGGCTCGCGCTGCCTGGTCCTCGGCTGGGGCTGCATCGGCAGGCCGCTGAGCCTGCTGCTGCGCAGCTTCGGCGCCTCGGTCACGGTCGCGGCCAGAAGGCAGACCGTCCGCGCGGAGGCGGAGGGCCTCGGCCTGCGGGCTCTGCCGTTTTCCGACGTGCACGGCGCGTGGGACTTCGTGTGCAGCACCGTGCCGGCCTGCACCCTGACAGACGCCCAGCTCGCGGAGATGGGGCCGGACTGCCTGTGGTTCGAGCTGGCCTCTGCGCCGGGCGGACTGCCCGCGCGCGTTCCGGACGGTCTTACCCTCGTTCCGGCGGGCGGTCTGCCCGGAAAATATCTGCCGCGGGCGGCTGCGGAGGTTCTTCGCGGCGGGATCGCCCGCGCTCTGGAGGGAGCCTTATGAGAAGCGAACGCATCGGATTTGCCCTGACGGGCTCATTCTGCACCTTTGAACCGGTCCTCGCCGCCATGAAGCGGCTGAGCCTGGAATACGAGACGGTCGTGCCGATCCTCTCGTTCACCGCCGCGTCGACGGACAGCCGCTTCGGCAGCGCCCGGAGCTTCCGCGAACGCATCGAGGCGATTTGCGGCCGCCCGGCTGTGGACACGATCGCCGGCGCCGAGCCGATCGGCCCGCGCCGCCTGCTCGATCTGCTGATTCTCGCGCCCTGCACCGGCAACACGCTCGCCAAGCTCGCCGCCGGCGTGGCCGATACGCCGGTGACTCTGGCCTGCAAGGCGCATCTGCGCAACGCGCGGCCGGTCCTGGTCGCGGTCTCGACGAACGACGGCCTCGCGGCCAACGCCGCCGCCATCGGCCGCCTGCTCGCGCGCAGGCACTTCTACTTCGTCCCCTTCGGTCAGGACGACCCCGAAAAAAAGCCGACCTCCCTGGTCGCCGATATGAACGCGATCCCCGAGGCGGCGGACGCCGCGCTCCGGGGCGAGCAGCTCCAGCCGGTCCTGCTGCGCGGATAACCCAAAATACGCATATTTTTCCTTCTTTCGCGCAAACTCCGGAAGAAGGGAGGGGATCCGCATGGAGATTTCCGAATCCGAATACCAAAAGCTGGCCGACCGTCTCGCGCCGAAGTCGAATACGCCGAAAAACTGCGTCAAGGCCTTCCTCTTTGGCGGCGGGATCTGCCTGCTCGGCCAGGCCATCAAGACCGGCTGGCTCGCCCTCGGACTGGAGGAGCAGGCGGCGGGGACGATGACCTCGGTCAGCCTGATCGCGCTCGCGGCCCTGCTGACCGGCTTCGCAGTCTTCGACGACATCGCCAGGCACGCCGGCGCCGGCACGCTGGTGCCGATCACGGGCTTCGCCAATTCGATCAGCGCTCCGGCGGTGGAATTCAAGACCGAGGGCTTCGTAACCGGCCTTGCGGTCAAGATGTTCACGATCGCCGGCCCGGTCCTCGTCTACGGCATCTCGGCCTCGGTCGTCTACGGCCTGATCTACTGGCTGACCCGCGTGCTCTGAGCCCGCCCGGCCGCGCCGGAAAAAGCTTCTCCGCTGCGGAGAGGCTTTTTTTTAATGGTATAATTGTGTGAAAGCGGATTTCTCTCTTGAAATATGACGGAAAAGCCGCTATACTATACTTTGTGAGAATTTTTGATTTGATACCCGTCAGACGGGAGGCGGCACATGCGTTCCCTGGTAAAAGTGATGAGCTACGTGGTCTGGCTGACCCAGCTCGGCCTGAGTGTCGCGGCGCCTCTGGCGGGTTTTGTGATTCTCGCCGTCTGGCTGCACAAAAGCCGCGGCTGGGGCGCCTGGACGATCCCGGTCGGCATCGTGCTGGGTCTGCTCGGCGCGGCCGGCGGGCTCTACAGCGGCTTCAAGACGCTGCACCGCCTCTCCCGCGAGGACGAACAGCAGCAGACGCAGGGCTTTAACGATCACAACTGACGGCAGGGGTGAGAAGCGATGGAAGCGAATATTTCAAATGACCGCCGCCAGATGCGGCGGGAGCTGCTGATCTACGCGGTGATGCAGCTCGTCTGCCTCGGCGTCATGCTCGGCGTCTACGCGCTGCTCCGCCGCCTGACCGGAAAGGTGATCCTCGGCGGCGCGGTCGGCGCGGGGCTCGCGATTTTGAACTATTGCCTGATGGCCGTCGGCGTCACGCGCGCCGCGAACCAGGCCGAGGGCGGAGACGTCGCCCGCGCGAAGCGGACGATCACGGCTTCGATGCTGCTGCGCTATCTGCTGATGCTCGGCGTGCTGGTTTTGTGTGCGAAGCTCAAATGGTGCGACGTCGTCGCCATGCTGATCCCGCTGCTGCTGTCCCGGCTGCTGATTTTTGCCGGCGAATTCTTCCGGAGAAAGAAGGCTGACCAATGAACGGCATTTCGATCAACGGTCCGAAGATATACTTCACGATCCCGATCTTCGGCGGGATCCAGGTCACGCAGACCCTTGTCACGTCCTTCGTCGTGACGCTGATCCTCTGCGTCTCCGGCGTGCTCCTCGGCAGGGGCCTCAAAAAGCGCCCCGGCAAGCGCCAGGTGCTCACCGAGAAGGCCGTCACCGTGATCACCGACATGGTCAAGGAGGCCATGGGCGCGCACAACGCCCACTGGGCGCCCCTGATCGCCACGATCTTCCTCTCGTCCCTGCTCGGCACCTTCCTCGGCATGACGGGCGTGCTCAAATCCTCCACGGCGGACATCAGCACCACGATGACCTGGGCGCTGATGGTCAGCGCGATCTGCTGGTATCAGGCCATCAAGAACAACGGCTTCCTCTCCTGGCTCAAGGGCTTCACCGAGCCCATCGCCATCATGACGCCGATGAACATCGTCTCTGAGATTGCGCAGCCGGTGTCGCTGGCCTTCCGTCACTTCGGCAACATCGCCGGCGGCGGCGTCATCACGACCCTGCTCTACGCCGCTCTCTCCGCCGCGTCGGTCGGCATTCTGAAACTGATCGGCTCGAGCTCCGTTGCGATCATCGCCGCCCTGCTCGTCGCGGGCGTCCTGCTGGTTCTGCTCTCCCGCCCGAAAAACGGCGGCAAGCGCAAGCTCCTGCCCTGGCTTGCAGGCCTGGCCTGCATTGCCCTCGGTTCGCTCGGCGCGATCAACTGGCTCTGGGATCTGACCGGAAGAGCCTGGCCGAAGGTCTCCACGGGCGTCTACGCCGTTATCTTCGCGGCCTGCCTGATCGTGCTGATCTTCGCCCTGGCCCAGGTCATCCGCAATAAGACCGCAGCCCGGAAGCTCCTGGGCTGGATCCTGCTGGCCGTCTCCGCCCTTGTGCTGATCCTGGTCTCAGACGGCCCCCTCGGCGTTCCGGTGCTCACGCTCGGCCTTCCGGCCGTTTTGTCTCTGTACTTCGACGTCTTCTCCGGCGTGATCCAGGCCTTCGTCTTCAGCCTGCTCACGATGATCTACATCTCCGGCAACTGCCCGCCGCCCGCGGAGGCCGCCAAGCCGGAAAAATAAACCCGTAATCCTAAGCGAAATCTTGCTTTTCCATAAACAAAATCAAATCAGGAGGAAAAATCAATGGATCTCTATACTGCAATCGTTCGTGCGGCCTGCGCGCTCGGCGCCGGTCTGTGCATGGGCATCGGCGCCATCGGCCCGGCCGTCGGCGAAGGCAACGCGGTCGGCAAGGCGCTCGAAGGCATGGCCCGCCAGCCGGAGAATACAAGCAACCTGCGTACCAACATGCTGGTCGGCTGCGCCGTCGCGGAGACCACCGGCATCTACTCCCTTGTGATTGCGCTGCTGCTGCTGTTCGTGTTCTGATGAACCCTTTCCCGGTAGACACCGCAATAAAAAGGGAGGGATGCGCCCATGCATGAGGGGTTTGAAAGCTTTATCGGTTTTAATCCCTGGACCGCCCTGTTCACGCTGCTGAACATGGTGATCACGTTTCTGATTTTGAAAAAATACCTGTTCAAGCCGGTCAACAAGATGATCGACGACCGGCAGAAGGAGATCGACGACCTCTACGCCGACGCCGAGCAGAGCCGGAAGGCCGCGGCAGAGGAGAAGGCGGACTATGAAAAGCGCCTGTCCGAGGCCGAGCAGATCTCTGCGGAGATGATCGCCTCCGCCGCGCAGGAGGCCAACCGCAAGGGAGACGAGATCCTCCGCCAGGCGAAGACAGAGGCCAACGCCATCCGCGAGAAAGCCTCCAACGACATCGCCCTGGAGAAGAAAAAGGCCCTCAACGAGGCCAAGGACGACATCTCGAAGCTCGCCGTCGAGCTGGCCGAGAAGGTCGTCGAGAAGGAGATCGACGAGCAGGACCATACCCGCCTGATCGAGGACTTCCTCCGGAACGTGGGTGATTCGGTATGACGCAGGTCGCTCAGAACTACGCCGACGCCCTGTACGATCTGGCGCGGGACGAGGGCTTCGACAAGCAGATCCTGGACGAGCTGACCGGCGTGGAACGGCTTTTCGGCGAGAATCCGGACTACGTCCGCCTGCTCAGCGCGAGCAATCTCCGCAAGTCCGAGAAGCTTGGCGTGCTGGACGAGGCCTTTTCCGGCCGGGTCCACACCTATCTGCTCAGCTTCCTGAAGCTGCTGTGCGAGCAGGGGCATATCCGGGAGCTGCCGAACTGCCTGCGCCGCTGCCGCAGCCGCTACAACGAAGACCACGGGATCCTCGATCTGCTGGCGATCTCCGCCGTTCCGCTCAGCGAAGAGATGCGCGCGAAGCTGATCCGCCGCGTGGCCGATCTGACCGGCAAGCACGTGGAGCTTCGCAGCAAGGTCGATCCCGGCGTCCTGGGCGGCCTTCGCCTGGAGTATGAGGGCAAGTCGCTGGACGGCACGGTCCGTCAGCGTCTCGACGGACTGAAAAAGGCGCTTTCCGACACCGTACTTTGAAAGCAGAAAGCAGGGAAAACATGGAATTTAGACCGGACGAGATCACAAAGATCATTCGATCTCAGATCAAGAATTACGAAACCAAAATCGAGCAGGACGAGATCGGCACCGTCATCACGGTCGGCGACGGCATTGCACGCGCGGCCGGACTGGAAAAGTGCATGGTCAACGAGCTCGTGGAATTTCCCAACGGCGCCTACGGCATGGCGCAGAATCTCGAGGAGCACTCCGTCTCCCTGGTCATCCTGGGCTCGGACGAGGGCATCCGCGAGGGCGACACGGTCAAGCGGACCGGCAGGGTCGTCTCTGTGCCCGTGGGCGAAAATCTGATCGGCCGCGTCGTCAACGCGCTCGGCGAGCCGATCGACGGCAAGGGCAAGCTGACGGTGGAGCACTACCGCCCCATCGAGATGCCCGCGCCGGGCGTCATTGAGCGCCGCTCGGTCTCGGTCCCGCTGCAGACGGGCATCAAGGCCATCGACGCCATGATCCCGATCGGCCGCGGCCAGCGCGAGCTGATCATCGGCGACCGCCAGACCGGCAAGACGACGATCGCCACCGATACGATCATCAACCAGAAGGGGCAGAACGTCATCTGCATCTACGTCTCCATCGGCCAGAAGCGGTCCACAGTCTCGCAGATCGTGAACACTCTGCAGGCCAACGGCGCCATGGACTACACCATCGTCGTCTCGGCCACGGCCTCGGAGCTTGCGCCGATGCAGTACATCGCGCCCTACGCGGGCTGCTCAATGGGCGAGTACTTTATGGCCCAGGGCAGAGACGTGCTGGTTGTCTACGACGACCTCAGCAAGCACGCGGTCGCCTACCGCGCGATCTCGCTGCTGATTCGCCGCCCGCCCGGACGCGAGGCCTATCCCGGCGACGTCTTCTATCTGCACTCCCGTCTGCTCGAGCGCGCGGCGCGCATGTCTGACGAATGCGGCGGCGGCTCGCTGACGGCTCTGCCGATCATCGAGACCCAGGCCGGCGACGTCTCGGCCTATATCCCGACCAACGTGATCTCGATCACCGACGGCCAGATCTTCCTCGAGACCGAGCTCTTCCACGCGGGCGTCATGCCCGCCATCAACCCCGGCATCTCGGTCTCCCGCGTCGGCGGCTCGGCGCAGATCAAGGCGCTCAAGAAGGTCGCCGGCTCTCTGAAGCTGCTGTATTCGCAGTACCGCGAGCTGCAGTCCTTCGCCCAGTTCGGCTCCGACCTCGACCGCGACACGAAGGAGCGTCTGGCCCAGGGCGAGCGCATCGTCGCGATCCTGAAACAGCCGAACAACTCCCCGGTCCCGGTCGAGCACCAGGTCTGCATCATCTACGCGGTCGTCAACGGCTATCTCAAGGACGTGCCGGTGGATCAGATCCCGGCCTTTGAAAAGGGCTTCGCGCGCTACATGGAGATCAACGCGCACAAGGTCCTCCGCGCGATCGTGGAGACCAAGAAACTGGATGAAGATACGGAGGAGGGCCTCAAGCAGGCTCTGACCGCCTACCTCGGGGAATTTAAAGCAAAGTAAGAAGGGAGGCATGACACATGGCCGGCGTTTCCATGAAGGACATCAAGCTCCGCATCAAAAGCATGGAAAGCACCAAGCAGATCACGAAAGCCATGGAAATGGTCGCTTCCTCGAAGCTGCGCCGCGCCCAGGCGCGGGTGCAGAATTCCCGCCCCTATTTCCGCACGCTCTACGATACGCTCAACACGATCGCGAACAACACGGAAAACTTCGCCTCGCCCTATCTGGAGGCGCGGGAGGTCCGCAAGACCTGCTACGTCGTCATCGGCGGCGACCGCGGCCTGGCCGGCGGCTACAACGCGAACGTGCTGAAAATGGCCTGGGAGCGGATGGAGGGCACATCCTGCTGCGTGGTCCCGATCGGCAAGAAGTCGCTCGAGTTCTTCCAGCGCCGCGGCTCGGAGATCCTGACGGACCTCTATGCCGAAGCCGGTGACGACCATGTCGGCGACTGCTTCTCGATGGCAAAGATGCTCGCAGCCGGGTACAGCAGCGGCGAATTTGACGAGGTCCATGTGATCTACACCGAGTTCGTCTCGATGCTCGCCCAGACTCCCGCCTCGCTCAAGCTGCTTCCGCTCGAATACACGCCGATGCCGGGCGACACCGAGTCCGCCTGCGAGACGCTCTACGAGCCGGACAGCGAATCGGTCTTCGAGGCGATCATCCCCGAGTACCTCGGCGGCGTGATCTACGGCGCTCTGTGCGAGGCCGTGGCCTCCGAGCAGGGCGCGCGCCGCACCGCAATGGAGGCGGCCACGAGCAACGCCGAGGACATGATCGCCAGTCTGAGCCTCAAGTATAACCGCGCGCGCCAGGGCGCGATCACCCAGGAGATCACGGAGATCGTTGCCGGCGCGGAGACATAGGCGGCGCGCAGCGCCGCGGGCGACAGGCAATCGGGAATCGGGGAAGAAAAACAGCTCCCCCTGCGGGGGAGCCGGCGTGAAGCGCCTGACAGGGCCAAGCTGATTTGCGCAGAGCGGTCGTTCGTTTCCGCCCGCAGCGGCGCACACCTGTGCGCCGGCTCCCGCCCGCACGCCCGCATTGGCCCGCCCTGCGCCGTTCCCCGCATTGACACGGAACTCTGAACTCTGAATAAGGAGTAACGAATATGCAAACGAAGAACATTGGCGCCGTGGTCCAGATCATGGGCCCGGTACTGGACATCCGTTTTGAAAACGGCAATCTTCCCGCCCTGCTGAACGCCATCGAGGTGTTCAACGGCGATACCAAGATCACGGCGGAGGTTGCGCAGCACATCGGCGACGACATGGTCCGCTGCGTTGCCATGAGCTCCACCGACGGCCTGCAGCGCGGCGTCGAAGCCTATGACACCGGCCGCCCGATCACGGTCCCCGTCGGCGAGGAATGCCTCGGCAGAATGTTCAACCTGCTCGGCAAGCCCATCGACAACATGCCCGCCCCCGTCACGGTCGAGCGCTGGCCGATCCACCGGCCCGCCCCGAGCTACGACGAGCAGGAGAGCACCACCGAGATCTTAGAGACCGGCATCAAGGTCGTCGACCTGATCTGCCCCTACGCCAAGGGCGGCAAGATCGGCCTCTTCGGCGGCGCCGGCGTCGGCAAGACGGTTCTGATCCAGGAGCTGATCTACAACATCGCCACCGAGCACAACGGCTATTCGGTCTTCACGGGCGTCGGCGAACGCACCCGCGAGGGCAACGACCTTTATTACGAGATGAAGGAATCCGGCGTTCTGGCCAAGACCGCTCTGGTCTACGGCCAGATGAACGAGCCGCCCGGAGCCAGAATGCGCGTCGGCCTGGCCGGCCTGACCATGGCTGAGTACTTCCGCGACGTCAAGAACCAGGACGTTCTGCTCTTCATCGACAACATCTTCCGCTTCACGCAGGCGGGCTCCGAGGTCTCGGCCCTGCTGGGCCGCATGCCCTCCGCCGTCGGCTACCAGCCCACGCTGGCCACCGAGATGGGCGCCCTGCAGGAGCGCATCACCTCCACCAAGAAGGGCTCGATCACCTCGGTGCAGGCGGTCTACGTCCCCGCGGACGACCTGACCGACCCGGCCCCGGCCACGACCTTCGCCCACCTCGACGCGACCACGGTTCTCGACCGCGGCATCGCCTCGCTCGGTATCTACCCGGCTGTCGACCCGCTGGACTCCACCTCCCGCATCCTGACCCCGGAGATCGTGGGCCGGGAGCACTATGAGGTCGCCCGCGGCGTGCAGCAGATCCTCCAGCGATACAAGGAACTGCAGGACATCATCGCGATCATGGGCATGGACGAGCTCTCCGAGGAGGACACGCTGACGGTCCACCGCGCCAGAAAGATTCAGCGCTTCCTCTCCCAGCCCTTCCACGTTGCCGAGCAGTTCACCAACTACGCCGGCAAGTACGTCCCGCTCAAGGAGACGATCCGCGGCTTCAAGGAGATCATCGAGGGCAAGCACGACGACATCCCCGAGTCCTGCTTCCTCTTTGCCGGCTCCATCGACGAGGTCGTGGAGAAATATCAGAGAGGGCGTGAGGCCAAATGACCTTTTCGCTTGAGATCGTCACGCCCGACGGCCTGATCTACAAGGGCGAGGCCGAGATGCTCTCCGTCCGCACGGCGGACGGCGTGATCGGCATCCTGCCCCGGCACATCGACTACGTCGCCCCGCTCGGAATGGGCGAGGCCGTGATCAAGACCCCGGACGGCACGCGCAGAGCCGCCTGCATCGGCGGCATGGTCGCCGTGCACAACGGCATGGTCCGCCTCGTCGCCACCACCTTCGAGTGGGCCGAGGAGATCGACCTCGAACGCGCGAAGACCGCCGAGGACAAGGCGCGATCGCTGCTCAGCCGCTCCGACCTCTCGGAACGCGACCTGAAGCTCGCCGATGCCAGACTCAGACGCGCCCTCGTCCGCCAGTCGGTGGGGAAGGGCAGGTAAGAATCACCCCGCGCCGGACGCCGCTCCGTCGGATGCCGGAAGCTGAACACGATCGTATGATTCCGACCCTCGCGTCGAAGAACCGGGAGCCCGCGCGCCGCGTGCGTGCAGGCTCCCGGTTTTTTTCGCCTTGACCTGAAAAGTATCTTGACTTTTCTGCGCTTTCTGCTATAATAGCACAGACAATTTGATAATGCCTTATCAAGAGTGGTGGAGGGACCGGCCCTGTGAAGCCCGGCAACCTGCGTTCGACGCAAGGTGCCAATTCCGGCGAGAGAATCGGCAGATGAGGAAACAGCTTTCGTCACTCTGCCCGCCGGCAGGGTGATTTTTTCTTCTCCGCGCTTGTCCGACAAAGAAAGGAATCCAGATGAATAAACGTATTTTTACCTCCGAATCCGTCACCGAGGGACATCCCGACAAGGTCTGCGACCAGATCTCCGACGGCGTCCTCGACGCGATCCTCGCCAAGGATCCGATGGCCCGCGTGGCCTGCGAGACCCTCGTGACCAACGGCATGGTCCTCGTCACCGGCCAGATCTCCACCGAATGCTACGTGGACATCTCCCGCATCGCCCGCGACACCCTCTGCCGCATCGGCTACAACTCTCCCGAGGCCGGCTTCAACGGCAACACCTGCGCGGTCCTGACTGCCATCGACGACCAGTCCGGCGACATCGCGATGGGCGTCAACTCCGCCTATGACGACAAGACCATCGGCGCCGGCGACCAGGGCATGATGTTCGGCTTCGCCTGCGACGAAACCAAGGGCCTGATGCCGACCCCGATCTCCTACGCCCACCAGCTGGCCCGCCACCTGTCCGAGATCCGCAAGTCCGGCGAGCTGTCCTGGCTCCGCCCGGACGGCAAGACCCAGGTCTCCGTCCAGTACGGCGAGGACGGCTCGGTCGAGCGCATCGACACCGTCGTCGTCTCCACCCAGCACAGCGCGGAGATCGCGATCGACGACGTCCGCCGCGCCGTGATCGAGAAGGTCATCCGCCCGACCCTGCCCGCGCGCCTGATCGACGATAACACCCGCTTCTTCGTCAACCCCACCGGCCGCTTCGTCTTCGGCGGACCCGCCGCCGACACCGGCCTGACCGGCCGCAAGATCATCGTCGACACCTACGGCGGCTACGCGGCCCACGGCGGCGGCTGCTTCTCCGGCAAGGATCCCACCAAGGTCGACCGCAGCGCCGCCTACATGGCCCGCTACATCGCCAAGAACATCGTCGCGGCGGGCCTGGCCCACCGCTGCCAGATCGGGGTCGCCTACGCCATCGGCGTGGCCCGCCCGGTCTCCGTCCTGGTCGACAGCTTCGGCACCGGCGCCGTCTCCGACGAGCGCCTGTCTGAGC
>JAFPFL010000076.1 GCA_017425545.1 Oscillospiraceae bacterium | reverse complement strand
TAGGGCTTACTGAAAAACTACTTCCAGTGCCAAAAACTTGAAAAAGCGTAAAAGCCATCGCCGCAGCCTGTGGGCTGCGTTCATGGCTAATATGATGAGGGCGGCTTCGGTCTTGGAGGTTTCATCGAGCTTCGACATGATCAGGTCCAGACCGTATTTGCGTTTGGCGACGCCGTTGCTGCTCTCAATGCCGTTGCGCTCGCAGGCGTCCTTTCGCATTTGGCGGGAATCCTTCGCACCAGCTTCTCCTGTCCGTTTTCTGCCCAGAGGAGGGCCGGACAGGCGAATGCCCAGCGCCTTACAGTAGCGGCGGTTCTCTCTGGTCTGGTAGATCTTATCCGCCAGCACCGCCTCCGGGTAAAAGCCGAACTTCCTGCGGTAATCTTCTACCGTAGCCTTCAGGTCGCAGCTCTCGTTGTAATTCGACCAGCTGGTCTGCTCCAGATAGGTGTAACCATCCACACGGGACAAATGCAGCTTCTGCCCAAACTCCGTCGGGTTCGGACGCTTTCCGCGCTGGATCGGCCGCACATGGGGCTGTGCCAGACTGACGATCCGGTTCAGACAGGCGTGGGTATTGGTCTCCAGCATCTGCTTCTGCTGAGCATAGACAAGGGGAATCACCGACAATCGCTGCGCCAGCCAGGAGGGCAGCTTCACATTGGGCGCAAGCTCCATCATCTGCGACAGCCGAGCCTGGGCCAGTTCAACGTATTCCAACTGCTCCCGAATGCCCTTTTGCAGCAGTTTCTTTGTCCAGCGCTTGGATTTTGCTATCTTCAGATAGGCTTTCCTGGCCTTCTTTGCCGAATACGGCAGCTTGTGTCCGGTATGGGGAACCTCAGGCCAGTGCAGATTGATTGCGGTTTCCAGATGCTCCCGGCACTGATTCAGTAGATCAATGTCCGTGGGAAACTTGACATCCGCAGGAGCCACCGTGGCGTCCATGATCAGCTTTCCGTGGTTCTTTTTCCAGCGCTTTTCCTTCTTCTTTGAGGTATTGGGATTCTTGCGTCCTTTCAGAGACTTCTTCCCGCCGGAGGGCTTGTCGGAATCATCGTGATCGTCTTCTTCCTCCTCCGGCTCGGGGGTCTCAATCTCTTCCGGTACGCCGTCGTTGCGGTCTACATTCCTGCCGTCCTCCGGCCACTTGCCGGTGCAGACATATTCGTTGATCCGAGCAACGTCCTCCACCGGGAAGCGCTTGCGGAAGTGCACCATCATGGACGCGTCAAACAGCGGCTCCTGGGTAAACTCATGCAGCCCGAGAAAGTACTGCATGTAGGGGTTCTCCTGGATAGCCGTCACACTGCTTTCGTCGGTCAGCTTCTCGGACTCTTTGATGAAAATCGAACCGAACGCGATCCGGGACGAGTACGCCCGACGACCGGTTTCCACGCTCATGTTGCGCACATAGATTTCTTCGATCTTCTCCCACGGCATGATCCGGGAAAGCTTCACCCAACGGTTCTTCGGGTTCAGTGAGCCGCCGAACGGCAGATAGAAATCCTCCAGCGGAAGCTGGTCATAATCCGTGCTGTAGTACATCTAAACACCCCAAATCCGTGACTTTTCGCTCATATCCCGTCGTTTTGCCTGGATTTATTATACAACAGTTCGCGGGAGAGTGCTACTGTTTTCTCCCATTTGCTCGCATTTTCACCGTATTTTCTGACTCACAGTGGCTTTTTCAGTAAGCCCTATGTATTTACATAACTCTTGCCCCATCAAGCGAAAAGTGGCTCCAAGCCGCATTGCTTGCCATGGTTTCATCTGAGCATCATGTATGTTATGTTATGGTTTTTTCATTTCCGATCCAAAGGCAGGGCATAATTTTACGCCCTGTGTGCTGCTATAATGAGCGCATATCGTTGACACGTCCACCGCGATATATTACAATGGGGAAAAAGGAGGCAACGGCTATGAGTTATGAGCGCAAAACGGATCGACCTGGCACTGTCGAGGTGGCGATCCGCACGTTGGAGTGCCTGCGGCGTGAGACGGATCATCAGCATCAGATCAAACAAAGTGAGCTACGGGAGCTGCTGCGAGAGTATTACCGCAGCAACGCCAAGGCGCGCAGCAACGACATCATCAACGCCCTCGCGCGTGGGCTGAACTTCGACATGGACGGTACGGTACTGCCGGAGGACGAGTGGCGCATCGTGTTCAACGAGTTCCGAAGAGTGTATGGCTCGCAGTACGACGAGAGCGAGGAGGACGAAGAGGAGGAGACGGACGACGCGAAGCGGATGTCCATTCGGAAGCTCTACTATCAGCAGATTTTCTCCTACGAGGAGATCGACGCGCTGATCGAGGGAGTTCTCTTCTCCAAGACGCTGGACGAGGAAACCGCCAAGCGCATCGCGGAGAAGATACGCAGCAACCTCACGAGCAGACACTACACCGACAACTACCGCGAGATACACAAGGTGCGCGAGCCAATGCCGCTGAACCGCGCACAGCTTCACGAGAATATCGCCGCTATCCGAGAGGCACTTGACAACGGTAAGCGTATTTCGTTTCGATTCAACACCTACGACCGACGCGGGAAGCTTGTCCCGACAGGTGAGCCGTATGTCGCAAGCCCGCACTACATCGTCGCAAACGGAGGGCACTACTACCTCATCGGCGGCGCGGACAACCGGCGTGATGCGAATAAACCGCCCAAAATGCTCATCTGGCGCATCGACCTGATGTCGGATGTGGAAGTTTTGAAGACGGCGCGCACTGCCCGGAACAAAATCGAGAATATGCCGCCGGAGTGGACGGACAGCTTTCAGTTTTCCCACCTCAACATGTCCTACGACAAGCCGGAGACCATACGCCTGCGCATCCGCGACGCGGAGGGCGGCGAGCCG
>JAFPFL010000075.1 GCA_017425545.1 Oscillospiraceae bacterium | reverse complement strand
GTTTTTGCCGATTCCGGCAAAAACCATCGCCTGCGGGCGGGTGATTGAACGTGAAGGGGGCTCCAAGACCGCCCCCTTCACACTTCCCCTGCCGGGAGCCTGCATAATCTTTGAAGGTTGTGCATTTTGCAACAGCCCCATGTGTTTTACATCTGTGATTCATTTTAAATCATTGAATCACACCGAAATATCTTCATTCCTTCATTTCTTCATTCCTTATCCCCGGAGCTGTCCGGGGAAATACTGCTCGGCGAAGTCGACCTTCTCGACCTGGAACTCCCTGCCGTCGAGGTAGGCAAGGATGCCGGACTCGGTGGTGAAGGAGAATTTCAGCTTGTAGGAATAGAGGGCCTGGTAGGTCCGGTGGTCCTCCTTCTCCTGTTTGCCGAGCCTGCCGTATTTGCCGTCGCCCAGCAGGGGCGTACCGGCGGCGGCCATCATCGCGCGGATCTGGTGGGTGCGGCCGGTGACGAGCTCGCACTCGACCAGCGACAGGCCGTTTTTCGTCCTGAGCGTCCGGTAGAGGGTCACGGCGGTCTTGGCGCCGGGCTGAGGCTCCTTGGTCAGATAGACCCGGTTTTTGACCGCATCCTTGAAAAGAAAGCCCTCGAGCCTCCCCTTGGCGGGCTTCGGCGTGCCGTGGACGATGCAAAGATACTTTTTCTCGAGCTCGCGGTCCTTGATCTTCTGGTTCAGGATCCGCAGGGCCTCGGCGTTTTTCGCCGCGATCACGATGCCCCCGGTGTTGCGGTCGATGCGGTTGCAGAGCGCCGGGGTGAAGGAATGCTCCTCGCGCGGCTTCCACTCGCCCTTCGCGTAGAGATAGGCCTGGATGTGGTCGATCAGCGTCCGGCCGTACTCGGCCCCGTCGTGGGGATGGACGGCTACGCCGGGCTTCTTGTCCACAAGCAGGATGTTCTCGTCCTCATAGAGCAGGTTGAGCTTCGGCGCCGTCACGGTCAGATAGGCGTTCTCGGGCTTCGGCGTGTCGAAAAACTCGTCGTTGATATAGAGCTGAATGACGTTGCCCTCGACGAGGCGGGCGTCCCGCTCGGCGCGCTTGCCGTCGAGCTTGATCCGCTTGAGGCGGATGTACTTCTGGCACAGCGAGGCGGGCAGAAGCGGGACCGCTTTTGCCAGGAAGCGGTCGAGCCGCTGACCGGCGTCGTTCTTGGAAACCGTGAGTTCTTTCATGGCGCAGCTCCTGTGTTCCGGTGATTTCTTGCCACTATCATAGCGGATTTCCGCGCGCTTGGCAAGAGCGTTTCGGAAAAGAAATTCCGTTCGCGGATACTTCAAATTTCTTTTGAAAAAAGAGAAAAAACCATTTGACAAAACGCGATCGTGCCGCTATAATATCTTCTGCATGACTATGGGATTGGGAGAGAAAGATGCTGCTGAACGTATCGCCTCTGAAAAACAAGCCAGGCGGCACGATGCCTTTTCGAGTCGATCTTGATCTTCATACCTTTGCATTCGGCGGGTGCCGCCCCGTGACGGAGCCGGTAATCGCAGACGGGAGCGTACGCAACACCGCCGGCGTTCTGGTGATGTCCGGCACGGTCACGACCACCCTCCACGGTGTATGCGACCGCTGCGCCCGCGACGTCGTCCGTACCGTGGAATATCCCCTGCACGCCGTCCTGACCGAGGAAAACGTCGACCTCGACGGCGAAGAAGACCCCTGGCTGTTCCCGCTTGAGAATGATTGCGCTGACCTCGACGACATCGTGACCACGACGTTCGTATTGAGCATGGAGAGCAAACTCCTCTGCAAAGAGGACTGCAAAGGTCTCTGCCCCCGGTGTGGAAAAAATTGGAACGACGGTCCGTGCGACTGCAGGCCGGAGGTCGATCCGAGACTGGCTGTGCTCAATCAGCTGCTGAAGAAGGAGTAAATTAAAGTTGCCGTCAGGCATTCTACCGAGGAGGTGTCACCATGGCTGTTCCTAAGAGAAAGGTTTCCAAGGCAAGACGCGACAAGAGACGCAGCTCCCACTGGAAGCTGTCCGTTCCCGGCGTGGTCGCTTGCCCGCACTGCGGCGAGCCCCGTCTGCCCCACAGAGCCTGCAAGGCTTGCGGTTATTACAATGGCCGCCAGGTCATCGAAGTTGCTGCGGAGTAATCCCAAAACTGAGAGAAGTTGAGAGGAAAAGGCAAGCGCCCTTTCCTCTTTTCTTTTTGCCCGCAGACGCCCGATCGGGGGCTATCGGAATTATTCACAATTTGTTTTCAATTACGGATTGAAAACCGATGCCGGTTATGGCATAATGAGAGCGTATAAGCACCCCGGCACGGCCGGGGTTCACGACTGTCTCCCGGAGGAGGGATCGCATGGCAAAGCATTACGCAGCGATCGTGGGCAGGCCGAACGTCGGCAAGTCCATGTTATTTAATAAGCTCACCGGACGGCGCACCGCCATTGTGGAGGACACGCCCGGCGTCACCCGGGACCGGATCTACGGCACCTGCGAATGGAACGGAAAAACCTTTGAGCTGATCGACACCGGCGGCATCGAGCCGTCCGAGGAGACCGAGATGCTCAAGTTCATGCGCCGTCAGGCGGAGATCGCGATCGAGACCGCGGACGTCATCATCATGGTGACCGACGTCAAGGTCGGCGTGACCGCGGCGGATCTCGACGTGGCGAACATGCTCAAGCGCAGCAGGAAGCCCGTCATCGTGGCTGTCAACAAGTGCGACACGGTCGGCCCGGTCAACCCGGACATCTACGAGTTCTACGATCTCGGCCTGGGCGACCCGGTGGAGGTCTCCGCGATCCACGGCTTCGGCACAGGCGATCTGCTCGACTTCTGCGCCGCCCACATCCCCGACGACGCGCTCGAGGAGCCCGAGGACGACACGATCAAGGTTGCGATCGTCGGCAAGCCGAACGTCGGCAAGTCGAGCCTGCTCAACCGCATCCTCGGCACCGAGCGGACGATCGTCTCCGACCAGGCCGGCACGACCCGCGACGCGATCGACTCCGAATTTGAGAACGAGCACGGCAGGTATCTGTTCATCGACACTGCCGGCATGCGGCGCAGATCCAAGGTCGACGACGCGATCGAGAAGTACAGCAACATGCGCTCGATCCAGGCGATCGACCGCGCGGACGTCTGCCTGATCATGATCGACGCCAACGACGGCGTCACCGAGCAGGACACGAAGATCGCAGGTCTCGCCCACGAGGCCGGCAAGGCGAGCATCATCGTGGTCAACAAGTGGGATCTTGTGGACAAGGACACCCACACGATGGACAAGATGACCGAGGAGATCCGCCGGGATCTGAGCTACATGACCTACGCCCCGATCCTCTTCCTCTCCGCCAAGACCGGGCAGCGCGTGGACAGGCTCTTTGAGCTCATCAACTACGTCAACGAGCAGAGCGCCCTGCGCGTGACCACGGGTATGCTGAACAACGTGCTCGAGGACGCGACCGCCCGCGTCCAGCCGCCCTCCGACAAGGGCCGGCGGCTGAAGATCTACTACATGACGCAGACCGGGGTCAAGCCGCCCCACTTCGTAATCTTCTGCAACGACTCCCGCCTGTTCCATTTTTCCTACCAGCGCTATCTTGAAAACCAGATCCGCGGCGTCTTCGGGCTTGAGGGCACACCGGTTCGCATCACGATCCGGCAGAAAGGAGACCAGGAAGAATGACAAAGCTGATTCTGCTTTTTGCCGCCTGCGCGGTGGCCGGCTATCTGCTCGGCAGCTTCAACGGCGCGATTCTGATTTCCCGCTGGCTGCGGAAGGAGGACATTCGCACAAAGGGCAGCGGAAACGCCGGCCTGACCAACTTCTACCGCAACTATGGCGGAATGGACACCTTCCTCGTTCTGTTCATCGACATTGGCAAGACGGTCCTCGCCTGTTTCGTCGGCGGCTGGATCATGCAGACCTGCTTCCCCGACTGGATCGAAGAGGCGCAGATGTTGTGCGGCGGCTTCTCGGTCATCGGCCACATCTTCCCGCTCTACTTCCGCTTCCGCGGCGGCAAGGGGATCCTGACCTGCGCCACGGTGGCGGCCTTCATGGGCTGGCAGATCATTCTGATCCTGCTCGGCATCTTCATCATCGTGGTCGTGCTGACCCGCTACGTCTCGCTCGGCTCCATCATCAGCTGCGTCGCCTACCCCTTCCTGTTCTGGTGGCGCTTCTACCGGACGCCGATGCTGGTAATTATGTCGGTCTGCCTGGCGGCCATCGCCATCGCGATGCATCACACGAACATCAAGCGCCTGATCCACGGCAAGGAGAGCAAGTTCAGCTTCCACCGCAAGGCTCAGACAAAGTCCGGAGACCAGACCGAAAAATAAGATCACGCTGAAAGGACTCTTTTGCTATGGAAATCGCTGTTGTCGGCAGCGGCGGATGGGGAACTGCCATCTCAATGCTGCTTCATCGGAACCGCCATGAGGTCACGCTGATCTCCTATTCCAAGGAGGAGAGTGACAACCTGGCCGCCACGCTGGAGAATCCCTTCCTGCCCGGCGTCAAACTGCCCGCGGACCTGCACTACACCAGCGACCCCGCTGCCGTCTCGAAGGCCAGCCTGATCGTGGTCGTGCCGCCCTCGTTCGCCGTCCGCACCACCGTGAAGGGCATCGCACCCTATCTGCGGCCGGACGCCGTCCTCGTCTCCGCGACGAAGGGCATCGAAGCGGACACCGGCATGCGCATGTCCGAGATCGTCCATGAGGTCACCGGCAAGCGCGTTGTCGTCCTCTCCGGCCCCTCCCACGCAGAGGAGGTCAGCCGTGAGGTCCCGACCGGCGTCGTGGCCGCCTGCGAGGATCAGCTTCTGGCTGAGATCGTCCAGGAGGTCTTCATGAACGACCGCTTCCGCGTCTACACCTCCTCCGACCCGGTTGGCGTGGAGCTCGGCGCGGCCATGAAGAACGTGATCGCCCTCTGCGCCGGCGTCTGCGACGGCCTCGGCTACGGCGACAACACGAAGGCCCTGCTGATGACCCGCGGCCTGACCGAGGTCGCCCGCCTGGGCATGAAGCTCGGCTCCCGCACCGATACCTTTGCCGGCCTGACCGGCATCGGCGATCTGATCGTCACCTGCACCTCGATGCACTCCCGCAACCGCCGCGCCGGTATCCTGATCGGCGAGGGCATGACTGTTCAGGAGGCCATGAAGGAGGTCGGCGCCGTGGTCGAGGGTTATTACGCAACGCAGGCCGTCAAGCTTCTGGCCGACAGGCTCGGCGTGGAAATGCCGATCACCAACGCCGCCTACCGCGTGCTCTACGAGGGCGCGCCCGTCGGCGAGGCCCTGCACAGCCTGATGGGACGCAAGAAGGGCAAGGAAATCGAAGACGCCGGCTGGAGCTGAGAAGGACCTGAACGGGCGGGCTTTTGCAGAACGTCTGTTCTATTTTGAAACTATGAAAATATGATACTATGAAATATTGTGGTATGCGGCAATTCTTTGAATTGCCGCATACCTTTCATTTGCACCTGCGGCAGGGATTTTCTGTGCCCGAAATCACTCATTTTTTGTTGACTTCTCCCGCGGCTTCGGGTATGATAAAAAGAGGGGGCGGCTTTGCCTCCGAACCGATCAAATGCAAAAGGAAGTGATTTTTCATGGACGCAGGAAGCAGCAGCGGCACAGGACCGGGTCGAAGTAGGATCGCGGCTTTCTTCCAGCGAATCCGGAAGAACCGCTGATTTTTAGCCCCGTGCCTGCTATCTGGTCCCGACGGCGCTGCCGTCTGAATGAGCAAGCTCATTCCATCATTACCAGACAGGAGGAAAACCTATGGCAGAACATACCATGATCATGGAAGCGACCCTGCGGAAGCTGCTGGATGAGAAGAAATACGCCACGCTCCGCGAGATCCTCGTCACCATGAACCCCTCCGACATCGCCGTGATTTTCGACGAGTTGGAGATCGACCGTCTGCCCCTGCTCTACCGGCTGCTGCCGAAGGAGCTGGCCGCCGACGTCTTCGTCGAGATGGATCCCGACGCCCAGGAGCTGCTGATCCGCGGCTTCTCCGACGCCGAGCTCAAAGAAGTGCTCGACGAAATGTTTATCGACGACGCCGTGGATGTGATCGAAGAGATGCCCGCGACGGTCGTCCGCAGGATCCTGGAGCAGGCTGCGCCCGAGATGCGCAAGTCGATCAACGACATTCTGCGCTACCCTGAGAACTCCGCCGGCTCGATCATGACCACCGAGTACGTCGCGCTCAAGCCGGAGATGACCGTCGCCGAGGCAATCACGCGGATCCGCCGCACCGGCATCGACAAGGAGACGATCTACACCTGCTACGTCATCAAGGACCGCCTGCTGATCGGCGTTGTGACGGTCAAGGATCTGCTGCTGTGCGACAACGACGACACGAAAATCGAGCAGGTCATGATCACGCACGTCATCAGCGTGAACACGCACGACGACCAGGAGGAAGTCGCGCAGATGTTCTCGAAATACAACTTCATGGCCCTGCCCGTGGTGGACGCGGAAAACCGCCTCGTCGGCATCATCACCTTCGACGACGCGATGGACGTCATGCAGGACGAGGCCACGGAGGATATCGAAAAGATGGCCGCTATCATCCCCTCGGAGAAGCCCTATCTGAGCATGACGCCGTTCGAGATCTGGAAAAACCGCATCCCCTGGCTGATGCTCCTGATGGTCTCGGCCACGTTTACGGGCCTGATCATCTCCCACTTTGAAATCGCCCTGCAGCGTCTCGTCGTGCTGACCGCCTTCATCCCGATGCTGATGGACACCGCCGGCAACTCCGGCTCGCAGGCCTCGGTCACGGTCATCCGCGGCCTGAGCCTGAACGAGCTCGAATTCAAGGACATTCTGAGCATCATCTGGAAAGAAGCCCGCGTCGCTGTCCTCTGCGGCCTCAGCCTTGCGGCCGCCTGCTTCCTCAAGATCTTCCTGGTGGACTATCTGATCCTGGGCAGCTTCGTCGGCGTCTCGAGCCCCTTCCTGGTCATCGGCGTCATCTGCATCACGCTGTCGATCACGGTGCTCTTTGCCAAGCTGGTCGGCTGCACCCTGCCGCTGTTCGCGCAGAAGCTCGGCTTTGACCCGGCCGTCATGGCCAGCCCCTTCATTACGACGATCGTGGACGCCCTCTCCCTGCTGGTCTACTTCAGCGTGGCGAGCATCTTCCTGCATCTCTGATCACGGCCGATTCTACACCGGCGGCGGCCCTTCCGGCCGCCGCCTGCTTTTCTGTTTGAGGTACTATGGAACAACTGAAATATAAATGCCTTGTGCTCGACCACGACGACACCGTCATGGACAGCACGACCCACATCCACTACCCCTCCTTCCTGCTCGCGCTCGACGAGCTGCGCCCGGGGACGACGATCAGCCTGGCCGACTACTTCCGGGTCAACTTCGACCCCGGCTTCCTCCCCTACTGCACACGGACTCTCGGCCTGACCGAGGCGGAGCTGGAGCGCGAGCTCCAGATCTGGAAGGACTATGTCAAGGACCACATCCCCGCCGTCTTCCCCGGTATGGCGCGGATCATCCGCAGGCAGAAGGCCCTCGGCGGCCTCGTGTGCGTGATCTCCCACTCCTTCGACTTCAACATCCGCCGCGACTACGAGGCAAACGGCCTGCCCCAGCCCGACCGGATCTACGGCTGGGAGCTCCCGCTCGAGATCCGCAAACCCCACCCCTGGGCTCTCGGGCAGATCATGAAGCAGTACGGCCTGCAGTCGAACGACCTGCTGATGGTGGACGATCTCAAGCCCGGCTACGATATGGCAAAGGCAGCGGGCGTGCCCTTTGCGGCGGCCTGCTGGGCGTACGACGTGCCGGAGATTCTGGCCTTCATGCAAAAAAACTGCGAGCGGGCCTTTACCGATCCGGCGCAGCTTGAGAAATTCTTATTTGGCGACTGTGAGGAAGCATGCGATACGAAACTGTGATCTTTGACCTGGACGGGACCCTTCTGAACACCCTGACCGACCTGACCGCCGCAGTCAACCACGGGCTGACCGCCTTCGGCCTTCCGGAGCGGAGCGCACGCGAGGTCCGCACCTATCTCGGCAACGGCCTGCGGATGACGGCCCGCCGCGCCGTGCCCGCGGACACGCCCGAGGATCTGACCAGGCAGGTCTACGAGACGCTCTGCGCCTATTACGCAGATCACGCGCTCGATGCGACCGCCCTCTACCCGCAGGCGGAGGCCGCCCTTGACGCGCTGAATGCCGCCGGGGTCCGGATCGCCGTCGTCTCGAACAAGGCTGACTTCGCGGTCCAGACCCTGCACAAGGCCTTCTTCGCGGGCCGCGTCCGGCTCTCGATCGGCGAGCGCGAGGGCTGCCGCCGGAAGCCCTCGCCGGACATGGTCGAGCTGGCCCTCCGGCAGCTCGGCGCGAAGCGGGAGACGGCCGTCTACGTCGGCGACTCCGAGGTGGACGCCCAGACCGCGCAGAACAGCGGCCTTGCCTGCATCCTGGTCGACTGGGGCTTCCGCGACCGCGACCGGCTCGAGGCCTTCGGCTTCCCGGTCGTCTCCGACGCCGCCGGGCTCTGCCGGGCGATCCTCGGCGACTGAGCCGCGGCAAGCTGCATAAGCTTTCGCCGCACATGACTGCACGATTGATCATGAACAGAAAGAAGTCCCGGCTGGATCCAGCCGGGGCTTCTTTGTTTTGATCTATTGCTTTGGAAGGCCGGATTTCTCCGACGGGTCCGCTTCCTCCGGCGGGTTGGCTTCCTGCGGCTTGCGCAGGCCTTTGCGGTAGCGGAAAATCAGGCGCTGGCGGAAATCGTCGAGGTCCTTGCGGTCGATCTCGACGGTCTTGCAGTGGGCCTCGACCGACTGTTTGGACAGCAGCAGAGTCGTCGGGTGCAGCGGGTAGCCCGGAAAGCCGCGCACGCGCAGATAAGCGTCGAGGTGATAGCCGAGTTCCCCGGCGACACATGCTTCCGTGAAGAAAAAGTCCCTGCCGGTCTGCTCACGGTAGGCCGCGCAGACGAGGTCGGCCAGATGCGCATAGGCGGTTTTGCGGCCGAGGGGCCGGATCGCGGCGTCCCAGGCCTCCGGGCATTTGGACAGATCCAGCGCGATTCCGTCCTCCCTGACGGACAGGAATTTCGCCGCCAGCGCATCGAGCGCGGCGGTATCAGACAGCGCGGCTGCGGCTTGCTTCATGGCTCCTCTTCCTCCGAATCAGTTGACAGAATGTGAGCGGATATTTCCGATGCAAAAGCAGTTATGCACACTGTCCACAGGGTTTTCCACATGGCAAAAGCCCTTGTTATTTCGGCATTTTTCGGATTTTACCCCCGGGCTGTGGAAAACCCGGGAATGAAGGTGCGGTGGATGAAAAAACGCGAAAATGGTTTACATAAGGACGTTACAGGCTCTGCGTGGCGGCCAGGTGGCGGTTCTTGTAGGCGAGGTCGCCGGTCACGTCGCGGAGGACCTCGATCTCGTCCGGGACGGTCACCTCCCCGTCGGTATAGCAAAACAGGATGGCCTTGTCCTCCGAGAAGGGATAGACGTCAAGCTCGTAGCGGCGGCGGTTTCCGTTGAAGCGGTACTTGATCTTATGCACGGGCTGGAGGTCGGGGTCGGCCTCTAACAGGTAGCGGTTGTAGGCCTTTTCGGAGATCGGGCGCTCGGTGTCCCACTTGGTGTTGTCGGGCATTGTGTGCTTCTCGTTGAAGAAGTAGAGGTTTTGGCCGCCGTTCTTCTGCATCCGCACGCGGCGCTCGATGTTCGGATTGGTCATGACGAGGTAGGTCTGAACCATATCGAAGGCGACGGCCTCGCGCTTTTCGAGCAGGGCGTTCAGATCCGGCATGCGGACCAGGAACTTGCGCTTCTTCGGCATCGGCTCGGGCTCGCCGACGATGCGGTAGATCTCGCGCATCGCGCGCTGGATCTTCTGCTCAAAGTCGACGGCATTGTCCACGATCTTGAGGTTCGGATGGGGGCTCCAGGCGCGGAGGGTCCGGTTGTCCATCTCGATCGCCTTTTCGATGCTCTCGCTTCTGGCCTCGTTGCCGAGGTTGTAGGCGAACTCCGCGCCATTGGCGCAGGTGACCAGGTGGATGACGGCGTCGTAGCCGGCCAGGACGGAGGCCGTGGTCCGGCCGTCGAAGGAGCGGAGGACCGTGTCGAACTCCTTGTCGGTGATATAGGCCTTGTCGTCGAGCAGGGCGCGGTCATAGAGGATCAGGACGTTCTGCTCGGGGACCATCTCGGCGGCCTTGATCGCGAGCTTCTCCTTGTGGAGCTGGTCGGCGATCACGAAGTACTGGAACTCCAGCATCGTGACGCAGTTGTCAAAGGGCTTGATCCCGAAGCCGGAGATCAACTCGGTGGCCGTCTCGGGGATCGTGATGACCTTCCAGCCTCCTTCGCTGTTGAACTCCTTGAGAATCCGGCTGACGAGGGTCGTCTTGCCGGCAGCCGGGCCGCCTGTGAGAACGACTTTTACGATTCTTTTTTCCACGGAGCATCCGCCTTTCCGCATTTGATTCCTTTGAGGCGAGGGTCGCAGAAGCGTCGCAGCCGGCTCGCGCATGCGCCTGCGCTGCCGGGCTTCGAACGAACCTGCCCTTCCGGTTTCATTATAGCACAGGCGCAGGGCCATTGCAATTCTTTTTCGGGCGATCCGGGGCGGAGGCTTTGGCAAATTGCGCAGGCTGTTTTTCCCCCCGCGCGCGCAGGTTTGCATTTACATTAGACGCGTTGTGCTGTATAATTTAAGCAAAAAGATAATCAGCGGCATTTGAAACGGAGGTGCGGACCGATGTCGAGCACAGATGCGCGCGCCGCGCTTGCGGCGGAAACGATCGTCCCCGCGCGGCCAAGGGCGGAGCAGGCGCACGAGCTGATCCGCTTCTTTGACCTGCGGCCGAACCGCACCTGCGACAGCGGGTGGCTGGACACCTTCATCTGGTCGGACTACTATCAGATCCAGTACTTCATCCTCGACGGCAAGGCCCTGGTCCTGCTCTTTTTCGAGGACGGCGAGCCCTTTGCCTCGATGCCCTGGTGCGCGGAGGCGGATCTGCCGATGGCCTTCGCCGCGACGGAGCAGTACTTCAACCGCGTCCTGCACCGGCCGCTGAAGGTCGCCCTGGCCGACGAGCCGGCGGTGCGCCTGCTCGGGCTGGACCGGGATCCGCGCTATCTGCTCCGCGAGGAGACTGACCTGCGGGACTACATCTACGACGCCGAGTGCCTGCGCACCCTCTCTGGCAAGCTCTACCAGAAAAAGAAGAACCACCTCAACCGCTTCCGCCGGGACTTTGACGGGCGCTGGGTCTACCGCGATCTGCGGAGCGCCGGTGCCGCGGAGCTCCGGGACTTCCTCGACCGCTGGTTCGCCGCGCGGACCGAGGAGACCCCGCACGAGGCCGAGACGCTGGACTACGAGAAGCGCGGCATTCTCGAGATCCTGGACGAGCGCTGCCTGCTTCCCTACCGGATCGGCGGGATCGACGTCGACGGACGGCTTGCGGCGCTCAGCATCGGCTCCTTCAACGCCCGCGAGAACATGGCCGTCATCAGCGTCGAGAAGGCCGACAGCGCCTATCCCGGCCTATACCAGCTCATCAACCAGCAGTTTCTGCTCCACGCCTTCCCGCGGGCAGGTCTCGTCAACCGCGAGGACGACATGGGCCTCCCGGGTCTGCGGCTGGCCAAGGAGAGCTATCATCCGGTGGGCTACGCCAGAAAGTTTCTGGTTTTGCAGAAGGACGCCGGGGCGGAATCCGGGGGTGACTGAGGCATGGAAACCAGGATCCTGACCGCCGGCGCGGACAAGGGGATCACGCGGCCCCTCTATGAGGCCGTGTTTTCCGATCCGCCGGTCTTTGTCGACTTCTATTACCGCGAGATCTGCCCGGAGAACACAGTGTTCTGCCGTGTCGAGGACGGACGCGCCGTCTCGATGCTCCACCTGAACCCCTACCGCCTGCGCTTCTGCGGCGCGGAGATCCAGGGCTGGTACATGGTCGCGGTGGCGACCGATCCCGCGTACCGCCACCGGGGGCTGATGGCGGGGCTGATCCGCGAGGCCGCCGACTGGCTGCGCGCGCGGCACGTGCCCTTCGTCTACCTGATGCCGGTGGACGAGCGGATCTACGCGGGGCAGGACTTTCACACGGTCTGCCCCTTCGCAGGCTGGGAAGCGCCGGACGGACCGCTCGAGAGCCAATTCGACCTCTACTGCGTGCCGGACGAGCGCTACTGCCGGCTCCGCGCGGCGGAACAGGCGCTTGGCGAGGAAGAAGACGGCCTGCCGCCGCACCCGGTCTTCATGTTCCGGATCACGGACGAGACGCGGTTCGGCGCGCTGAGCGGCCTGGACCGGAAACTTGGCCGGACGCCGGCGCCGGACGAGTGCATCACATTTCTGCGCCGCCTGCGCATCCGGCTGGCAGAGGACGTATAAACCGCGCAATGCGCGAAAACAGATTCAGACGGGAGGAAGCACGCATGAACGAGAAAGAATCCAGAAACAGACTGGTCACGGGGAACGCGGCCTTTCTCGCCGGAATCCCCTTTTCCGGCGATACTTCTGAGAAAATCCGCCAGCAGACCGCCGAGCACGGCCAGCATCCCTGGGCGGCGGTCGTAGCCTGCTCGGATTCCCGGGTCGCGCCGGAGCTGATCTGCCACGCGGGGATCGGTGAGATCTTCACGATCCGGACGGCCGGAAACACGATCGGGCCGGGCGAGTTGGCGAGCGTCGAGTACGCGGCTGAGCACCTGGGCGTGCCGCTGGTCGTCGTGCTCGGGCACACCGACTGCGGGGCCGTCAAAGCCGCCCTGAAGGGTGACGCCACCGGCCACATCAAGTCCATCACCGACATGATCCGCCGCGCCGCCGGCATCGAGACGGACCCGGACAAAGTCTGCGTGAAGAACATTCTGCAAAGCGTGGAGAGCCTCCGCGCGGCGCTCGCAAAGACGGCTCCCGAAACCATTGTTCGCGGCGCGATCTACCGGCTCGAGACCGGCAGAGTGTCGTTTATTGAGGGATAACCGGAAGAACGGGCGTGCTGAAAGCAGCACGCCCGTTCTTATGAAATCAATCCTGAAAATGAATCCTGAATCATCGTGGTATGGAGCAATTCCCGGAATTGCCCCATTTTTATATTTGTGATTCCATTCCCGCTTTTTCGTTACCTTCGGCGAGCTGGCGCTCGACGAGGGCGGCGATCCCGGCGACACTGCGCCAGGTATCCGGCGGGACCTGCGTCGGCTGGACCTCGACGCCGAACTCGTCCTCGAGGGCGCCGATGAGCTGGATAAAGCCCAGGGAGTCGAGGATCTCCTCATCCAGGAGGTCCACATGCGGGCGGCGCATCAGGTCGTCGCAGCCGGTCAGGTCTTCAATCAGAGCCGCGATCCGTTCTTCCATCTATTCCATCTCCATCAGTCGTTTTTCATCGCATTTTCCGTTCTCGGTCAGGGGGAATCGCGCGACGACGCGCACAGCGGGGCACATATAGGCGGGCAGGCGCACACGCAGAGCCTCGCGGAGCTCCGGGAGCTCCCGCGCCTCGCCGGGGCGCATAGTGACGAAGCCCAGAAGCCGCAGAACCGTTCCGTCCGCCGCTTTTTTCGGCAGGACGCGGGCCTCCGAGACGCCGGGAAGAGCCAGCAGCGCCGCTTCGATCTCGCCGGGCTCGACGCGGTAGCCCTTGTATTTGATCTGCCGGTCTTTGCGGCCGCTGACGTAGAGGACGCCGCCTTCGAGGCGGCCGAGGTCGCCGGTCCGGTAGGCCTCCCTGCCCTGCCAGGTGCAGAAGCCGGTTCCGCCGCCGAGGTAGCCCGCGGCGACGCTGTTGCCGGTGATCAGGATCTCGCCCTCCGCGCCGTCGGGCAGCTCATTGTCCGCCTCATCGAGGATGTGGAGCCAGACGCCGGGCTTTGCCGTGCCGGCGGGGATCTCCCGGTCGCAGTCTTCGGGACGCACATCCCAGGCGGTCACGGCAAAGGTGCACTCGGTGGGGCCGTAGCTGTTGACGATGCGCAGGCCGTCGAAGCGTTCGAAGAGCCGCGAGACCGTGCGGCTGCGAAGCTTCTCGCCGCAGAACAGGATCAGCTTCAGATCCGGCATCAGCGCGCGGTTGAAGCCGCGGTCGAGCAGGAGGTAGTCCGCAAACGAGGGCGTCGCGACGAGCATTTCCGCCCGCGAGGCAGCAAGCGCCGCGAACAGGCGGGGGAAATCCGCCTGCACCTCGCGCTCGAGCGCCACGTGCTCACTGCCGGTGGCAAGGCTCAGATAGAGGTCCGCCACGGACAGGTCGAAGGAGAAATTCGCCTGGTTCAGGATGACGCTGCGGCCCTCGCCGCAGACGCTTTTGAGCCATTGGACACAGGAGTCCAGATTCCGGTACCGCACACGCACGCCCTTCGGGCTGCCCGTGCTGCCGGAGGTGAAGATGATGTAGTCGTCGTCGTCCGGGCGCAGGGCGATCCCGCCGATCGCATCGGGCGGTTCCCTGCGCATGACGGCCTCGAGCTCCGCCTTGGGGACCGTGCGGACGCCGTCGAGGTATGCGTCGCCGAGGATCAGGCCGGGCCGCAGGTCCGTGAGGATCTGACGGACCCGCGCGGGCGGGGTGTGGTCGTCGATCGGGGCGTAGGCAGCGCCTGCAAAGGAGCAGGCCAGGAAGGCCGCCTTCATCGCCGCGTCCTTGTGGCCGAAGACCGCCACAGGCCGCCGATCCGGGTTCGCCTCGCGGATCAGCCGGCAGAGATTGCCGGTGAATTGTTCGAGCTCGCCGTAGGTGTAACGCAGGCCGCCCACCGAATAGGCGGGGCGGTCGGGCGACGCCCGCATCTGGGACAGGATCTCGTCTAAGAGCATGACGCGGGCTCCCGGATCTGGTCCTTCGGGATCAGATCGTATTCATAGAGGACCTCGGAGTGGTTCTGCAGAATCAGCTCGCGGCGGAGCTCCTCGTTCGTCTTCCGGTCGATCACGAGGCGGTAGACGCGGCTGTTGCGGTAGAACACGCCCTGCCCGTCGCGGGCGTAGTGGCTGTCCTCCTCGAGGATCTTGTACTTCTCGGTCAGCGGCTCCGTGCTGCGGAGCTCGCCGTAGAGGAAGGTGTCGTCGAGCCAGACGCGGAGCTGGACCGGCGTGGAAGTCGTGTTGCGGAAGCGGTAGTCGAGCAGTTTGTAGCTGATCGAGGTGCCGGTGCCGAAGGGCACGCGCCGCCGCTCGTCGGGAAAGAGGGCGTCGGAGTGGTGGTGGAGCTCGGTGACCTCGAGCGGGGTGTGGAGGACAAGCCAGTGGATCAGATTCGCCATCTGGCACAGGCCGCCGCCGATCCCGCTGGAGAGCTTGCGCCCGCTGATGACAAGGCCCTCGAGATAGCCCTTCCGCTTCGCCGTGCTGCCGACTGTGTTCCAGAACGAGAACTCTTCGCCCGGGGCGATGATCAGGCCGTCGAGCTTTTCAGCAGCGATTTTCAGGTTCACGGCCTTGTTCTGCTGGAGACGGGGGTCGACGCCGTGGAGCTTGCGGAACAGGATCTTTGCGTCGCCCTTCCAGATGACGGGCAGGTTTTCGCTGCCGTGCCGCCTGGCAAAGTGTTTTCCGTGCAGCAGGTCGATCAAGTCCCGCCTGCGGGCCTCCTTGAACTGGGAGATCTTGTAGCAGATGGGGCTGTACTCGCAGAACAGCTTCCTCGCCATGCGCTTCACCTCGGTTTCATGCGTTTCATTCGCGGTCATCATACCACAGCGGGCGGCGGAATGCAACCGGGAACGGGAAAAAAGCGGACAGAAAGGCACGAAGGGCGTGCTGCCGATGCAGCACGCCCTTCTTGGTAGAATTATGTGTTTATCGCTCCATCAGCTTCAGGATCTTGAGCTTGACGTCTGCGATCCTGCCGGTGTAGGGGTGCTCGCGCAGGGGGAGATTGAAGCGGGTGCTGCCGTAGAGGACCGTCTTCGGATGGGTGAACTCGCGGAAGCCCCATTCGCCGTGGTAGGCGCCCATGCCGGAATGGCCGGTGCCGTTGAAGGGCACGCCGCGGACCATCAGATGCAGGACGACCTCGTTGATGCAGCCGCCGCCGAACTGCTGCTTGGCCATGACCTTCTCAGCCCACTTGCGGTTCTTCGTGAACACGTAGAGCGACAGCCCGTGCTCGCGCGAACCGATCGTCTCCATCAGCTTGTCCGCCTCCGCGTCCGGGAAGGGCACGACGGGCAGGATCGGGCTGAACAGCTCGCGCCGGACGATCTCCTCGTCGATCTTGACGGGGTAGATGACGGTCGGCTCGAAGCGCAGGGTCTCCGGGTCGCCCCAGCCGCCCATCACGATCCGGTCGCGGTATGCCTCGGCGTCCGCAGCGGCGCAGTCGTAGGCCTTGCGGCCGATCAGCTTCGGGTACTCGGGGTTGTGCAGCGGGTCGATGCCGATCTGGCGCTCGTACTCGGCGCGCAGGAGCTTCAAAAACTCGTCCGCGACCTCCTCGGCCACGGCGACCTGGTTGATGTTGATGCAGATCTGGCCGCTGTTGAGCAGCTTGAAGAAGGCGATCTTGCGGGCCGCGTCCCTGAGATTCGCGTCCTTGCGCACGACGCACCAGTTGCCGGTCTCGCCGCCGAGCTCGAGGGCGACCGGGGTCAGGTTCTTCGCGGCCTCGGTCATCACGTGGACGCCGACCTTCGGCGAGCCGGTATAGAAGATCTTGTCAAAGCGGGCGGCCAGGCACATGTCGGCGACGTCGTGGCCGCCGTCGATGACCGTGACGTAGTTCTCCGGGAAGGCACGTGCGATCAGCTTCTGCAAAACGGCGGTGCAGGCCCGGGACTTGGAGGAGGCCTTCATGACAGCCGTGTTGCCGCCGGCGATGGCCGGGATCAGCGCGCCGAGGGAGAGCAGGAAGGGGAAATTGAAGGGCGAGATGATCAGGCTGACGCCGTAGGGCATCTTGTGGACCTTCGTGCGGGCGCTCGGGAAGCAGAGCAGGCCGCTGAAATGGGACTCGGGCTTTGCCCAGCTGCGGATGCCGTGCAGGGTCTCGTTGAGCTCGAGTAAAACGGTGCCGACGTCGCAGAAGTAGCCCTCCATGTCGGTCCGGCCGAGGTCCTCGTGCAGGGCCGCCAGGATCTCGTCCTGATAGAAGCCGATGGCCTCCTTGAGCTTTTTAAGCTGGGCGATGCGCCAGTCGACGTCCAGCGTTGCGCCGGTGCGGAAAAAGGCCCGCTGCGCGGCTACGATCTCGTGGATGCGTTCAGGGGTCATGTCGTCTCCTCCTTTCCGGCGCCGCGGATGGACGCGATGCAGCGCCGATAGTCCGCCGTGCTCCAGACCGCCGGGGTCGGATAGAGCGGATTGGCTTCCTTCTTCGCCCAGCGGATGATCTGCGGAACGTCCTCATCGCGGATCACGTCCAGGTGGGCGGGAATGTTCATCTTGGCATTGGTCTGCTCGATCCAGCAGATAAAGGCCTTTGCCTTCTGCTCCTGCGTTGCGCCGCCGATGCCGCAGACGTCGGCCAGCTCCGCCAGACGGCGGTAGGCCTTCGCCCCGTACTGCCGCATGACGTGGGGCAGGATCACCGACATGGCCAGGCCGTGCGGGGTGCCGTAGAGGCCGCCGAGGGTGTGGCCGAGGGCGTGGACGTTGCCGACGCAGCCGCGGGTGAAGGCGCGGCCTGCATAGAAGGCGGCCTTCTGCATCGCCATGCGGGCCTTGAGGTTTTTGCCGTCGGCATAGGCAGCCAGGAGATTGTCGTGGATCAGGCGCACCGCGTCGCGGCAGAGCTTCTGCTCGAGCCGGGAGTTGTATGTGTGGTTCGTGTAGGCCTCCACCGCGTGGCAGAGGGCGTCCATGCCGGTGGTGGCCGTGATGCTGCCGGGCAGGCCCGCGGTCAGCTCCGGGTCGAGGATCGCGTACTTCGGCATGATGCTGACGTCGTTGATCGAGGCCTTGTGGTGGGTCTGGGAGTCGGTGATGACGGCCGCGACCGTGGTCTCGGAGCCGGTACCGGCTGTGGTCGGCACGGCGAAGATGGTGGGAATGCGGTGCAGGACCTTGAACAGGCCCTGGAGCTTTTCGGCGGACTTGTTCTTGACGTGGCAGGCGCCGATGCCCTTGGCGCAGTCCATCGGCGAGCCGCCGCCGAAGGCCACGATGGCCTGGCAGCCCTCTTTGCGGAAGATCTCGACGCCCTCGCGGACATTGACGTCGGTCGGGTTCGGCTGGACCTTGTCGTAGACCGTGTAACGGAGATTGAGCCGGTTCATCTCCGCGAGGAAGGGATCGAGCAGGCGGAGCTTCGTGTGCAGGGCCTCGTCGGTGACGATCAGGACGTTGTCAAAGCCGCGCGAGCGGATCAGGTCGGGCAGCTTGCGGATGCAGCCGGGGCCTTCGATCGTCTGCGGCATGCCCCAGGGGATGACGTACATGCCGAGCTTGAAGACCGCCTGGTAGATCCGGCAGCCGGCGCGGTAGAACGGGCAGGATTTGCAGGATTCGTTCAATTCTCTCACCTTCATATGCAAAATATTGGCTCGGACGGCCCGGAGCGGGTTTCCGCAGGGGCGCGAAATGGGTAAAAATGGCCTGCACATGGCAGGCCATTTGGGGAGTTTATTTCTTTTCGGACAGGTCGTTCTTGCCGTCGTGGTCGCCGTCGGGACCGCCGGTGTACATCTCCTCGCGGACCGTGACGCCGCGCGCCTCGCGCTGCTTCTCCACCTGATCGGAGATCAAGTCCTTGACGTCGCGGGAGTGCTTGATGCGGCGGATGTCAAACTCCGGCGAGGTGCGGTCGGACGAGCAGCAGTGGATCGTGCCGACGCGGTCGAGGCGCTCGAACAGGGAACGGCTGAGCGAGACGTCCATGATGCGGTAGAGACGGATCTCCTCCTCCTTCTGGCGCAGGAAGCCCTTGTCGATCAGGAGCTTGTCGTCGGTGAGGATGTACTTGGTGAAGGACCACGGCAGACCGAAGACGGTGCGCTTGCGGTCGCTCCAGATGGTGTTGCTCGGTAACTTTGCCATATTAACCCTTCCTTTCAGAGAAGCTTATTCCACGGTGACGGACTTCGCCAGGTTCTTCGGCTTGTCGATGTCGCAGCCGCGGAGCAGCGCCACGTAGTAGGCGAAGGTCTGCAGCGGGATGATCGTCAGGCTCGGCTGGAGCAGCGGATGAGTCTCGGGAACCAGGATCACCGACGGGATCGTCTTGCCGATCTCCTCGGCGTGCTTCTCGGTCGTGACGCCGAAGACGTCGGCGCCTCTGGCGCGCACTTCCTTGACGTTGGACATCGTCTTGTCGAAGAGCTTATCCACGGTGGCGACCGCGACGACCAGGGTGCCGTCCTCAATCAGGGAGATCGGACCGTGCTTGAGCTCGCCCGCGGCATAGGCCTCGGAGTGGATGTAGGCGATCTCCTTGAGCTTCAGGCTGCCCTCGAGGCAGACGGCGCTGTCCATGTTGCGGCCGATGAAGAAGGCGTCGCGGTTGTTGAAGTACTGCTGGGCGTAGTAGCGGATCTTCTGGATCTTCTCGGAGGTCAGGCAGAGGGCGACCTTCTTGTCGAGAACGGTCAGCTCGTCGACAATCGCCGCGTATTCCTTGGGGCTGATCGTGTTCAGCGTGTCGGCAATATAGAGGGCGATCAGATAGATGACGCACAGCTGGGTCGTGAAGGCCTTCGTCGTGGCGACCGCGATCTCGGGGCCGGCCCAGGTGTAGATCACGTCGTCGGCGGCCTTGGCGATCGCGGAGCCGACCACGTTGACGATGGCAAGCGTGCGCGCGCCGTGCTCCTTGGCCTCGAGCAGAGCGGCCTTCGTGTCGGCGGTCTCGCCGGACTGGCTGATGATGATGACAAGGGTGTCCTCGCCGAGGACCGGCTCGGAATAGCGGAACTCGGAGGCGAGGATCGGCTCGACCGGCTTGCGCGTCGTGGACTCGAGGATATACTTGGCCAGGCAGCCGACGTAGTACGACGAGCCGCAGGCCACGACGTAGATCCGGCTGATTTTCTCGAGGTATTCCTTCGTCAGCTCGATGTCGTCAAGGACGACTCTGCCGTCGCGGATGCGGGGCGAGAGCGTGCCGCGGACGGCCTTGGGCTCCTCGTGGATCTCCTTGATCATGAAGTGCGGATAGCCGCCCTTTTCGGCCGCGGAGATGTCCCAGTTGATGGTCTCGATCTCCTTCTCGACCGGGTCCTCGAAGGCGTCGTAGAACTGGACGGAGTCCTTGGTAAAGACGGCCATGTCGCCGTCGTTCATGTAGACCACCTTGCGCGTGTAGCGCAGGATGGCGGGCACGTCGGAGGCGATGAAGTTCTCGCCCTCGCCGAAGCCGAAGATCAGCGGGCTCTCCTTCTTGACCGCGATCATCGTCCCGGGCAGGTCGCGGCACATAATGCCGAGGGCGTAGCTGCCCTCGAGCTGGCCGACCGCATTGCGCACCGCGCCGAGGAAATCGGGTTCCTTGTCATAGTAGTATTCGATCAGGTTGGCAATGACCTCGGTGTCCGTCTCGGACAGGAAGACCTTGCCTTTCTTGATCAGCTCCTCTTTGAGCTTGAGGTAGTTTTCAATGATGCCGTTATGGACCACGGCGATCCTGCCGGAGTCCGCCATCTGGGGATGGCTGTTCACGTCGGAGGGCGCGCCGTGCGTCGCCCAGCGGGTATGGCCGATGCCGAAGGTGCCGGTAATGGCGCGGCCGCCGTCGATCAGGCCGCTGAGGTTCGCCAGGCGGCCCTTGGCCTTGGCGACCTTGAGCTCGCCGTCGGAGTAGACGCAGATGCCGGCGGAGTCATAGCCGCGGTATTCCAGCTTCGCCAGACCGTCCAGAAGGATCGGCGCAGCCTGCCGACAGCCAAGATATCCTACGATACCACACATAATAAAACCTCCAGAAATCAGTTGCAGTTCAAAAGGAGCCGCGCCCCTTTTTCCTATCTTAGCATACTTTTTTCAAAATTACAACGGGAATCTTTGTGCGGGACGATTTCACCCAGCGCGGGATAAAAACGCCTCAGTCCGGAAGCGGGAGCTGGGCGGCGGGCGGCGGGTCGAGGCTGGAGAGCGTCTGCACTGTCGCCGCCCCGAGGGCGATGAGCGCCCGGCTGCCGGCGCTGCCGTCGTCGCGGACCGAGACCGGGCAAAGTCCGCGCGCCAGCGCGTCGGAGGCGCCGGAGAAGGTGCCGCCCCGGACGCCGCTGCGGGCGATCAGGGCGTGGCCGGAAAGGGCGTAGATCAAACGGTTGCGTTCAAGGGCGCGCCAGACCGTAAAGGGCAGGTGCCAGCCCGTCTGGCAGAGATAGAGCTCGCGGTCCGTCTTCGGCACACAGTTCTCGAGCTCGCCCGGAACAACGGCGACGATCGCCCCGCCGGATTGCAGGCAGGCGCTCTGCGCAGCGCAATCTGCCCCGACGGCGTTGCCCGAGACCAGGACCTTCCCCTCCTTCGCGGCCAGGCGGCCGACCGCGGCGGCGAATGCCTCGGAGGCTTCATCGAGGACGCGGGAGCCGGTCAGGGAGACCGTCGGGCGGGAGAGCAGGCCGAGATTGCCCCGACAGAACAAAACGGGCGGCGCATCCGGCCCGAGCCGCCGGCGGAGCCGGGCGGGGTATTCCGGGTCGGCGAGCGTGAGCGGACGGATCCCGAAGATGCGGGCGGATTCCAGATAGGCGTCGAGGGCTGTCTCGCGCTCGAGCAGGGCGAGCACGCGGGCCGCCCCTTCCTCATCGAGCCCGGCGAGCCGCAGGTCCTCCACGCGGAGGGGGCGATCGGGATCGTCAGTTCTGCGTTCGCTCCGCCGCAGATGCAGCCGCAGCTCGCGGAGCTGGGCGGAGGTCAGCGGGCGGGCGCCGTCTGCGAGGTCGGCGCAGAGCAGGAGCCAGCCGCGGGCGGCGGCGCTCACCGTTTCCGGCGGACAGGCGTCGGCTGCTTGCGCTCGGCCGGCTCCATGCCGTCCTCCGTGAAGGCCATCCGGCGGATCTCATAGTGGGAGTAGCGGGCGATCTCGTCGAGCTTCACCTGCTCCGGGAAGCTGCCGATGATCGACCAGGCGACGCCCTTTTTCCGCGCGCGGCCGGTTCTGCCGATGCGGTGGACGTAGTACTCGTTCTCCTCGGGGACGTCGTAGTTGACGACGCAGTCGACGTCGTCGATGTCAATTCCGCGGGAGGCGACGTCGGTGGCGATCAGAACGGACAGCTTGCCGTCGCGGAAGCGCTGCATCGTCTTCTCGCGCTGGCTCTGGGCAATGTTGCCGTGGATGCAGTCGGCGTCCACGCCGGCGCGGACCAGATCGTCGCTCAGGCGCTGGCACATGTGCTTCGTGTTGCAGAAGATCATGACCCGCTCGGCCCCGCCCTGACGCAGCAGGCGCAGCACGGCCTGGGCCTTCTCCATCGCCGGGACCGTAACCGAGAACTGGTCGATGTCGGGCCGCTCTTCGGCGACGGGCTTAACGACGATCTCGACCTCGTCGCGCTGGTACATCCAGGAGACCGTCATGACCTCCTGCGAGAAGGTGGCGGAGAAGAGGCCGAGGTTGCGGCGGCCGGTCGTCTTGTCGATGATGTGGGTCACGTCCTTGAAAAAACCCATGTCGAGCATCCGGTCGGCCTCGTCGAGGACGACGGTGCGGACGCTGTCGAGCCGCAGGGCGTGACGCTTATAGTGGTCCATCAGGCGGCCCGGGGTCGCGACGACGATCTGGGGCCTCTTCTTGAGCTGCTTGATCTGGGGCTCGTATTTCTGCCCGCCGTAGAGCACCGCCACGCGGATGTCGGGATAGCCCGGCAGCAGGGCGCGCAGCTCGTCGCCGATCTGGATCGCGAGCTCGCGGGTCGGGGCCAGGATCAGGCCCTGGATGTCCTCGCAGGCGGGGTCGGCGTGGACGATCATCGGGATGCCGAAGGCGAAGGTTTTGCCGGTGCCGGTGGGCGCCTTGGCGATCACGTCCTTCCACGCCAAAAACGGCGGGATCGCCTCAGCCTGTACCTTTGTGGGCCAGGCAAAGCCGCGCTGCTCCAGGGTGTTCAAGATCGCCTCGGGCAGGCCGAGATCGGAAAAGCTGCGTATTTCTCTGGTTTCTTCTGACATGGTTTCTTCCTCTGACTGGGCGCCGTCGGGCGCCGGCGTTGATATTTTGTTTATCATACTACATCATGGGCCAAAACGCAAGCCAATTCCGTCCTGAGCCTGCGTTTCCGCGATTCTCCGGCAATTTTCGCCTGTGACGGATTGATTTTGCCGACGCTTTGTGGTATAGTATCTATGATTTTGCAGAAACAAAGAGGAGTCCTCCAAAATGATGTTCAACAGTATCGCGTTTCTGATCGCGTTCGCGGTTTTTCTGATCCTGTACGGCTTCTGCCCCGAACGGCTGCGGCGGTATCTGCTGCTGGCCGCCGGCGCTGTCTTCGTGGCGGTCAATTCCTGGCCGGCCGCGATCTGGGCCCTTGTGATCACGGCGGCCAACTTCCTGCTCGGCCTGTGCGTGGAGCGGACAAGCCAGCGGAAAGCGGCGATGGGCTTCGCCGCCGCCTTCAACGTGGTCGCGCTGGTCGGCTTCAAGCTGCTCGACGTGAGCATGCTCGGCGCGAGCTTCTACCTGTTCTCCTTCATCTCCTATCTGGCGGACATCGGCCGCGGCACGATCCGCGCCGAAATCGATCCGCTCCGCTTCGCAAGCTTTTCGTTCTTCTTCCCGAAGTACATTCAGGGCCCGATCACCCGCTACGACGAGCTCTCCGGCCAGTTTGACCGGCCGCGCTACTCCCTTTCCAACGTGCAGACCGGCCTGAGCTACTTCATCACGGGTCTGGCGATGAAGGTCCTGGTGGCGGACAAGCTCGGCGTCCTCTTCGGCGGGAAGTACGAGGCGCTGTCCACGATCGGCTACGAATCCATCGACACGAAGCTGGCCTGGCTGGGCGCGATCTCGACGAGCCTGAACATCTTCGTCGACTGGCAGGCATATACCTTTATGGCGATCGGCATTGCCGGCGCCCTCGGCTACAAGCTGCCGCAGAACTTCAACTACCCCTACATGGCGCGCACGATCGGCGACTACTACCGGCGCTGGCACATGACCCTGATGCGCTGGTTCAAGGATTACGTCTACATCCCGCTCGGCGGCAGCCGCAAGGGCCTGTGCCGGACGATCGCAAACGTCCTGCTGGTCTGGCTGCTCACCTCGCTGTGGCACGCCAACGGCCTTTCGGCCAAGTACCTGATCTGGGGCCTGCTCGCCACTGCGGCGGTCATCGCCGACCCGATCTGGAGCCGCGCGATGTCGCGCAGATTCCGGGAGAACGACCAGGACGGAGATTCCCCGCTGCCGGTCAAGATCCTCGGCCACATCTGGCTGATCGCGATGATCCCGATCTCGGTCCTGGTGCTCCGGAAGCCCGCCAACGGTCTCAACTTCCTGCTCTGGGGTCTGACGATCGGCGCGTGCATCGTGCTCGAGCGGCTCTGGAAAACCTACGTTACTGAGCGTCTGCAGATCGGCAGGCGGCTGGAAAAAAACCCCGCCGTCAGCAGGATCTGGAACGGCTTTGTCACCTTCCTCGCCCACGTCTGGGTGCTGATCCCGATCCTCGTGACCTGGGTCATGTTCACGATCCGCGACTACGGCGAACTGTCCGTCTATCTGGGCAGGCTCTTCCCCGCTGCCGGGCAGTCCGGCGGCGCGTCTGAGCTGGACTTCTGGGACAAGTGGAATGCGATCGGGCCATACGTCCTGGTCGGAACCTTCCTCTGCTTCCCCTATCTGGAGCGGTGGCTTCTGAAGCTCAACCACAGCCGCGTCGGACGCTGGGTGCTGTCCGCGGCAATGGCGATCCTGTTCTGGATCACCGTCTATCATCTGCAGAAGAGCGGCAGCGACCCGATGGGCTACGCCGCGTTCTGATCCGGAGGTACTGAAATGGAAAGAAACAGAAAACAACCCGTCGGCCTGGCCGCGCTCATCAACCAGGCGCCGCTGGTCCTGACCCTGATCGCCGCAGGTCTCGTCTTCCTGATGATTATGGCCTTCAAGGGCTGCTCGAAGAAGCCGGACGAGGCGCCTGACTTCGTCCCCGGCGCCGCCACCGAAGAGGCGACGAAGCCGGACGCGCCCACGGACAGCGCCGACTTGATACCGACCGAGTCCGGCGAACTCACGCCCACAGACGCGCCTGAAACCGAGGCGCCTGAAACCGAGGCGCCCACCGAGGCCCCGACGGAACCCGCGGTCAAGACCTATACGACCGTCGACGACAGCTATTTTGACGACGTCCTCTTCATCGGCGACTCCCGCACCGACGGCCTGTGCCTCTACAGCCCGATGGGCAACGCCAGGCACTACTCCAGCCAGTCCATGACGATCTACAAGATCATGGAAACGACGGACGCCGCCTACGGCTACAACGGCCTGCGCGCCCTGCTCAAGGGAGAGAAGTTCGGCAAGATCTACCTGATGCTCGGCATCAACGAGGTCGGCTACGCCACCGACAGCTTTGCGAGCAAATACAAGGAAGTCGTCGATGAGATCCGCGCCGCCCAGCCGGACGCGCTGATCTACCTGCAGAGCATCCTCTACGTGACGCAGAAGCACGAGCAGAACTACCCGGTCTTCGCGACCGCCGGGATCAAAGAGAAAAACGAAAAGATCAAGGCGCTTGCCAACGGCACGGATATCTTCTATCTGGAGGTCAACGACTGTCTCAACGACGGTACCGATCACCTGCCGAGCGAGTACACCGGCGACGGCGCTCACCTGAAGGCGAAGTACTACTCCCTCTGGCACAACTACCTGTTGGAGCACGCGATCGTCGACGCGGCCCACCCGTGGCCGAAGCAGACCGAAACGCCGGAGAGCACGGAATAAGCCACGGAAAACAGCACCCGAGAGGGTGCTGTTTTTTTGTCTGCGGAGGAGGGGGCGGCAGCGCCAGCTGCGCTCCGCAGGGGGCGCTTCTCCCGGTGCCTGATGCCGATCCGTAACTCCCATCCCCTATTTCCTTTTCCCTCCGCCCACGATTCCCTGACTCCAATCCCCTTGTTGATTTCTCAGCCGATCTGTAGTATAATAGCCGGGATGAACAACAGGCCGCTGCACGCTGCTGCAATTCGCTGCACGCCGCTGCAATTCGCTGCACGCTGCTGCAAATCGCCGCGCTTCTGCGGGCGGCCGCGGGAGGTACTATGGGCAACGCTATCACTGTGGAACATCTGGTAAAGTGCTACAGGGACGTCACCGCCGTGAACGACATCTCCTTCTGCGTCAACGAGGGCGAGCTCTTCGCCTTCCTCGGCGAGAACGGCGCCGGCAAGTCCACGACGATCAATATCCTCTGCACGATTTTGAAAAAGACCTCCGGCGAGGCCGAGATACTCGGCCACCGCCTCGGCCATGACGACGACGCGATCCGCGCCGACATCGGCATCGTCTTCCAGAACTCCGTCCTCGACGATATTCTTTCCGTGGGCGAAAACCTTATCAGCCGCGGCTCCTACTACGGTCTCTCCGCGGCCGAGGTGCGCGAGCGGATCGCGCCCTTCCTGCGGAGCTTCGAGCTCGACTCGATCTGGAAGCACCGCTACGGCAAACTCTCCGGCGGCCAGCGCCGCCGCGTGGACATCGTGCGCGCCCTGCTGCACAACCCGAAGGTCCTCTTCCTCGACGAGCCGACCACCGGCCTTGACCCTGCCTCCCGGAAGCTGGTCTGGGATCACATCGACCATCTCCGCCGCGAGCACGGCATGACGATCTTCCTGACCACGCACTACATGGAGGAGACCCGCGACGCCGACAACGTCGTCATCCTCGATCACGGCAGGATCATCGCCCAGGGGACGCCCGCCGCGCTCAAGACGCAGTACGCCGAAAACCGGCTGCTCTGGTACGCGCCCCGCACCGAGGCGAACAGCGCCGTGTTAGCGGGCCGCAGCTTCACCTACGACGCCGATCACTACAACCTCCCCTTCCGCGGCTCGATCACGGATTTTCTGGCCGCGCACCGCAACGAGATCACCGATTACGAGGTCGTCAAGGGCTCGATGGACGACGTCTTCCTGAAGCTGACCGGAAAGGAGTTCCAGATATGAAACAGTTTCTCGGCCTGACGCGCCGCAATCTGCTGGTCTATTTCAAGGACCGGCAGGCCGTCCTCTTCTCCCTTCTGACCTCGATCATCGTCTTCGTCCTCTACCTGCTCTTTCTGCGGCAGAACTATGAGGAC
>JAFPFL010000074.1 GCA_017425545.1 Oscillospiraceae bacterium | reverse complement strand
GTTTTTGCCGATTCCGGCAAAAACCATCGCCTGCGGGCGGGTGATTGAACGTGAAGGGGGCTCCAAGACCGCCCCCTTCACACTTCCCCTGCCGGGAGCCTGCATAATCTTTGAAGGTTGTGCATTTTGCAACAGCCCCATCGGTTTCAGACCCCGCGCGTATCGCTCGCGCAGCCGGAGGATCAAATCCTGAACTGCGGCAGTTCAGCCCGCAGGGGGAAGACTTTCCGCGCGGATGCTTCTCCCCGTCCCCGATTCCCTTCGCGCCGCGATTCCCTGAATCAAAAGTACAGCTCCGAGGCCAGGTTGCCGTGGACGTACCAGCTCAGGGCCTTCTTTATAAACGCCTCGTCGACGCCGAAGCAGTCCGCGAGGTCCCAGAGCTCCGTGCGGCCTGCGGCGATCGCCTCGTCGAGGGCCTCCACCGGGATCAGCGTCTCCACCGCCCACTTATCGGCCCGGTTTTCGTGGTACTTCCGCACGTCGCAGGGGGAATACCGGTTGTAGAAGCTGCCGGTCACGCAGTGGCCCAGCTCGTGCGCCAGATGCACCCGCTGCTCGGTCTCGGTGTGCCTGCCCGGCAGATCCATCGCGATCGCGCAGGACCCGTCCGGGTTCTGGATGCTGATCGAACCCGTCGCGCTCAGCGGCAGATGGTAGATCGGGATATTCAATTCCTCCGCCCTGCGGTAGAGAACCGGGACTTCGGTCATGGCTGCTCAGAACCTTTCTATTTGCGCTTGTTCCGCGCCTTCAGGAAGGAGGCAAAGAGCCTGACCTCCTGATACATCTCGTCGGTGATCTCCTGGTCGCCGCCGAAGAGGGCAAACTTGATGTCCTCGTCCGTGACGGCTCCGTCGGGCCGCGGCAGCGGCTTGCGCGCGTCGTTGTCGATCAGGTACGAAGGGGGGACCCGGAAAAGCTCGCCCATCGCCTTGATCTTGCCGGCGGGGATGTCGGTCACGCGGCCGCACTCCCATTTGCTGACGGCGTTTTTCTTGACGCCCAGCGCCTCGCCGAGCTCGGTCTGCGTCATGCCGGCCTGCTTGCGCAGCTTCTTGATTTTTTCACCAGTGGTCATATAGATACCCCTTTCGAATTACGTGGTATCTTTATTATACACAAGTTTCCCGAAAAGTCAAGATTGTATCTTGACAAATTGACAAAAATGTGGTATAATATGGGTGTCCTCAGAAAAGGACTGAAGGGGGATCAAAATGAGAACGGATTTATTGATGAACTGCCTCTGGTTTGAGGATCTCGCCCCGGACGAGCTCGCCGACGCGCTGGAGCTGACGCCCGAGGAACTGTTCGAGAAGATTTTCGGGAAATCCGGCTTCTCCAACGCGGAGATCCGGCAGATCATGATGCTCCTCGGCCTGACCGAGGAGGAAGCAGAGCGCATTTTCTTTGCCTGAAAGTATCTTGAAAAGGTGATAAGTAAACGGAAGCGCAGAATCGGAGAAAAAACCGGGCGCTCCGGAATCCTTTCAGCAGGATACCACCGGACAGGTACCATAATTTGGACAGGAAGAAGGGATCGCATGATCGTGGAGGTGCGGCAGGAGCTGCTGGACCCCGAGATGGCGCTCGTCGTCGGCTGCTGCGTCCGCTGCGGCGCGGAGATCTACAGCCGCGAGGTCTGGCGAGAGCTGCACGGCAAGTGCCCGGAATGCGCCCGCGCCGACGCCTGGCGGCGCGGCGAGGACGAAACAGAATGAACGGCTTCCGTGCGGAGGCTGTTGCGGAAAAACGGACCGAGGAGGAAGGATATGGAAACTGAAACGACGCCGCGCACGGCCGCGATCGGCCAGGCGGAGCTCCGCCGGGCGGCGGAGACGCTCCGGAAATACCAGACCGGCAAGCGGAATCTGGAGCGGCGCATCATTGAAAACGAGGAGTTCTGGAAGCTCCGCCACTGGGAGCACATCCCCGAGAAGGGGACGACGGGACTCCAAACCAGGTCGGCCTGGCTGGTCAACGTGATTTTGTCCAAGCACGCCGACGCGATGGACGCCTACCCCGAGCCGGCCTGCCTGCCCCGCGCGGCGGACGACGAGGCCGAGGCGCGGCTGCTGTCGAAGGTCGTGCCGGCGATCCTGGAGCAGAACGACTTTGAAAAGACCTGGTCGGACAACTGGTGGAAGAAGCTCAAGGCGGGCGTTGCGATCTACGGGGTCTTCTGGGACCGCAGCCGCTGCGGCGGCCGCGGCGACGTTGCGGTGGAGCGCGTCGATCCGCTGAGCCTCTATTGGGAGCCCGGCGTCTCCGACCTGCAGCAGAGCCGGAACCTCTTCCACGTCGAGCTATGGGACAACGAGGCGCTGACCGAGCTCTACCCGGAGCTCGCCGGCAAGCTGGGCGGCACGGCGGCCCTGCAGACGGCCCGCTATCTCTATGACGACGCGGTGGATACGTCCGGCAGGAGCCCTGTCGTCGACTGGTACTACAAAAAGCGCGTCGGCGGCAGGACGGTCCTGCACTACGTCAAGTTCGTCGGCGAGACCGTGCTCTTTGCAACCGAGAACGAGACCGGGGAGGGGATCCCCGGGACGCAGAGCCTCGCGGCGCGGGGTCTCTACGACCACGGCCTGTACCCGTTCTTTGCGGATCCGCTCTTCCCCGAGGAGGGCACGCCCGCGGGCTTCGGCTACATCGACCTCTGCAAGGACGCCCAGCGCCAGATCGACCTGATGAACAACGCGATCGTCGCCAACTGCATCGCGGCGGCGACTCCGCGCTGGCTCAAGCGCGGCGACGACGGGATCAACGAGACCGAGTACGCCGACTGGACGCGGCCCTTCGTCCACGTCCAGGGCTCGATCGAGGAGAGCGCCCTGCGGCAGATCACGGTCGTGCCGCTGTCGGGCAACTATCTGAACGTCCTCGCCTCGAAAATCAACGAGATCAAGGAGACCTCCGGCAACCGCGACGTCAACAACGGCGGCGTCGGCGGCGGGGTGACCGCGGCCTCGGCGATCGCGGCGATGCAGGAGCAGTCCGGGAAGCTCTCCCGCGACCAGATCCAGAACTCCTACCGCTGCTTCCGCCAGGTGGTCCAGTGCGTCATCGCGCTGATCCGCCAGTTCTACGACGGTCCGCGCCGCCTGCGCGTGACCGGCGATACCGGGGAGGCCGACTATCTGAGCTTCGACCGCACGCGCGACCTGGCGCGGGAGCCGGTCAGCCTCGACATCGAGGTCACCGCCCAGCGGCAGAGCGCCTACAACCGCCTGAGCTACAACGACATGGCGCTGCAGCTCTTCCGCCTCGGCTTCTTCAATCCGGAGCTCAGCGACCAGGCGCTCGACGCCCTCGAGATGATGGACTTCAAGGGCAGGGAGGCGATCCGGGCGCGGATCGAACGCAACGGCACCCTGCGGGACCAGCTCCTGCAGGCGCGGCAGCAGCTTGTGAGCCTGCGCGACCTGATCGCGCCGGCGGGGAGCGTCTTCGCGGACGGCGAAAAAGAGGAGAGGACGGAAGACCCGGGGATCGCGGAGATCCTGCGCCGCGCCGCGGACGGCAGCCGTGCCGGGGCGGCGGGCAGACCGACCGGGGCGGGCGGGAAGAACGAAGCGTATCACCGCCGCGAGACCGACGTCCTCGGCAACGAGCGCAAAAAGAACGCGATCGCCGAGAAGGCGAGAGCCCGCGCCGCCGCGGCAACGCAGCCGAGAGGATAGGGGATCGGGGGCGCCGCCCCCTGCGGGATGAGCGGACGTCGGCAAGCGGCCGCGGGGCGGACTGACCCCAGAGCGCCGCCGATACCCGGATTTTTGAACGCGGCGGCCTGAGTCAGGCAGACCTGCGGCAAACGGCAGACGTCAGCGCCGCTTTTTTCAAACGCTTTATTCGAACATTTGTTTATTTTTGAAAGGAGATCTGAATATGAATTCCAACAAGACCAACGATCCGATGAGCGAGATGGTCACGGTGCAGCTGCCGAGGGCGACCGGCAGGGAGGAGAACTACGTCTTCGTCGGGCTCAACGGCAAGGGCTACAAGGTCATGCGCGGCGTGCCGGTGCGCGTCCCGCGCCCGGTCGCGGACATCCTCCGCGAGGCAGAAAACCAGCGCAGACGCCAGGCGGAGTTCATCCGGCAGCAGCAGGAGGCCGCCTCCCGCTCCGCCGTCTCCGCAGGTCTGTGAGCCGGACTGCCTGCAGAAAGGAGAATCGAGATGCTGATTCGAACTGAGCTCGTGGGCGAAAAGCTCCACAGCAACACCTTTGACGGGATCGTCGAGACGATCGCCGATCTGACCGGCGAGCCCCGCCTCGGCCGCGTGGCCCCGGGCAGCATGATGTACTGCCTCGAAGACGGCAAGGTCTACGTCAAGACCTCCGCCGGCGAATGGGAGGCGGCGACATGAGCATGCTGCAGGATCTGATCCGCTCGCGGCTCCGCGGAGGCGCGGGAAGCCAGGGGCAGACCCGCGGCGTGATCTGGACCGAGGTCGATGCGGACGGCTATCCGACAAAGGTCGATCTGACAAGCATTGGCGTACGAAACGATTACGCCATGTACAGCAACTACGACAGGGGCATCTATCGGCGCGTGACGGAGGTGACCCTCCCGCGGGATCTGACGCGCATGGGCATACATATGTTCAGATACTGTGTTTCTCTGAGACAGCTCGACATCCCGGACACGGTTCAGGGGAAGCTGGACCAAACGTTTGTCGGTTCCGGCATCTATGAGCTGGTGTTTCCTGCCGGTATCAACGAGTTTTATGCGACCTGTTCGATGATGCCGGACTTGAGAAAGGCGACGTTCAAGAGCAAGCCGGCAAAGGGCGTCACGAACAACGGCTTCCAGGCATGCTACAAATTGACTGAGATCAACGTCCCGTGGTCGGAGGGCGAGGTTGCGAATGCGCCGTGGGGCGCGACGAACGCGACCATCAACTACAATTACACACCGCCGGAGGAGGAATGACCGATGCAGACGATCCAACTTTACAATTTCAACAGGCCGGACGGCGGCATGACGGTCACGCCCGTCCGGCCGTCTGAGGCCGGCTTCCGCACGGACTACGTCCGCCTCGTCGCGGACGACGGGAAGGCCATCACGGACGGGGAAATCGTCGCCTGCTGCATCGACGTCCGCGCGGACGACGCCGGCGGGTGGACAGACTGCGACGGGCCGGAAGAGGGGGGGACAGACTGCGCTGTCCCCTGCCGGGAGGCGGGGATGACATGAACGAGCTGCTTGTGACGGCGCTGAGCGGACTTCTGACCCTGATCGGCGTCTGCGTCACGGCCTGGGCCTCGGCCAAGAAGACCCGGGACCAGGTCGCCGACCGGCTGCGCGTGGCGCAGGCGGTCACCGACACCAAGCTTGACGACCTGACCCGCGAGGTGCGCGCGCACAACGACTTCGCCAGCCGCATCCCGGTGCTGGAGGAGCAGATCAAGGTCATCAACCACCGGATCGCGGATCTGGAGAAAGGAGGAAGCTGAGATGGTAGACGGAAGAACTTTCATTCGCGCGGCGGTGATCCGCGCGATCCACACGATGCTGCAGACGATGATCGCGATGATCCCGGCGGCAGCCGGCGTCCGGGCGATCAACCTGCTCGGCGTCTTCGGAACCGGCGTGCTTGCAGGCGTCGTAAGCCTGCTCAAGAGCACGCTGATCGGCATGCCGGAGGTCGTGCCCGGGGAGGACGAGGACGAAGGAGAGGGGGACTGGGAGAGATGACCCTTGCAGCGGCGATCGAGCTGGCCGATCTGAGCCGCCCGAACGAATTTGACGCCTCGCTCAAGCGTTTCTGGCTCTCCGCCCTCGACGGGCAGATCCGCGCCGAGCTCTATGAGAGCTGCGGCGAGACCCCGGCCCTCGGGATCTACGACGGAAGCGCGGACGACGAGACCGAACTGCTCGTCCCCTGGCCCTTCGACGACCTCTACGTGCGCTATCTGGTCATGCGCATCGACTTCGAAAACGGCGAGTTCGAGCGCTACAACAACGACGCGGCGGCCTTCAACCGGATCTGGCAGAGCTACGCGGGCTACTACGTGCGCCATCATCTGCCGCAGGGGGCGGCGGCGCTGCGCTTCTGAGAATCAATCGAAAGGAGAAACGATATGGCAAGTGCAACCCAGGTCGCATATTACGACCCGGACGGAAAGAAGCAGACCGGCTGGTACATCAACGGACACGTCTACGAGGACGAGGCCGGCGAGACCCCGATCGCGGTCGGCTCCACCTACCGCTCGGAGAGCGGCAAGGTCTATCGCCAGACCAGGTACGGCGGGGTCCTCTGGGCCGCGCCCAACAGCGTGGATCAAAACGGCGCGTGGGTGCGCCAGGGCGATCCCTGGTACCAGACCGCGCAGGACCTGCTGATCCGCCAGGAAAACCGCCCGGCCTTTTCCTACGACCCGGAGACAGATCCGCTCTGGCAGAGCGCGAAATCCCAGGCTCTGGTGCAGGGCAGGCGGGCGATGGAGGACACGGTCGGCAGGACCGCGGCTCTGAGCGGAGGCTACGCCTCGAGCTACGCCGGCCAGCTCGGAGAGCAGGCCTACCGCGCCTCGCTCGGCGAGCTCGGCAAGCTCCTGCCGGAGCTCTTCGACCGCGCCCGGGCGCAGTATGACGCCGAGACGAAGGACCTGATCGCGCAGATCGACGCGGCCCTCGGCCTCTACGACAGCGACTACCGGACCTACCTCGACGCGCTTGAGGCCGCGCGCTGGCAGCAGGACTTCGACCGGGACAACGACCACTGGCAGCAGGACTTCGACCGCGACAACGCGCACTGGCAGGCCGAGCTGGACCAGGCGCAGGCGCAGTGGGAGGCCAAGCAGGCGGCAGCCGCCGCCAGCGGTCTGGAGGCCGATCAGAAGACGGCCCGCAGCTACGCCTACCGCATGGCGATGCTGGCCCTGCAGCACGGCCTGTCCGTGAGCAGCGACATGCTCGCCGCGGCGGGCATCGACCCGGCCTACGCGGCGCGAATCCGCGCCTATTTTGCAAACCACTGAGCCGGCGGCTGCGCCCCCGCGGAGGGACGCCGCAGGCACAGATGAAAGCAACATCAGAAAGGAGAATTCCATGAACGAGGAAACCAATCTCAGGAAGACCGCTCCGGCGGAGGAAGCCGAACAGCCGGCGGCGGAGAAGGACGCTGCCGCGGTTCCCGCGGAGCAGGCGGAGCCGGACTTCGAGACCCTGATCCGGGGCAAATACCGCGAGGCCTATCTGCGCTCCGTGGCGGAGCTGCTCGCGGCCCAGGCCGAGGACAGAAGCCGCTATGAACGCTACCGCGCCCTGCGGGCCGAGGCGGAGGCCATCCGCGCCGAGGACCCGTCCTTCGACCTGAACCGGGCGCTCGAGAACCCGCGCTTTGCCCTTCTGCTCCGCGACGGCGTCGACCTGCGCACGGCCCGCGCAGCGGTGGGCGAGGGCGCGGCGCGCCGCCCGAGCGACGAGCAGCCGCTCGAAAACGGCCTCGGCAGCCGCTCGATGGCGGCCGTCTTCCGCACCGACCCCCGCAGCCTGACCAAGGAGCAGCGCCGCCAGATCCGCCGCAGAGCGGCAAAGGGCGAAGAGATCGTCTGGTAACTGCCTGCAGCGGCTCGGGGAGGATTTCCCGAACAACCGTACATGCTTGAATGGATGAAAGGAGAAAAAACATGCCCATGAATCTTACCGTCAACACGACTGCGGGCGACGCCAACGCCTTTGACGCCTCCGCGGTCCACACCACCGGCGCGATGAGCGCCGCGATGAAGACCTATTACGACACCGAGCTGCTCGAAAACGCCAGACCCCGTCTGATCTTCAGCCAGCTCGGCAAGTCCCAGTTCCTGCCGGCCGGCCACGGCGAGACCGTGGAGTGGCGCAAGCTCAACACCTTCGACAAGGCGCTGACGCCCCTCGTCGAGGGCGTCATCCCCACCGGCCAGAAGTTCGGCGAGTCTGCGATCTCGGTCTCCGTGCGCCAGTACGGCGACTACGTCGCGATCTCCGACCGCCTGAACCTGCACGCGGTGGACAACGTCATCCTCGGCGCCGCCGAGGAGATGGGCGCAGCCGGCGGCGAGACCGCCGACACCCTGGTCCGCAACGAGCTCTGCACCGGCACCTCCGTCCTCTACGCCGACACCGTCGACGCCAACGGCGTCGTGACCGGCACCCCGACGGCCCGCTGCCAGCTCTCCGCCGACAACAACCGCCTGACGCCCGACGTCGTCAACAAGGCCTACACCTTCCTCAAGAAGCAGAAGGCGCCCTATTTCCAGGGCAACAAGTACGTCGCCGTCATCCATCCCTCGGTCAGCTACGACCTGCGCTCCCACCCGGACTGGCTCGAGGTGCACAAGTACGCGTCGGTCCGCGAGATCTTCGAGGGCGAGATCGGCGAGCTGCACGGCGTCCGCTTCGTCGAGTCCACCGAGGCGCCGATCTTCAACGGCGGCAACCTCTTCGGCGACACGGCGAACCTGACCGTCTCGGCCTACACGACCGCCGACAGCACGCAGAGCGCGCAGTTCGGCGCGGTCTCGAGCGTCAAGATCACGCTCAAGGAGACTCTGACCGATGAGATCGCGGCGGCGCTGGTCGGCCGCCGGGTCCACTTCTTCGACAAGTCCGCGAACGCCTTCGCCGGTACCGGCGAGATCGTCGGCGCGACGGTGAGCGGGAAGTACGTCTGGCTCGCCGAGGAAGCTCCGGTCACTCTGGCCGGCACCTCCGGCAGCGAGGACACGCTCTGGCCCGGCGAGGGCGGCGCGTCCAAGGACGGCCCCTGCGCGGTCTACGGCACCCTGTTCTTCGGCAAGGACGCCTTCGGCGTCGTCGACCCCGAGGGCATGGGCATGGAGATGATCATCAAGGACGCGTCCCAGATCGGCGGCCCGCTGAACCAGTTCAGCACGGTCGGCTATAAGTTCGAGAACGCCGCGAAGATTCTCTACCCGAACCGCATGGTCAGGGTCGAGTCCTGCTCGGCCTACTCCGGCGTCGACGAGGCGAACTGAGTTTCAGCGAACAGGGGACGGAGGAAAGTATTCGGCAGGTTTGACCCCCCTCAGTCAGCCTTCGGCAGACAGCAGCTCTGAGGTTCCGGCTGCACGGGCGTAGCCCCGTGCAGCCGGAGAATCAAAGTCCGGATGAGCCGCGAATCGGTCAAGCTGGAAAAGCTGCGCCCGTGCAGCCGGAGAATCAAATGCTGAATCGTCCTCCGGACAGTTCAGCCCTGCAGGGCGGGCTTTTTGCCGGCGCACAGGTGTGCGCCCCTGCGGAGGTCTGCCGTCCCCTGTTCCCGAATCCCTCGCGTCAGTGATTCCCTCACCCGAAAGGAGATCTGTCATGAAATACCCATATCTGCGCGTTCCGGGGCGGCGGCGCTACCGGATCGGGAGCTTCCTCGGCTACGACCGCCGGGTCGACGCGCCGGCCGGCAGCTTCCGCGAGATGGAGAACGCCTCCTCCCGGCACGCCCCGCTGCTGACGGTCCGTCCGCGGCGGACCCTGACCGCCGTTCTCGACGGCAACCCGACCACCGCCGTCTTCGCAATCGGCGGCGACGGCCGCCCCGTCGTCCTCGACGCCTCCGGCTCGCTCTGGTGCGGCGGCCATTCTCTGCCCCGCATTCTGCCCTGCAGGGTGTACTTCACGCTGACGCCCGAGGCCGAAGGCATGACCGCGTCCGTCGTCGACGATGCCGCCCTGCGCGCGGCCTGTCCCGCGGACGGCGATTTCCGCTTCGTCTACAACCAGTACCGCAACCGCTGGATCCTCGCGGGCGGCACGTTGAGCTTCCCGGCTTCGGCGGTTGACGTCGTACCCGCGCCGGAAAACGGCGACGCGATCGAGGTCCGCGTCAGGACCCTGCTGCACGGCGATCAGCCGCGCAGCCTCGTCAGCCTCGGCGGCTGGGTCTGCGTCTTCCCGGACGGCCTCTACGCGAACACGGTCCGCCTGGCCGCCGGCATGGCGATGCGCGCGGATCTGGACTGGGGCTCGATCGCAGTGATGAACGAATGCACAGCCGGCCACATGGTCTTCGAGCCCTGCGGGGCGGACGGCGTCGCGCGGACGGTCGCCTGGTCGTCCACGGCGCCCGAGGGCGGCTTCTGGGTGGACACCTCCGAGGAGACGCCCGCCGTCCGCGCCTGGTCGCAGTCCGAGGGCCTCTGGCGAGAGGTGCAGAGCTATGTCAAGTGCAGCATCCCCGGGATCGCGAAGGGCGTTTATCCCGGCGACGCGGTCACGCTCTCGTCCCGCCTGTCCACCGAGCAGGGCGGCGAGGTTGAGGTCATGGCGGTGCTCAACGGCGAGGCGCAGGTTCTGGACGCGTTCCACGACTCCGGCGCCGGCGGCCGCGCCGAGGGCACGGACGACTGGATCCTGATCTCCGGCCTGATCTCCCAGCGCCGGACCTACGATCAGGCCGAGAGCGACCGCAGCTTCGTCATCCTGCAACGCACGCTGCCGGAGATGGACTTCGTCGTCTCCTGCCAGAACCGGCTCTGGGGCTGCCGCTGCGGCGGCGGGGTCAACGAGCTCTACGGCAGCAAGCTCGGCGATTTCCGGAACTGGTCCGTCTTCGAGGGCCTGTCCACCGACTCCTACCGCGTCAGCCGCGGCTCGGGCGGGCCGTTCACCGGCGCGGCCGTCCTCGGCGGCTGCCCGCTCTTTTTCCGCGAGGACCGGCTCGAGAAGATTTACCCCGCCGCAAGCGGCGCTCACGGCGTCGTCACGGTCAGCCTGAACGGGATCGCGCCGAACGCATCAAACAGCGCGGTCGTCATCCGCGACAGGCTCTACTACCGCGCCCGCGACGGCTTCTGCTGCTATACCGGCACGCTCCCGGTGCGGATCTCCGACGCCCTCGAGGGCGAATTTCTTGGCCGGACCGCGGCGGGCGCCCTGGGCGAGGACTACTGCGCGGCGATGGAGGACGAGCGCGGGATGCCGCACCTGTTTGTCTACCACACGGACACCGGCCTCTGGGACCGGGAGGACGACGAAAACTTTGCCGGGACCTACCCGAGCGGCGGCAGGCTCTACTACCACGCCTACCGCGGCGGGCCTTTGCGCTGCATCGGCGAGGCTAAGGACAGCGACGGCGTCACCTGGTCGGCTGAGACCGGCTCGCTCGGCCCGATCCTGTGCACGAAGCGCTACGTCTCGCGGCTCCAGCTCGAGGGCAGGCTCGATCCCGGCTCAGAGCTGCGGGTCTATCTGAGCTGGGACGGGGGCGAATGGACGCTCGCGGGCAGCTTCCACGCCGACCGCCGCCGCGCCGCCCTCTTCCCGATCTATCCGCGCCGCAGCGGCGGCGTCCGGCTTCGCCTCGAGGGCACCGGCGGCATGGAGCTGCGCGGGATCTCCTGGCTGGTCGAAACGGGCAGCGACGCGTAGGCGGAAGGAGGTGCGCGGGATGGAAGCGGAATACCCGCCCAGACTGCGGGGCAGCGTCCAGGAGCAGATCGATCAGCTCTGGGACTATCTCTACCGCCTGGCCGAACGGCAGGACGCGGCGCGCGAGTCCGGGAAGCCGGGCAGGGAAACCGATTAAATCTTGGAAGGGGGAAGGGCGATGGCGCAGAAAGAGATCACGCGGGCGGAGCGGTTCGTCGAGGCCTTTCTGGAGTCCGGGGACGCGGAGGCCGCCGCGCTGGCAGCGGGCTATTCCGGCCGGCGGGCGAAGCGCGCGGGGGAGAAGCTCCTGCGCGAGCCGGCGGTGCAGACCGCGCTGAGGCAGGCCTGGAAGACGCAGCCGCGCGTCTATCCGATCACGGAGGCGGCGATCCTGCGGGAGCTCTCGGCGATCGCCTTCTCCGATTTCACGGACTACGTCCGCGTCGAGGACGGCCAGGCGGTGATCACCGAGAGCCGCGACCTCGACTACAGCCGCCGCGCCGCGATCGCGGGCATCAAGGACACGGGCAAGGGCGTCGAGATCAAGCTCCACGACAAGCAGAAGGCGCTCGAGCTGCTGGCGAAGTACCTCGGCATGTTCGACCGCGAACCGGAGGCGGAGCAGACCGAGGTCCGCGTGGAGCTGTCCGGGCTGGAGAAATGGGCGGAGTGATTCGAGTCACTAGTCACTAGTCACTAGTCACTAGTCACTAGTGACTAGTCACTGGTGACTGGTGACGAAGGGGGGATGAGAAGTGGGCGTGTTATACATTGACCGGCCGAACGAAAAACAGGAACAGATGCTCCTCGCGCGGACGAAGCACGTCGGCTTCGGCGGGGCGCGCGGCGGCGGAAAGTCGTGGGCCGTGCGGACCAAGGCCAAGCTGCTGGCCCTGCGGTATCCGGGCATCCGCATTCTGATCGTCCGCCGGACCTACCCGGAGCTCATCAACAATCACATCCGGATCCTGCGCACCGAGCTGGCCGGAATCGCCATATACAACGACAAGGACAAGCTCCTGCGCTTCCCGAACGGCTCAACGGTCCAGTTCACCTACTGCGACAACGACGGCGACCTCGACCGGATGCAGGGCGTTGAATTTGACTGCATCTTCCTCGACGAGGCGACCCAGCTCTCCGAGTACCAGATGAAGACGATCACCGCCTGCCTGCGCGGCGTGAACGAGTTCCCGAAGCGAATCTACTACACCTGCAACCCCGGCGGGCAGGGACACGGCTACATCAAGCGGATCTTCATCGACCGGCAGTACGAGCCCGGCGAGAACCCCGCCGACTACACCTTCATCCAGTCCCTCGTGACCGACAACAAGGCGCTGATGGCCGCCCAGCCCGACTACGTCCGCCAGCTCGAGGCCCTGCCGGAAAAGCTGCGCCGTGCCTGGCTGGAGGGCGACTGGGACATCTTCGAGGGCCAGTTCTTCGAGGACTTCCGCGCGACGCCGGACGCGGTCCGGTGCGCCGAATCCGGCCTCGACCCCTCCGAGGCAAAGCGCCGCGGGCTCTGGACCCACGTGATCCCCGCCTTCGACCCGCCGCGGGAGTGGAAGCTCTACCGCTCCTTCGACTGGGGCTATGCGAAGCCCTTTTCCTGCGCCTGGTGGGCCGTGGACTTCGACGGGCGGCTCTACCGCATCCTCGAGCTCTACGGCTGCACGAAGACGCCGAACGAGGGCGTCAAGTGGACGACCGAGCAGGTCTTCTCAGAGATCCGCCGGATCGAAACCGAGCACCCCTGGCTGCGCGGCAGGCGGATCGAGGGCGTCGCCGACCCGGCGATCTGGGAGGAGAACGGCGGCGAGTCGATTGCCGAGACCGCAGAAAAATACCGGGTGTATTTCACACCCGGCGACCACGCCCGCGTCCCGGGCTGGATGCAGTGCCACTACCGCCTCGCCTTCGACGAGGGCGGCGTGCCGATGATGTACGTCTTCGACACCTGCAAGGCGTTTGTGCGCACGGTGCCGCTGATGGTCTACGACCCCCGGCGTCCCGAGGACCTCGACACGACCCTCGAGGACCACGTCTGCGACGAGTGGCGGTACCTGTGCATGGCAAGACCGCTGCAGCCGGCGAGAAAAACAGGAAGGCAGGAGATTGCGATCGATCCGCTGGGGCGGGGAGGGTGATGTGCCTGCCAGAAAGCGGTACTTCATGCGCTTGGGCGCACGTCATTCGTCTGCGGGCTCTGTGCGGATTTCATTCTGCTGCACAGGCGGCAGAAACTGCTTGACGACGATTGCCAGCAGCGGCAGCAGGATCATCCCCGGCACGCCGAAGAGGCGGAAGCCGACG
>JAFPFL010000073.1 GCA_017425545.1 Oscillospiraceae bacterium | reverse complement strand
GAAAGTGTTAATCTGCCTGACACCTTGACAAAAATAGAGGACGAGGCTTTCCTCGGTTGTGAGGGGTTAACTACAATTTCGTTCCCCGCCAAGCTAAAGTCTATCGGCAGTTCTGCTTTTGGGAGTTGTCCACTCCAGACTATTGAATTTGCAACTGTCATCTTCCGTGAGCCAGAGATGCATGGCCGGCGGTCATCGTAATCCAAGTCCTGATACACGCAGTCCTGCTCCACGACGAAAACGTCGTTACGAATCCGTAGCAGCTCATACAGCTCCTGCGTAGTCAGTTCTGAGAACCATTTCTTATGAAGGACCAGCGCCATTAACTGCACGTTCCCTGGGTAACACCTACCACGTAGACGGCGACAACGGAATCTCCAGTATATTACGGGCAGCCCAACGGTGCGCTTCTGTCCATCATACAGCGGTCCTTCTATTCCAACGGCGCGAATATCGCCGGCAAGCCTGCACCCGGCCGCGGAGACGAGCCATGGGCGCCGATGCACTTCATCCGCTAGTCCGATAACAAAACGGTCGTTATTGAGTATCAGCCACAATCGCTGCTTGAAGTAAAAAATATGCGCTCCTTTTCCGGAAAGAAGCGCATCTGAAAAATGCAATTTGCTATATCCTACTTGAGGGCTGCGTATGCCTTGGAAAGCTTTTCAGCGTAGATATTGTACTCTGTAGGGCCGTAGTAAAGTCTGGCAAACTCTACCCAGGAGCGGTTTTTGAGAGCCTCGACCATCTTTGAATTCGATTTCAGGAAAGCCACGAACAAATCAAGTTGAGCGACCTCGCTTTCTTTCATCTTGGAAACAAACTCCTGCACGGACTTGCAGCCGCACTTTCCGTAATTGAAACCCATTATCTGGAACATGCCCCAGCTCGCAGAAGAGAGAGCGGCATCTTCATGAATCGCGACGGCCCTCTCAAGACGTTCCCATTCACCGACTCCGCCGACAAACTTCGATTTGTCCAGCTTCTGGTGAAGAATATCCTCGTTGCCTTTCACGTAATTCTGAGGATTAAGGCCCCTCGTCCTGAGCTGCTGCCAGAAGATATGTCCCTGGAAAAGAATCATAGGATCGCCATTGGCCAGGAAACCACCGTGACCGCCGGTATCCACCTTCCAGACTGCCTTCAGCGCGGCAGCCTCGACACCCATTCCCTTTGCGCGGGTCTCGATGTCTTCGTCGCTGATTCCATACTTCGAGCTGTTGGATCCGTCATCCGGCAAGCCGAGTTCGCTGTACAGCACACGCTGAAGTTCACTTGTCTCTTCTCCGTCGTCTTTACTGCATGACACCACTGTCGACAAACCAAGGAAGCAGCAGAAAGCTGCAAGCATAAAACTAAACTTTTTCATAATTCTTATTTTCATCATTTCATTCTTGGCCGCGAAATTACGAAAAAAAAGGTAATTTTGCAGAACAGGAGAATGCAAAATGAATACTCTGCCTGCAAAATATCTGCTGATGACCGCAATTGCCCTGGTGGCGATGGGGTGCAGGAAGGCACATTATGAACCGGACCCCGCCGACGTCCCCTCCGGCAAAGCTCTGGTGACAGTCGTGTACGATCCCGGCGCTTTGGGCGACAGGAGCTACAACGATCTGATTTATGCCGGAGTCGAGCGGACCGCCCTCGCAAACGGGCTGCGCACAATGCAGTTTTCACCGTCCACAAGCGCGGAGGGCCTTGCAATCCTCCAGACTTATTTCGAGCAGATGTCAATGCTCCGGGACACGGTGCGGAGACTTCTCATAGTGGCGGGGAGCGAATACGACGATTATCTCCGCCGGCACAGCGATGAGCTGGGAGCATGTCCGCGCGCTGACCTGCTGTACCTTGAAACGAAGGATCCGCTTCCTGGCAAAGGATCCACCATCTGCCTGCCGTATTACAGCGCCATGTACGAGGCCGGAGCGGTCGCAACCGCGTTCTCGGACAACTTGCTCTTGATTGCCGCAAATCCTCTGGCGTCGGCCATAAGGGGGTCCGTGGAAGGTTTTACAGAAGGCTTCAATGCAAAATACGTCCTGACCGGGGATGACCATGAGCTTCAGGTGGAATGGATTTCCGATGAAGAAGGGGGCGGATTCAGGATTGACGACGAAGACGCGATGCGCATAGTCTACGACTCCGAAACCCTCCCGATCGCCCAGCTCGTATTTCCGGTGTGCGGGGGCGCTTCCGGCACATTCTACCGCATGAGCGGCCTGTTCGGAGGATTTGATTATATAGGCATCGACGTTGTCAGCATCTCTAACCACTGCCCGTTTTCCGTAGTCAAACATATCGACAGGGCCATTGACCTGTGCATCGGCCAGTGGCTGTCTTCAGAGGGGATGCCAAAGCACCAGACCCTGTCATTTGCCGACGGATGGACGGAAGTCGTCCTGCATCCCTACACCGATTTGCAGAAAGCCATCATTGAACGTTATCTGCCGGAAGATCTGCTCCAAACCATACACGCAGACGCCATGAAAAAGGAGGCCGGGAATGAGTAAAAGGCTGATTGGTATCCTGCTGTGCATCGCCGCGGGCCTGATCCTGACGGCATGCGGGAATAAAGAGACGGTGTATCAGAGCCAGCGTCACTGGACAGAACGCACGGTAGCCGTCGTGGCGCCCATTGGCGACAAAACTTCCAAAAAGCGGCTTGAGCGCACGGCGAAATGGTTCCTGGACAACTTTCGGGAAGCGCAGCGACACAACGCCGTCGCAATCGACCTCAAACTTGAATGGTACGACGAACTGTCGGAAGACCTTGTGAAGCTGAGCCGCGAACTGGCCGGAAGGGAAGATGTGATTGCAGTTGTGGGGCCTTTCGGAAACGAGAACATCGCCGACTTCGCTCCTGCCTGCAAACGAACGCTCAAGCCTCTCATGGCGCCGACGGCGACCAGCGAAGACATTATACGCCGGTATGCAGTTACGACGAGCGGCCTGAATATAAACAAGGAGCCATTCCTATGGGCCCTGACGGAAAGTGACGTCTCCTTCACCGGCCTGATGATGACCCGTTATGCTTCTGTCAGCAAGTACTACGACACCATCATACGCAGTCCGAAGGCCGCATTTTTCTCTCCCGTGGATGCATACGGAATGACATTCAACTACTGGGCGCCGTTCTATTCACTTCAGAACAATATCATCCTCCAGCAGAACCTGCAGTACGGCAACACGCAGGAACTGCTTTCCATATTCGACAAATACCGTGCGGTTGCAACCGGGCAGGGAGTGGCGGAGTCCGCTGTTTTCTGCGTGGCGGAAACGGCGGATCAGATGTATGAGGTGGCCCGCGCCAACCGCGCAGCGGTTATGAACGATGAATTCTGGAGCCTGCTTCACGACAGCACGGATCCCGACGACCCCGCCAACGACAAATACTGGCAGCTGTTCAAATCGGCGTACAACACATATTTTGCAATCCCTGGCTTTTATGAAGAAGATGTGGATGCCATAGGGCCGCGTTCATGGAATATCCTGCAGGGATACGAAGGATTTTCGCCCTACGCAGACCCTTCCACGGGTTTCGAACTCAGCTACGAGGTACGTTTCGGTTCCAAACCCGGCTTCGCCGAATGCAAGTTTTACGATGCGCTCATGGTCGTCGGTTTCGCCGCATGCCATGTGGAACATTCGGGCGGGGATGCCGACAACAAGGCTTTCAACCATGCCATCATCGACATCACCATGAACGCCGACGGAGAGGAACTCGGCGGAGCTGCCTGGAACGCCACATCCATGGAAGTGTATCTGAATGCACTCGAGCAGGGGCGGCTGCTTCACTTCATCGGTGCGTCAGGAGAAATCAGTTTCGACAGTCAGACCTACACCGCGGCCACTTCAACCACCTATGTCCTCTGGCAGATTCTGGACGGTGAAATCCATCACCGGGGTTATTTCGGAGGATCCGGAGGCCGTACCGCCGATGCCAACGCCGCCTGGCGATATCTCTACAGCGAGCAGCAGGCAAGGTCCGATTTCGACTCCCAGGCTTCGGGCGGCGCGGATTTCAGCTATCCCGAACTCGACTGCCAGTATGCTGTCCTCGTGCAGGGCAGCAACGGTTTCAGCAACTATCGGCATCAGGCAGATGTGCTCGGCGTGTATCAGATGCTCCGCAGCCGCGGTTTCCCGGACGACCATATCATCCTCGTTCTGGACAAGGACATGGCTTCGGACGAGATGAATCCCGAACCGGGGATTGTCAGGAACGCGGAAGACGGGCCCGACCTTCTTGGAGGCACAGACGCCCTTCCCGCCGCCGTCATGGATTACGACAGCAAGGACCTCTCCCCAGCCGATATAGCCGACATCCTGCTGGGCAGGAGCAGCGGACGGCTCCATACAGTGCTGCCGCAGGACGCCGGAGCGAATGTCCTTCTTTATTGGAGCGGCCACGGACACAGCCAGCCCACCGACGGAGCCGATGAATTCTGCTGGAGAGACAAACCCCCGGGCGAAGGCTTCGGCGCCGGGCTCCTCAAGGAGACAGCGGAAAAGATGACATTCCGAAAGCTGCTGATATGCGCCGAACCGTGCTACGGGGAGGCTGTCATACGCAATGTTGACGGAATCCGGGGAGTCCTCGCCATTTCCGGGGCAAGCGCCAACGAAATGTCGTGGGCTGAGCACTGGAACTCCTCGGCGCGCATCTGGATGTGCGACAGGTTCTCCCTCAGTCTGACAGATTATCTTACGGAGAATCCGGAATGCAATTTCCGGGATCTGTTCCTCTACCTCGCCGCCCATACCCTTGGCTCGCACGCAAAAATCGTGGGCGCCGCCTCCTACGGGAATCTGTATCTGGAAAGCCCGGGAGAGTTTGTCCGATATTGGAACCTTGATATAAAATAAATAGCCCGCTCAATAAGAAACGGGCTAAAAGCTAACTATTTGATTATCAAATCAATATTCTTCCTCGTTCCAGAAGAAGTCGTCTTTGGTGGGGTAGTCGGGCCAGATATCCTCTATGGTTTCGTATATTTCGCCGTCTTCCTCGAGCTCCTGAAGATTTTCAATCACCTCTTCCGGCGCACCGGAACGGTTCGCGTAGTCGATGAGCTCTTCCTTAGTTGCCGGCCATGGAGCATCGTCCAGGGAACT
>JAFPFL010000072.1 GCA_017425545.1 Oscillospiraceae bacterium | reverse complement strand
GAGCTGCCGCTGTCCGCGGAGGCATGGCGGCGCGCCCCGGTCGGGTCGTCCACATTCGCGTAGCGGCGCTTTGCCCCGGTCGGGTCGTCCACATTCGCATAGCGGCGCCGTTCGCCCGCCTCTGCAGCCTGCGCTCCGGATCCGTCGGAATGGTGGTGATGCTTGCCGTCGTACGATCCGTCGGAATGGTGGTGGTGGTGTTCGCCGGAACCGTCGGAATGGTGATGGTGGTGTTCGCCGGAATCGTCGGAATGGTGATGGTGGTGCTCGCCGGAACCGTCGGAATGGTGATGGTGGTGCTCGCCGGCGCCATCGGCGAAGCCGGAAGCGGAGCGACGCTTTTTGCTGACCTCGATCATCTCAAACTGCGGCTGCTCGTCCATCCGGATCCCTCCCTTCTGCGCATGCTTATTTCAAAAAAAATAATATATCATAACATAATAAAAAGCAAGGTCTCCTGCAAATTTTCTTGCCCGAAGTCTGCGCCGCGCCGAAAAAGCGCAAAACCGCCCCGGAATCCGCGGTTGTAATCCGAGGGGGAATCTGGTATAATGGAAAAAACACAGGGGGGAGGCGGATCCATGGACGAACTGAGCCGTGCCAGACAGGAGATCGACCGCATCGACGCGCAGCTTGCGGACCTGTATGCGGCGCGGATGCGCGCCGTGGACCGGATCGCGGCCTATAAACGGGCGAACTGCCTTCCGGTCGGAGATCCCGCCCGGGAGCGCGAGGTGATCGCCCAGGGCTGCGCCCGGGTGGAGGACCCTGCCCTGCGGCCGGGCTTTGCCGCCCTGCTCTCGCACCTGATCCGCCTCTCCCGCCAGTACCAGCAGGCGCAGAAAGCTCCCGCCGACGCCCTGCAGGTCTGCCTGCCGGAGGCCTCCTGTCCGGTGACGGTCCGGCCCGGCGCCCTGCAGCATGCGGGCGATTTTCTGGATCTGCGCAGGACCGTCTGCATCGTGACGGATGACGGCGTACCGCCCGAATACGCGCGGACGCTGGCCGCCCAGTGTGCGGAGGCGGAGATCGTCACCCTGCCCCAGGGCGAAGCGCACAAGACCCTGCAGACCCTCACGGAGCTTCTGAGCCGCCTGCAGCGCCGCGGCCTGCGGCGCGGCGACTGCGTGGCCGCGGTCGGCGGCGGCGTCGTCGGCGACCTGGCCGGCTTCGCGGCTTCCTGCTGGCTGCGCGGCATTGATTTCTACAACTGCCCGACGACCCTGCTCGCCATGGCGGACGCCTCCGTCGGCGGCAAGACCGCCGTGGACTTCGGCGGCGTCAAAAACAGCGTCGGTGCGTTCTGGCAGCCCCGCGCCGTTCTGATTGACCCGGCGCTGCTCGGGACGCTCCCACCGCGGCAGCTTGCCAACGGCATGGCGGAGATCGTCAAGATGGCGCTGACGTGCGACCGGGACCTGTTCGAGCGCCTCGAGCGGGAAGAAGCGCCGAACCTGCCGGAGCTGATCACCCGTGCCCTGCGCATCAAGATCGCGCTGGTCGAGCGCGACGAGCGCGACGCCGGCGCGCGCCGGATCCTGAACTTCGGCCACACCCTCGGCCACGGCGTCGAAGCCGCGGCGGGCGGCGCCCTGCTCCACGGCGAATGCGTGGCGCTCGGTATGCTGCCGATGTGCGCGCAGCCGGTCCGCGCGCGGCTCGCGCGGGTCCTGACGCGGCTCGGCCTGCCCACGTCGCTGCGTGGCGACGCAGATCAGATCCTCGCGGCTGCCGCCCGCGACAAGAAAGCGGAGACGGACGGCATTGAGACCGTCTTCGTCGATGAGGTCGGAGCCTGCCGCCTCGAAAAGCTCGGGCTCCCGGCGCTCCGGGCGAGGCTGGAAACGCTGCTGCGTCAGCAGGGGGAGGAAACACGATGAGAAACACCTTCGGCACGAACCTGACCGTGACCCTCTTCGGCGAGAGCCACGGCCCCGAAATCGGCTGCGTTCTCGACGGCCTCGCGCCGGGTCTGCCGGTCGACGAGGCGAAGATCGCGAACCTGCTGCGCCTGCGCCGGCCTGCCGGCGCGACCGCAACGGCCCGCGTCGAGCCGGACCCCTTCCGCATCGTCAGCGGCGTCTGGCAGGGAAGGACCACCGGCGCCCCGCTCTGCATCCTGATTCCGAATACGGAGCAGAAGAGCGGAGATTATGTAAACCTGAAAAACACCCCCAGGCCGGGTCATGCGGACTATACGGCCTATGTGAAATATCGCGGCTATGCCGATCCCCGCGGCGGCGGGCATTTCTCCGGCCGCCTGACCGCCCCGCTGACCGCCGCGGCAGGCATCGTGCTTCCTGCGCTGGAGGCCGCCGGCGTCCGCGTCGGCACCCGGCTTGCCCGCTGCGCGGGCGTCGCAGACCGGCCCTTTGCCGACCTCTCCGCCGACCTCGCTGCCATTTCGGACGCGGTCTTTCCGGTCCTGGACCCGGCGCGGGGCGAAGAAATGCGCTCGGCGATCCTGGCCGCTGCCCGGGACGGCGACAGCGTCGGCGGGATCCTCGAGACCGTCGTCTGCGGCCTCCCCGCCGGCCTCGGCGAGCCGTGGTTCGACACCGTCGAGGGCCAGCTCAGCCACATGCTCTTCTCGATCCCAGCGGTCAAGGGCGTCGAATTCGGCGCTGGCTTCGCGCTTGCGGACCTGCGCGGCAGCGAGGCCGGCGATCCGATCGCCGCAGACGGCGGCAGGATCGTCACGACGGCCAACCACAACGGCGGCGTCAACGGCGGCCTTACCAACGCAATGCCGCTCGTGTTTCGGACCGTCGTCAAGCCGACGCCGACGATCCGAAAGCCCTGTCAGACTGTGGATCTTGCCACGGGACAGGCCGCCTTCGTCGTGGCGGGCGGCCGCCACGACCCCTGCATCGCGCCACGCGCGGCCATCGTGCAGACTGCCGCAACCGCCCTCGTCGTCTACGACCTTCTGCTGGGGGCGCGGCGCGTATGAGCCGGTATTACCTGATCGGGGAGCGGCTCTCGCACAGCTTTTCCCCGGCGATCCACCGGGCCTTCGGCAGATATGAATACGAATTGAAGGAGCTCCCGCCCAAATCGCTCGGCGCCTTCCTGCGCTCCGGCGATTTTTCCGGCCTCAACGTCACGATCCCGTATAAGCAGGCTGTGATCCCCTTCCTCGACGCCCTCGACGACGCCGCGGCCCAAACCGGCGCGGTGAACACTGTTGTCCGCCGGGACGGGAAGCTGATCGGCAGCAATACCGACCTTGCCGGCCTGCGGGCCATGCTGGTCTCCGCCGGGATCGCCCTGCGCGGCCGGAAGGTCCTGATCCTCGGCACGGGCGGCACCTCCCGGACGGCGCTTGCAGCCGCAGCCGCGGAGGGCGCGGCGGAGGTCCTGCGGGTCAGCCGCAGCGGCAGGGAAGGGGCGCTGACCTATGCCGAAGCCCTCGCCTGCCACCGGGACGCCGAGATCCTGATCAACACGACCCCCTGCGGCATGGCGCCAGATCCCGACGCCTGCCCGATCGACCCGGACGTCTTCCCGCGCCTGGCCGGGGTCGCGGACGTGATCTACAACCCCCTGCGCAGCCGCCTGGTGCTCTCGGCGCAGGCGCGCGGCATTCCGGCCGTCGGCGGGCTTCGGATGCTCGTCACCCAGGCCGCCCGGTCCTGCGAGCTGTTCACCCAGACGCCGCTTCCGTCCGGAATGGTCGAAGCGGTCTGCCGCTCGCTTCGGGATCAGACCGAAAATCTCGTCCTGATCGGGATGCCGGGCAGCGGCAAGACGACGGTTGCCCGTCTGCTTGCACAAAAAACCGGCAGGCATTTTGTGGATACCGACGAAGCGCTCGTTCAAAACACCGGAAAAACGATCCCCGAGCTCTTTGCCGAGCGGGGCGAGGCTGGTTTCCGCGCCCTGGAATCGGCCCTGCTGCGTGAGCTCTCGCGCGAGGGCGGCCGGATTCTCGCGACGGGCGGCGGCGCGATCCTCGATCCGGAAAACCGGCGCAGCCTCCGGCACAACGGCAGGCTGTTCTTCCTGAACCGCCCCCTGTCCCTGCTGGCTGCCCGGGCGGACCATCCGCTCTCCGATACCACGGAGAAGCTGCAGGCGCTCTATCTTGCGCGCGCGCCGCTCTATGTCGCCTGCGCGGACGCAGTCGTCCCGGCTTTCGGCACGCCGGAGGCGGCGGCCGAAGAGATCCTTGCGATTCTGAAAAAGGAAGTGCTGACCGGATGAAACTACTGGTGCTGAATGGCCCGAACCTCAACCTTCTAGGCATGCGGGAGCCCGAGATCTACGGCCATGAGACTTACGCCGCGCTCTGCGAAAAGATCCGCGCGCACGCGGCCGCCTGCGGCGTGGAGGTGGAGATCTTCCAGTCCAACCACGAGGGCGCCCTTGTGGATCGGATCCAGGAGGCCTGCGGCGTCTTCGACGCCATCGTCATCAATCCCGCAGCCTATACCCACACTTCGATCGCCATTCCGGACGCGCTGAAGGCGGTCCGGATCCCGGCTGTGGAGGTCCATCTCTCCGATCCTGCCCGGCGCGAAGCCTTCCGCAGGGTCAGCTACGTCCGCTCCGCCTGCGTCGCGACGATTGCCGGCCACGGCTTCGACGGCTACACGGAAGCCATGGACCTGCTCTGCCGGATGCTGAAATCCTGAAATCCTGAAATTCGGAGGTATTCCCATGAAACGCTTGCTTTTGATCATGAATCCCGCCGCGGGCACGAAGAAGGCCAATCCCCACCTCTGCGAGATCCTCTCCGTCTTTGGCGCGGCGAATTATGAATGCCTGACCTTTATGACGCAGAAGCGCGGCGACGGCACCACTCTCGCACAGAAGTACGCGGCCGCGGTGGACCTGATCGTCTGCATCGGCGGCGACGGCACCTTCAACGAGGTGATCTCCGGCGTCTGCGCCTGCGGCGCCAAAACGCCGATCGGCTATATTCCGGCGGGCTCCACGAACGATTTCGCCGCCAGCCTGAAGCTCTCCACGAACGTGGTCCAGGCCGCCCGGGACATCGCCGGGGGCAGGCCGCACGCCTATGACGTCGGCAGATTCCAGAACCGCTATTTCACCTACGTCGCCTCCTTCGGCGCGTTCACGAAGACCTCCTACGCCACCTCGCAGAACGTGAAGAACGCGCTGGGCCATCTGGCCTACGTGCTCGGCGGCATCAAGGAGATCTCCTCCCTGCGCCGCTACCGCGTCAAGACCCTGCTCGACGGCGAGACCGTCCTGAGCGGCGACTATCTCTTCGGCGCGATCAGCAATTCCACCTCGGTCGGCGGCATTCTGACCCTGGACCCGGCTGTCGTGGACATGAACGACGGCCTGTTCGAGCTGCTCTACGTCAAATATCCCCGGAACATCTCGGAGCTTGCGGAGACGATCCACGCCCTGACCGCGCAGGATTACAGCTCCCCGCGCCTGGTCTTCCGCTCTGCGAAGCGCGTGCAGATCCACGCCCGCCCGGAGATGGACTGGACGCTTGACGGCGAATACGCCAAGGGCGAGGCCTCGATCGAGATCGAGAACCTCCACAGCGCCGTGCAGATCATGATGAAGGACTGACAGTCATGCAGAATACGACGCTTTGCTATCTGGAAAAGGACGGCGCCTATCTGATGCTCCACCGGATCCGCAAGGAGAACGACGAGAACAAGGACAAGTGGATCGGCGTCGGCGGCCACTTCCGGGAAAACGAGAGCCCGGAGGAATGCGTGTGCCGCGAGGCCCTCGAGGAGACCGGCCTGACGCTGATCCGCCCGCGCTACTGCGGCGTCGTTACCTTCGTCTCCGACCGCTGGGAAGGGGAGTACATGCACCTGTTCCACGCGAAGACCTTCACCGGCGACATCAAGGACTGCGACGAGGGCGTTCTCGAGTGGGTCCCGAAGCAGCGGGTCCGCACCCTGCCCCAGTGGGCCGGCGACCGGATCTTTCTGGATCTGATGGAGCGGGAGGTTCCATTTTTCTCGCTCAAGCTCTGCTATGCGGGCGAGACTCTCACCCAGGCCGTGCTGAACGGCGAGCCGCTCGCCCTTTGAGCCCGGATTTCCCTGAAAAAACGGTGAAAATTTCTTGACAATTGCAAATCCTTGTGGTAATATTTATGGGCTGATTGTATTCCAAACAATCGCGGGTGTAGTATAACGGCTAGTACAACAGCCTTCCAAGCTGTGGGCGTGGGTTCGATTCCCATCACTCGCTCCATATGCGCCAGTAGCTCAGCTGGATAGAGCATCTGCCTTCTAAGCAGAGGGTCGGGGGTTCGAGTCCCTTCTGGCGTACCACAAGCACAGCTTGTGTTCCGCCAATCCAAAAATCCATCGCCTGCGGCTCGCATTTTTGGGAAGGGACCGGTTAGCGGAAAAATATGCCACAGGCATGTTTTTCCTTGCCCGCTTCTGGCGTACCACAAGCACAGCAAGGTTATATGGTGGGTGTAGCGTAGTTGGCTAACGCGTCAGATTGTGGCTCTGAAGACCGTGGGTTCGAGTCCCATCACTCACCCCATACAAATGAAATGCCTTCCCCGGTGCCACAAGCCGGGGAAGGCACAACACAATCTGGACGATTTCAGCCTGTATGCCGGATATTGGGATGTCGCCAAGTGGTAAGGCACCAGACTTTGACTCTGGCATTCGCAGGTTCGAGTCCTGCCATCCCAGCCAAGTCGTAGATGCACGCTTCGCACGGCTTGGAAACGCTGATGGCCGATGGCCGCACCGTTTCCTCGACTGTGCTGGGCGGCATCTCCTCTCCCATCGAAGCAGGCTTCGATGGGGCCCAAATGTGCAAACTCCGCACGGCTCGGAAACGGCAATGTCCTCCGGCCCTGTCGTTTCCATCCATGCGCGCGTTTGTTCATAACGATCCGTTAGCTCAGTCGGTAGAGCAACTGCCTTTTAAGCAGTGGGTCCGGGGTTCGAATCCCCGACGGGTCACCACCAAAAAAACGTCTTTTGTCTACCGACAAAAGGCGTTTTTTTGAACGATGTGTTCCGCTGCGCGGAACGTGATGTTTGCTATGCAAGCGATGTGCCCTTCGGGCGTGATGTATGCCTTCGGCACGTGGGCGGAACACATCACATCACTGCGACAGTAGGGAGCATCATCACTTGTGCCGCGTGCGGCAAATACATCACTTGCACCGTAGGTGCAAACATCACTGTACAAACATATTCATTTTATGATACTATAAACAAGAACAATGATAAGGAGGCGATGTGCTATGTCTGAATCAAAACTGCGTAATCTCTCTATGGATTTCTCTGTACAAATCATAAATCTTGTCAAAGACTTGAAAGCGAAACACGAATCCGTAATTTCAAACCAGATCGGTCGTTCCGGCACATCCATCGGCGCTAACATATACGAAGCAAACTACGCGCAGGGAAAAAAGGATTTTATCTCAAAACTTGAGATCGCGCGCAAGGAAGCCAGTGAAACAGGGTATTGGCTTGAACTTCTGCATCGGACAGGGTACTTGGATGATCCGGCGTTCAAATCTTTGGGAGACCAATGTTCTGCCATCCGTGTGATGTTGGTGGCATCCTGCAGAACCGCCAAGCAGAATATGGAGTCAAATTGATAAATCGGTGTTTGAGGAGGAACATTAGAATGTTGCAAACGCCGCGGCTTCATTTGAGAAATCTCTGTCCTGCCGATGCAGATTTACTGTTTGACTATCGCAATGACAGAAGCTGCAATCTGTATCAAAGGTACGATGATACAAGCATGGCATATCTCCAAAAGTTTATTCAGGACTATTCTCACAATACCTTCTTATCCAGGGAAGAAGAGCAGCATTATGCGATCGTATGTACCAAAGAGAGCAAAATGATCGGCGATGTCAGTGTGTTTTTTTCAGAAGCAGACAACTGCTTTACCCTGGGAATTACGATAGCACCTTTTTTTCAAAAACAGGGATACGCTTATGAGCTGCTAAAAGAGCTGATCAAACAGATGCAGGACAAATATCCTTCTGTTGATATTGTTGCATTGATAGAGAAAGACAATACCGCCAGTATTTCTTTGTTCAAAAAGCTTGGATTTATCGAGGAATGCTTTGCAGATTCCATCCAATCCTATGTGTTTATAATAAATGGTAATGCGAACTGACAAATCCCGGTTTGCAGGGGCAACCGGCACGACGGCGCGTCCCTTTTCGCTTTTCTTTCTATGTCTTGCTACACTTTTACGCGCTCTTTCACACGAAAAAAGCAGCCTGCCGGCTGCTTTTTTCAAGGAAATACAATACGGTAGACGGACGATCCGGAGACCATTCCCGGACTGCGCAGAAAAACTCCGCTCTTGCAGGGCAAGAGCGGAGTCGGATCATTGCAGCAGATAGATTCCG
>JAFPFL010000071.1 GCA_017425545.1 Oscillospiraceae bacterium | reverse complement strand
GCCAGCTCGTCGATTCCTTCGACGGAGGAGAAGTTCCGCGGGTTGGTGTCGATCATGTGCAGGGGAATGTACCGCAGCTCCCGCTTGGCATCGCCTGCGTCTGCAGTGCGGCGACCGATGTCGCCCAGGGCTTTCGTGATGTCGAACGCCATCAGATCTCGCCCCCTTCCTCATTGCCGACCAGCTCATGCACGAAGAACTTGTAGTCGTGCGTGATCTTGCCCTTCGGCGAGGAGTAGATCAGCGCCTCCTGGGCGAAGGTGCTCTGGTCGACCTTCGGGCTGCGCCGGATCCTCCGGAAGGTCCGGATCTGCGCCCGGGCCAGCCGGAAGCGGAGGTCCTCCAGAGCCTTCTGCTGCTCCGGGTCCGGGTAGACCATCGTCGGAAGCACCCCGGCGACCTCCAGATCCGCGTTGACCCGTCGCATGTTCATGATCTGCTCCATCAGGTTTGCCATGCCGCGGATCCCGAAGGCGTCGAGCTTCATCGGGATGACCACCTCATCGGCAGCCGCGAGGGCGGCCAGCGCCCCGGCGGAGAAGGCCGGCGGGCAGTCAATCACACACCAGTCGAAGCGGTCCTCGACGGTGTCCAGGAAGTCCGCCAGCGCCATCGGATGCGCGAGCCCTGTGGTCGTTGCCGTGACGTCCAGCTCCATGAGCGTGGCGTCCGCGGCCAGAATCTTGACGTTCTGCATCTTGGTCGGCATCGGGAAGGCCTCCGTCCCGCGGAGCAGATCGGAGAAGCCTCCGAGCGAGATCCCGTCAGGCAGGCCCTCCGTCACGAACTCGGTCAGGTTCGCCTGGCTGTCCGCGTCCACCAGCAGGACCCGCTGCGCGTAGTCCCTCGCGAGGATCGCGGCCATGTTGATGGCGGTCACCGTCTTTGCGGTCCCGCCCTTCAGGTTCATAATTGCAGTCGTTCTCATGTGTTGTTTTGTTCTCCTTTCGGTTTTGTTCTCATGCTAAAACTTGAAACACTCGAACGCCGGAACGCCGCCCGGCAGATCGAATCGCACCCGGTACCACCGGTGCGCCTGGTTGACGTAGACCACCGTGCCGGTGACCTGCGCCTCTGCGTCCGGCCTGAGCGATCTCAGGCCCTGCTGGTGCTCGCCCTCGAAGGCTGCGGGGATCCACGTCTTCCGGTCTCCGACCTCCGGCGTCCATCCGTATTCCGCGAGGATCTCCGGTTCCGGCACCTGGGAGTGCGCCAGACCGTGGTCGATATAAGCCATTAAAACGGAATCACCTCATCATCGTCGTCAATTTCCTCCAGCTTCGGAGGCTGCGCGGCCTTGGCGTTGTCCTTCCGGATCGCCTTCTTGCCCTCGCTGATGCGCTGGTTCTTGATCGCCTGCCCCTCGGCCCGCATCCCGGAGAGGGTGATCAGCTCCGTGAAGGTCATGTGCTGCGGCTCGAACCGGAGCTTGATCTTCCCGCAGCGGCCGTCCTTATTTTTTGCCACGTCCAGGATCCTCGTGTTCTCCGGATCTTCCTCATCCGTGGAAGGGGAGAGGATCATGATCACGTCCGCGTCCTGCTTCAGCTGCCGGCTCTCGCGCAGATCGTCCTTGGTCGGCGCCTGCTTCGAGCCCTTGGCCGCCGGCGTGATCTGGCTCAGGCCCACCACCGTGACGCCGAGCTGCTGCGCCATGCGGTGCAGGCTCATGGAGATCCCGGTCACAATGTCCCAGCGCTCCTGGCCCGGTGCGTCGATCAGCTGGACGTAGTCCACGAAGATGACCTCGAACTTCCGCATCAGCGTCCTGGCCCGAATCGCCTGCAGGGTGTCGGCTTTCCGGAGGATCCGCAGCGGCACGCGGTCGCTCCGCATCCCGGCGTCGCCGGCCCGCAGGAGGTCGTCCTCCGTCAGGTTCTTGGCCTTGGTGCTCGGGAGAGGGATCCCGGCGAGCTGTCTCTCCGCCATGAGGCGGTCCGTTATGCTCTCTTTGTCCGTCTCGATGGAAAAGAACCCGACCCGCTTCCCGGTCTTGGCGATGTGGTAGGCAAACTGCAGGGCCAGGGCCGTCTTGCCGACCGAGCTGTCGGCGGCGATGATCACGAACTTCCCGGGCGACACCGCGAGGACCTTGTCCAGTTTTTCCATCCCCCAGGACAAATAATCCGGCGGGGTGTCGTTCCTCATGCGGTCGAGGTAGTCGCCGATCAGCTCCGTGAGGCTCAGATCCTCCACGTCCTCGGTCCCGCGGAGCAGCTCGCCCATGCGCTCGTAGGCGGCCATGGCGCCGTCCTCGGTGACCTCCGCGCTGACGATCTTCATCGCCTCCGTCTGCAGGGCCGCGATCCGCGACCGGCTCCGGCAGATCTCGATCCACGCCCGGTAGTTCACGGCGGTCGGCGTGGCCTTCATGGCCTCGGCGATCGTCTTGCTGTAGTCCTCCGAGCCGCAGGCCGCGGCCACCGTGACCGGGTCGATCGGTTTGTTTGCCTCCCAGAGCTCCCGCGCTGCCTCGAAGATGTGCCGCAGCGCCGGATCGCCGAAGTGGGCGCTCTGGGCGTTCTGGAAGAGCTCGCCGGATACCAGATCCGGGTCCAGCATCAGGGATCCGATCACGGCCCTCTGGGCTTCCGTCCATGCGGTCAGAGCCATACGCGGTCATCCTCCTTCTGCTGCGGGATCTCGACACCGAGCTCGTCCTCCCATCGGCGGTGGCTCAGCCATCTGCAGGGGTAGGGAATCGCCCGGCCGTTATCGCGCTGCCACTCCTCAGACGCCATCTGCGCCCCGAGCGCCGCACTCATCCTTCTCATGAGCTTGCGGTCTGCCTTCAGCCGATTCCACTCCTTGATCGCTTTCGCCTTGTCCCGCTTCTTGGGATACATCGCCCAGAACCGGTCGAACGCCTCCTTGTCCCAGATCCCGGACCCGTCGCCGCCCCCTGGGGGGCTTTGGGGGGAACTGATAGATTTATTATTAATTTTCTTGTTTATAGTAGGGGCTGACATTTTTGTCAGGGGGGTACTGACATTTTTGTCAGGGGGTACTGACATTTTTGTCAGGGGGTCCGCGGCTGCGCCGGCCGCCGGATTCACACCTGCGTAGATCTTCCGCGTGGCCTTCCCGCCGGTGTTCTCCTCGGTCCGAATCCATCCCCTGCGCTCGAGGATCCGGAGCAGCCGGATGATCGTGCGCTCGCTCAGGTCATAAAGTCGCTCGAAGTAGGCATTGCTCGCGAAGCAGTAGCCGGCCGCGTCGGTCAGGCTGCTGATCTCCGCGTAGAGCAGCTTCGCGCTGGGCGGCAGCTCCGGATCGTACCGGACGCCCGCCGGGATCACGGCCCAGTAGCCGGGTTTATCGTTTTCCATTCTCATGAGCCCCTTATATGTTTGACAAACCTTTCGGTTTGTGCTATGCTTCCTGGTGTTCTCATGTGAGGCCCTTTCGGTTTCACAGCCCGGCCGGGATTGCAGCCCGGTCGGGCATTTTTTATTTTTCATGACGCGCCGCCCTTCTTCGGGAGGCCCTTGGCCCACCGGACGAAGCCCTCCCGCGGGATCCGCACCCGGCTCCCGCACAGCATGACCGGAAAACCGAGCAGCTCCGGGGCCTGCCTTGCGGTCAGGCTGATGCTGTGGGGATGGCAGCCGAGATACCTGGCCACGTCGATCGGGGCCAGCGTTTCCTTCCCGCAGTGCTCGATCTCGTCGAGCGTTCTCAGATATGTTCCCATGTGTTCTCCTTCCTGCGCCCTCCGGGGCGCTTATTCTTTTGAGTATCCGACCGCGTAGGCGCTGCGGACCATCTCGCTCAGCTGCGCCAGCGCCTGGCCGAAGGGGATGATCTCGTCGTCGCTGACCTTGCCGTCGGAGGCGATGCGCATCAGGTCCCGCATCCCGCGCTCCTGGAAGTTCTCGATGGCGATCAGCAGGCCGAGCACCGCCTGCGGCAGCGCCGGCTGCTCCTCCAGCGTCGGGAGGATCTCCCCGGCGATCCTGCTCTTCTGGCTCAGGTGCCAGTAGGGGAGGATCTTCAGGCCGCTGATGTCGGCCATCATGAGGAGGATGTCCTCCGCCGGCATCATCTCGCCGCTTTCGTACTTCCGCACGCTGTCCGGGCTGATGCCCAGATACTCGGCCCAGCGTTCCTGGGTCAGACCTGCCGTGATTCTCGCGTTCCGGTAGATGTTCCCGGACTTCCGGTCCATGGTGTTCTCACGTCCTTCGGGTTATGATTTTTAAGTGGTCCGGCTTAGCCAGGAGAGGGCGGCCGCACGGTCGGATTGAATGCTGAGAAAGAATCCGCCGCCGGAGGGCCTCTGTTCGCCGGGCCGTCGAGGCCCTTGAGTTGTATGCCGGGAGTGGCACCCGGTGGTCAGGGCGCGCGCTCCCACCGTCTCCGGTTCCTTCTCGCCGTTAGGATTAACCGGAACCCGTGCGCGCGTCCTGTGGGTACAGCAGCCAGCCAGCTCGTGCTCGTGCCCCGGTTGGGTCCCGGCGTGTGGCTTAAACGCTCGGGCCCGGTTGGGATCCCCGGCCCACTTTGGTCTGGCTGCTGTCTGGTGAGCGACGCCGGTGCTGATCCGGCCGATCCGGTGCCGTGCTCACCGATCTGGACCGCCTCGCTCATATGGTGCGGGATTTAAGCCTCCCGCGTGGGCTGATTGTTTCACAGATAAAATGGTAAGCACAAAATACCTCTTGCCGGGTTCCGCACCCCATTCAGGTCTTCCGACTTTCTTTGAAAGCGTGCATGTTGCTATAACCGATGGTGAATTTTTGGAGTACCCGTTTCTGAATCGGATCTCATGCGGCTCACCCCAGTATGCTGCATACCCCCACACATTTCTGAATCTTGTGCCGTAGTAATCGGTTATTTTCCGGTATTCCTCACGTTTTTCACCGGAGCAGATCATGTCAAACCATTTCTTCTTGATCGGTAAAGTCAGCATGTTTCCTCTTTCGCCAGCTGCTCGATGAGATCCGCCGCCTTCTCCATGATCTGCTTT
>JAFPFL010000070.1 GCA_017425545.1 Oscillospiraceae bacterium | reverse complement strand
GCTCCACGAAAAGGGTCAGCGGCTCGTCGGACAGGGCGGCAGTGTCATAGACCTGCGTGCCGCAGCCGTCGAGAACTGCCTGCTGGGCGGCGAGCTCCGCCTCGATCCGCGCAGCGGTCTCCTCCACGCGGTCCGGGTCAAATTCGTTGAGCGCATACTCGCGGTACTGGCCGCCGCGGTAGAGACGGACGACGACGCCGCGCTCGGTGGACATCGTTTCAGAGCCGACGGAGCGGGCCCGGCGGGAGATGGAGACCGTCAGACCGACGGAGTCCGTCGCCAGGACGCTCACGTAGTCCCAGTTCCGGCGCAGCAGAGCGATCAGCTTTTTCAGACCGGGCTTGATCTGAAGCAGATATGGGGAAAACGGTGCTTTCATGGAATTCCTCCTTGTCCTTGAATTTGGTCTTATTATATCGCCGGGAACAGCGGTTTGCAAGGGGTATTTCCGTCCCTTTGGAAGCAGGGCCGAACGCGCTCACAGGTATCTGCCCGTGACGCTCTGACGGTTCGCGCGGATCTCTTCCGGCGTTCCCGCCGCGACGATCCTGCCGCCCGCCTCTCCCCCGCCGGGGCCGAGGTCGACGACGTAATCCGCGTTTCGGATCATATCGAGGTCGTGCTCGATCACGAGGACCGTCGCCCCGGCCTCGATCAGGCGGTCGAAGACCCGGATCAGCGTCTGCACGTCCAGCGGGTGCAGGCCGATGGTCGGCTCGTCGAATACGAAGACCGTGTCCTGCTGCTGGCGGCCCATCTCGGAGGCGAGCTTGAGCCGCTGCGCCTCGCCGCCGGAGAGGCTCGGGGTTGCCTCGCCGAGGGTCAGATAGCCGAGGCCGAGGGAATCGAGCGTCTGCAGGCGCTCGCGGACGGTTTTGAGGTCGGCGCAGGCCTCCAGCGCGCGGCGGATGTCCATTGCCATCAGATCCGGCAGGGATTGCTCCGCGCCGGCGCGGTTCCGCCGCCGGATGGAGAAGGCCTCCCTGCGGTAGCGGGTGCCGCGGCAGTCCGGGCACTGGATCTCCACGTCCGGGAGGAACTGTACGTCAAGATTGACGACGCCGGTGCCGTCGCAGCCCGGGCAGTGCAGAGCGCCGGTGTTGTAGGAGAAGTCGCCCGCCTTTTTTCCGAGGCGCTTCGCGTCCTCGGTGCGCGCGTAGACCTTGCGCAGCTCGTCGTGGACGTTCGCGTAGGTCGCGACGGTGGAGCGGACGTTGATTCCGATCGGCGTTGCGTCGATCAGCTTGACGCGGCGGATTCCCTCGGCGCGCACGTCGCGGACGTGCTCCGGCAGCTTCTTCCCCTCCGTGAGGGCTTCGAGGGCCGGGATCAGGCTCTCGAGAATCAAGGTCGTCTTGCCGGAGCCGGAGACGCCGGTCACGGCTGTGAGCCTGCCCTTCGGGAAATCGACCTCCAGCGGGCGGACCGTGTGGATCGGGCCGGTGGAGAGGTGGATTCTGCCGCGGTCAAACATCTCCACCGCGCCGGCGCGGCTGCGGATCTGCACGGGCTCGGTCTGGGTCAGAAACGGCGCGATCCGCGAGGCAGGATTTTGGGCAAGAGCCTCGAGCGTACCCTGGGCGATCACAGTTCCGCCGTCCGCACCGGCGCCTGGCCCCATCTCGATGAAGTGGTCGGCGGCGCGCAGGATCTGCACGTCGTGATCGACGAGGACGACGGAGTTGCCGTCCGCGATCAGGTCGCGCATGACGTCGATGAGGCCCTCGATGTTGGACGGGTGCAGGCCGATGGAGGGCTCGTCCATGACGTAGAGCACGCCGGTGGTGCGGTTGCGGACGGCTCTGGCAAGCTGCATCCGCTGGCGCTCGCCCGTTGAGAGCGTGGACGCGGCGCGGTCGAGGGAGAGATAGCCGAGGCCGAGCGAAACCAGGCGCCGCGCCGCCGTGAAGAAGGACTCGCAGATCGAATACGCCATCGGGCGCATCTCCTTCGGCAGGCTTTCCGGTACCCCGCGCACCCATTCGATCAGGTCGGACAGGGGCATGGCGCAGACCTGGGCCAGCGTGAGGCCGCGCAGAAGCGGGGCTCTCGCAGCCTCGGACAGGCGCGTGCCGCCGCAGTCCGGGCAGGTCTGCCGGCGCAGGAATTTCTCGACCCGCTTCATGCCGGTCTCGTCCTTGACGCGGGAGAGCGCGTTTTCCACCGTGTAGCGGGCGTTGAAATAGGTGAAATCCATATCGCCCGCCGCGCCGCTGGTCTTGTTCTGGTAGATGATATTCTTCTTGACCGCCGGGCCGTTGAACACGATATCCCGCTCCTTCGGCGTCAGGTCCCGGAAGGGGACGTCGGTGCGGACGCCCATCTCGCGGGCGATGTCCTTCATCAGCGACCACATCAGAGTCTGCCACGGGGCGACCGCACCCTCGTCGATCGACAGGGATTCGTCCGGGACCAGGGTCGATTCGTCGACGGTCATGACCGTTCCGGTGCCGCCGCATTTCTTGCAGGCGCCCTGGCTGTTGAATGCCAGCTCCTCCGCGCCCGGGCCGTAGAACCGCGCGCCGCATTCGGGACAGACGATCTCCTTCATCAGCGCCACGCTGAACGAGGGCGCAACGTAGTGTCCGTTCGGGCAGCGGTGGCTGGCCAGGCGCGAGAACATCAGACGAAGGCTGTTGAGCAGCTCCGTGCCGGTGCCGAAGGTGCTGCGGATCCCGGGGACGGCCGGCCGCTGGTGCAGGGCCAGCGAGGCCGGAACATAGCGGATCTCGTCCACGTTCGCCGCCGCGGCGCCGGTCATCCGCCTGCGCGTGTAGGTGGAGAGCGACTCCAGATAGCGCCGCGAGCCCTCGGAATAGAGGACGCCGAGGGCGAGCGAGGACTTTCCGGAGCCGGAGACGCCGGCCACGCCGACGATCCGGTTCAGGGGCACGTCGACGTCGATGTTTTTCAGATTGTGTACGCGGGCGCCGCGTACTTCGACGGAATCAGGCATGATCGTTTCCTTTCTGCCGGGACGGCGGCGCGGACTGCGCGCGGAACTGCAGGATCCGGGTCGCGTTGATTTCGAGCTGTCTGCGGCTGAGCTTCCCTGCCCGGAGGGCCGCAAGGACGTTTTTATAGTCGTGTTCGCTGCCGGGCATGTAGAGATCTCCGCCCGCCGCCGCGACCTTCCAGGGCTCCGGCGCCGGGTGCGCCGCGCCCTTCGGGACCATGCCGCCGCGGATCAACCAATCCGTCATCAGAATCCCGCGGAAGCCGAATTCGCAGCGCAGGACGCCGTGGAGCAGGTCTCTGCGCATGGAGGTGTGCTTGCCATTGATCAGGTTGTAGGACGACATGACGGCCTTCGGCGCCGCCTCGCGGATGCAGTGCGCAAAGCCGCGCAGGTAAAGCTCGCGCATGGCCCGCTCGGAGACAAGGCTGTTGCTCCAGGTGCGGTGGTACTCCTGATTGTTCGCGGCAAAGTGCTTGATCGTGACGCCCTTTCCGGGGTGGCGCTGGACGCCGCGTGTCAGAGCGGCCGCCATGACGCCGGTCAGAAGCGGGTCCTCGGAGAAATATTCGAAGTTTCTGCCGCAGAGACAGGATCTTTGCAGGTTGAGCGCCGGCGCCAGCCAGAGATCCACGCCGAAGCGCTCCATCTCGCTGCCGACGAGATCGCCGCAGAGGCGGGCCAGGTCCGGGTTCCAGCTCTGCGCGAGGGCAGCGCTGATCGGGATCGCCGTGCAGTACTGGTATTCGACCGCCGCGCCTTTACCGGGCCAGCGCGATGCGAGGCGCAGGACGCCCTGCACCGGCTTCGGCAGGAATGTGAGCATCGAGTCCGGGATCGGAAGCGCAGCGCCGTGCACGCCCTTCCGGTCGCGGTAATATTTGGCCGTCAGCCGCAGACCCGCCGGGCCGTCGGCCATGACGATCGGGCGGAAGCCCGGCAGGTCCGACGTCTCCCCTGCCGCCCCGCAGACGGACGTCGAGGCGCTGCCGACGACGGAGGCAAGGCCCTTGCCGAAGCGGCCGTTGGAGAGTCGCGCAAGCTGCTCATCCGTCAGCTTGGCAGCCTCCGGCGCAATTGGGAAATCCGGCTGGTAGTCGACGGTCTGCGTCCGGAACTCCGCCGGGTCCAGCAGGAGGACCGGCGTCTGCCCGGAGATCGCGCGCGGCCGCGGAGGGGGCGCGAAGTCCCGGAAATCGGGCTTGCCGAGGGCGTTTCGGACCTTTTTCACGCAGACGGACTCGGGCAGGCGGAGGACGGCGGCGATCTGCGTGTCGACGCTGTCCGCGCCGATGCGGAGGATGTAGTCGCCCGCCTCGAGCACCCAGGCGGCGGAGACGGCGTCGTAGGAGGCCAGATCGAGCAGATCAAAGGCAAAGCGAAGCGACTGCCGCTCGCCCGGGGCGAGCTCGGCGCTCTTCGCAAAGGCGGCCAGCGCCTGGTATGGCTGATCGAGCTTGCCCGCAGGAACCGAGACGTAGGCCTGCACGACCTCACGGCCCCGGAACTCCCCGACGTTCTCCACCGGGACGCGCAGGCCGACGCGGGTGGCCGAGACGACGGCTTCGGCCTCACCGAGGCGGAAGTCCGTATAGCTTTTCCCATAGCCGAAGGGGAACAGCGGACGCTCGCCGACTGAGTCGAACCAGCGGTAGCCGACGTAGACGCCTTCGCGGTAGCGGGTGTCTTCGGCGCAGCCGAATTCCATGCTGCCCGCCTGCTCCGCCGTCGGCCAGGTGGCAGCCAGCTTCCCGCTCGGGGTCTGGCGGCCGAGGACGATCTCCGCGAGGGCGGCGCCGGTCTCAACGCCGAGCTGGGAGAGCAGGAGGATGTTGTCCACGGACAGCACCGGTGTGAGATCGACCGGGCCGCCGGTATTGAGGACCAGCAGGAAGTTCGCGCAGCGGCTCTGCAGGGCGAGAATGTCGCGGATCTCAGAATCCGTGAGCAGGAAGTCGCCCTTCTCCAGCCGCCGGTCGGCCCCCTCGCCGCTGATGCGGGAGAGGACGTAGATCGCAGTATCGCCCGGCGCGCCCAGCGGGAGCTCGTATTCGGGCTCCGGCGGCGTGGCGCCGAGGGCCAGCATCATGGCGCTCGTGTGCTGCTCTTTGGCCTCCTGCTTGAGACGCTTCCGGAACGCCGCGCGCGCCTGATCGCGAATCCGGTCATAGGCGTCGAGCCAGGCTTTGGTGTTCACGGTGAAGCCGGCCGCCTCGAGGCCCTGTTCCACGGTCACAAAAAAGCGGGAATTGACCTCGCCGGAGCCCGTGCCGCCCTTGACGGTGCGGCGGGCGCCGCTGCCGTAGAGGGCGAGCTCGCAGGGCGCTTTCAGCGGAAAATTGCCGCCGCGCTTCAGAAGGACGGCGCACTCCGCGAGATTGCCGTGCAGCATCGCGATGTGTTTTTTCTCGTAATCGTGCAGTTCCATGGCGCGCTCCTTTCCTTTCTGCGGAAATGCGTTCACCGGTTTGCCGCCCGGACCGCCTCGGTGACGGCGTCGAGCGTTTCCGGCCTGATCTTGCAGACCGCCCGGTCGTAGGTCAGAAGGCCGTTGGTCTCCTCCTCGACGTCGGAGAGCTGCGTGTAGATTGCCGCGCAGAGGCCCTTCGGGATCGCGGGAAGGATCTCGTCCCGGTAGAGCTGCGCGAGCGCGGCAGCGAAGGCTTCCCGGTTTTCCATTTTCCGGTAGCCGTAATTCTTTTCATACAGACAGTGCCCCGGCTCGCGGAGGCTGCAGCCGCCAAACTCGGAGAGGACGACGGGCTTCTTCGCGCGGGGCAGGCGGAATTTCCGGAAGTAGACGTGGCGGCTCTCCACGTCGGTTTTCGAGTCCCGGAACCAGCCGGAGGTTGTGTCGATGAAGCGGCTTTGATCCAGCGCGCGGAGCCTGTCATAGGCGGCGCTGCCGTCGAACTGGCCCCAGCCCTCGTTGAAAATCGTCCAATAGACGATGCAGGGGTGCGCGGCCAGGGTGCGGACCGTGTGCTCCATATGGTTGAGGAAGGACCACCGGAACGCTCGGTTTTTCTCCCGGGCCGGGCAGCGAAGTCGCTGGAAGCCGACGGTGGGCAGGGCCGTATCGTGGAAAAACCGGTAGCGCCCGTTGTTGACCATGTCCTGAAAGACGGCCATGCCGAGACGATCGCAGTCGTAATAAAAGATTTCCGGCTCGACCTTGATATGCTTGCGCAGGGTGTTGAAGCCGAGGCGCTTCATGGCCAGGATGTCGCGCTCATAGTCCGCCGGCTCCTTCGGCGTGGAGAGTCCGTCCGGCCACCATCCCTGGTCGAGCAGTCCGTGGAAGAAATAGGGCTTCCCGTTCAGGCACAGCCGGGGGACGCCGTCCACCGTCCGGATCTCTAACGTCCGCAGGGCAAAGTAAGAGGCAACGACATCCTCGCCCGCGGTCAGCGTGAACGCATAGAGGCGGGGGTGCTCCGGGCTCCAGAATTCGGGCTCCGGCGGGCAGACCTCCGCCGTGCCGCCGGAGAGCGGATAGGTCCGCCCCTCGCAGACGATCTCGCCGTCCCTGACGCCCTCGGCCTCGATGCGTACGCCGCCGGGGATCGCGGTGAAGCGGAGCGCCTTGACATAGTTCTCCGGGACCAACTCGAGCCAGACGGTCTGCCAGAAGCCGGAATAGGGCGTGTACCACATGCCACCGCGATCATAGCGCTGCTTGCCGTAGGGGACGATCCCCTCGGAGAGGCGGTCCGTGGCCGCAAGATCCAGCACGAAGCACGCGGACGGCGGCAGCTCGACCGTATCTTCCAGCGTGCTCAGGGCTCCGACCCGCTCGCCGTCGACGTAGACCTCCGCCTGCTGGTCCACGCCGCCGCAGTGCAGAAGCAGGCGGCCATGGGCTGGCGCAGCGTCTAAGCGCACTTCGCGGCGGTACCAGAGGACGGTGTCCTCCGGGAAGGTCTCCGTCACGCCGGAAAGCTGCGAGCCGACCGGATAAGGGACCGTGACGGTCTGACTGTAGTCCGGGCTCTGCCCGGGCTTCGCCGCAGCAAATTCCCAGACGCCGTTTAGGTTGACATAAGATTCCCGCCGCAATTGCGGACGGGGATAGACGTCCCAGGGGATCTCAGTCTTCATGCCGCTTCTCCTTCTTCTGCAGGCGGAAGATCCAGAGCAGAACCGGGATCATCACAAGGGCGGCGACCGCGGAGGCGAGGAAGATCTTTCCGTTCGGGATGAACGAGCTCGTTCCGTCGTCGTTGACGACCTTTGCGGCGCTGCGCAGGATCCGGGCGCCGGCAGCCGGACCGATCACCATCGGGATCAGCACCTGGCTGACGATGCGCAGGCCCTGGAACTGCCCTGCCCGACCCTCGGGCGTATAGTCGCGGAGAATGGCGCCGAAGACGGCCATGCCCGTGAGGTCGCCGGTCAGCATCAGAAGGGAGCCGGCAAAGACCAGCGGCACTCTGCGGAACAGGAAGAGACAAAGACAGCCGAGTATGAGCATCGCCGCAGACGGCAGGATCGCAGCGCGGAAGCCGGCGCGGTCATAGAGCTTGCCGTAGAATGCCGTGATGATCGCCGCGATCAGGATCGCCGGCGCCATCACGAGGACGTAATTGTCCATAGCGAGGGAGACGTTATAGTAGAGGATCAGATAGGGCATGAAGATCTGGATCGCGATGCCGAAGATCGCGTAGGCCAGAAGGGCCACGTAGAGGATGCGGTTGCGACGCATGACGGAGGGACGGAAGCCGTAGAAGATATTCCTGAAATAGCTCTGCTTCTCCCCTGCCCGGCGCGCGGGTTCGCGGATCAGGAAGACGCCGAGCACGCCCACGGCGCAGACCGCCGCGCCGATGATCGTGAAGATCGTCACCCAGGCGTCGGAGCGGTTGAGATCGAAGCCCATGAAGCCGCCGAAGACCGCGAGGACGGCGATCAGCGGCATCATCGCGTTGACGCCCTCCGCCGCGCCGCGGTTGGTGCTGTCGGTGGAGTCGGTGAGCCAGGCGTTGAAGCAGGCGTCGTTGGCAGACGAGCCAAAGAAGGTCATCACGCAGTCCATGATGATGACCAGGCTCACGCCAACGGAGGCTGCGGAGGCCGCCGGGAAGAGGCGGCGGATCACGTCGCTGCGGATCCAGGCAAAGCACCAGATCGACACGCCCCAGAGCAGATAGCCCAGGCAGATGAAGATCTTCCGCTTCCCGACCTTGTCCGAAAGCGCGCCGACCAGCAGGGTCGTCAGCGTCGCGGCGACGGCGGAGGCGGCGACCATTGTGGAGATGTCCCCCGGTCCGGCGTGGAACATTTTGTAGATGAACACGTTGAAGTACATATTCTCGACGACCCAGGCCACCTGCCCGATGAAGCTGAAAACGGCGAGCGCGGCCCAGAATCTGCCGGAGAGCTTGGTCTTTTTCTGCATGGCGTCTCCTTTCCTCCGTATCGCACGGACGGCAGAATTCCGCGGTTGATTTCTGCTTTTCTTTTCGGTCTGAAATCATTATAATACAAGCTCGGAAGGATTGCAAGCGATCCCGTGCAGGGCTTTGCCCGGCTCCGATCCTTCCAAGCATTTTATTCAGGATCCGTGTTGGATCTCCGGGCGGATTCCGTCTATTGTTATGAAAGGCTTTTCAAGCTCCCCGGAGGCGTCTATGGAAGACGAACGAATTCTTGCGCTCTTCCTTGTCCGCGACGAGCAGGCAATCGCAGAGGCGTGCGCCGAGGCGGCGGAGCTGGCGCGAGAATGGTTTTTTTGAGAATTTGCAAAAAAGTGTCCGAAAAACGGGCGCCGGATTGTTTAGGATAGTAGAAGCAGAAAACAGGAGGCAGACAGATGACAGACGCGAAGCAAGCTGCGTTTGAGCAGACCTATCTGGCATATCGGGAGCTTCTGTACCGCGCCGCCTATCAGATCCTGCGCAACGAGGTGCAGGCGGAGGACGCCGCGGCGGATGCTTTCTGCCGGATCTGGGAGAACTATGCCTTCCTGCGCGAGCCGGTGGGAGACGATGCCCGCCGCTTCTCGGTGACGGTCGTGCGGCACATTGCCCTGAACCAGCTGCGGCGGCGGCGACGATTCCCCGAGGTCGAATTCGACGAGCAGCTTCCCGCCGCGCAGCGGGACGCGGAGGCAGCTCTGGACGTCCGGGCGGCCCTCTCCAGGCTGAAGCCGGATACCAGAAGCGCGCTGCTTCTCTGTTACGCCAGCGGTCTGACTGCCGCGCAGACCGCGCAGGTGCTGCATTTCTCCGTCAGCAAGACGGAAAAGCTGATCAGTCGCGGCAGAATCAAGCTGAAAAAGCTCCTGGGAGGCGACGGTTATGAAATCAGAGATTGATCTACGCGCAGCGCTGCGTGCGGCTCAGGATCGGGAGCTGGAAGAACTTGAGCAGGCGCCGGATAAAGCGCACGTCTTCCCGCCCCGCTTCGAGCAGTCGGTCCGCGAATACGTCCGGCGCAATCCGCACCGGGTCAGCAGCGGATCGGACGGTTTGGACGGCACACAGAGGGAGGTTCATCAGATAATGGAAAAAGAACTGAAAGCAAGGCGGAAACGCTGGATTGGCGTCGCTGCGGCTGCGGCTGCTGTTGTGCTGCTGGTCGGCGGCCTGTGGCTGATGCCCAGAGGCAAAAAGACTGCGCCGGCCAAAACCGACGCAGCACAGCTCCACAGCGATCCGGAGCCCTCCGGCTCCGGGGGCATGGATCCGCAGCCATCTGACGAAACGACCGGCTGGAAAATCGAAAAGGACATCGAGCCGGAGGTTCAGGCGGCCATCGACGCCGGAGAGTCCTGTATGTTCTGGAAAGTGGACAATCAACTGCCCAATACCGGGACGCTCTTCAACTGGACCTTCGAGCCGTTTGACTGCAGAGAGCTCTGGCCGGACCTCCGTGCCGCCGTTTTCCCGGATGCTGTGGACGTCAAGCCGATGCTGCAAGTGGATGAAGCCGAAGCCCT
>JAFPFL010000069.1 GCA_017425545.1 Oscillospiraceae bacterium | reverse complement strand
TGGGTTCTAAGACTGCCGCTCAGACGGAGGTCCACCACGTTGAGCTGGACCGTGTTCTGGCCGCGGAACTCGTTGATCTGCGGCGTGAAGGCGACGTCGAGGCTGTCGCCCGTGCCGACGCCGGCTTGCAGAGCGGTCTGGGAGAAGAAGATCGCCGGAAGGCTTCTCCCGCCCTTGCTGACGCTCAGGCGCAGGTGCTTCCCGCCGCCGACCTCGGCAAGCTGTGTCACGGTCATGTCGCGCAGGCAGAACACCGGCGTCGGGCAGCCGGTGCCGCAGGGCTCCATCTGGACGAGGGCCTGGATGTTCTCCAGCGTCAGCAGCTCGGGCTCCACCTCGCAGTCGACCTGCAGGGAGGCGTCCGCCTCGCCGGAGGCGAAAAATGCTTTGGCCAGCGCGGTCATCTGCGCGCGGAAGGCCGGGATGTTTTCCTTGTAGATCGTAAAGCCGGCGGCGAGCTCGTGTCCGCCGTAGCTCTCCAGCAGCGGCGAAAGCTGTGTGAGCGCCGCGAAGAGGTTAAAGCCGCCCCAGCTCCGGGAGGAGGCCTTGCCGCGACCCTCGGCGTCGAGACAGATCAAAAAGGCGGGGCAGTGGTATTCCTCGGACAGGCGGGAGGCCACGATGCCGACCACGCCCTGGTGCCAGGCTTCCCCGGCGAGGACGATGGCGTCCGGCTTTGCGTCGGGGCCGAGCATGGCGGAGGCCTCCTGATAGATGCCGGCCTCGACCTTCTGCCGCTCGTGGTTGAGCCTGCAGAGGCTGGATGCCAGGACCTGCGCCTCCGCCGGGTCGTGCGTCAGGAAGAGGTCGAGCGCCACGCCGACCTGGCCCATGCGTCCGGCCGCGTTGATGCGCGGGGCGAGCAGATAGCCGACCGTGGCGGTCGTGACCGGCTTGCCGAGCACGCCGCATTCCTCCATCAGGGCGGCTATGCCGGGGCGCTTCGGCGCGATCAGCGCCTGAAGTCCGCGCACGACCATCGTCCGCACCTCGCCGTGCAGCGGCATGACGTCCGCCACGAGCCCCAGCGCGAGCAGGTCGGCGTAACGCTCGAGCATGGCCGGCTGGTCGCCGGATACCGCGGAGGCGAGCTGGAAGGCGACGCCCACGCCGGACAGCCCGGTGTGCGGATAGCCGCAGTCCGGGCGGTGGGGGTCGATGATCGCGACCGCGTGGGGAAGCTCCTCCTTGCACTCGTGGTGGTCGGTGATGACGAGGTCGATGCCGAGCTTTCTGCACAGCTCCGCCTCGTTGTTGGCCGTGATTCCGCAGTCCACCGTGATGATCAGATTGATCTGCTGGCGGCAGAGCTGGCGGATGGCGATCTCGTTGAGGCCGTAGCCCTCCTCGAGCCGCGCAGGGATGTAGGAGACGACCCGCGCGCCGATGCTCTCGAGAAAGTCAGTCAGCAGGGCGGTCGAGGTGATGCCGTCGACGTCATAGTCGCCGAAGACGGCGATCTTTTCCCGCCGGGCAACGGCCAGACGGACGCGGTCGGCCGCGGTTTTCATGTCCTTCATCAGGAAGGGAGAGTTGAGCGGGGCGTCGCAGCGCAGATAGTCCGAGGCGTCCTCCGGACATCCGTATCCGCGCGCGGAAAGAGCGCGTGCGCAGAGCGGGCTGTAGCCGGCTCGTTCAAGCGCACGAACCTCGTCCGGGCACGCCTCCGAAACGTTCCAGGATCCAAACTTCACAAATCAACACATCCAAAAATCTTTTTCTTAAAATTATACCATTCTTTACCTGATTTCTCAACAGCAAATTTTAACATTCCGTAAATTATAACCCGCCTCGCTTGCAATTCGGCGAAAAGCGGCTATACTGAGATTGCCGGGAGGATTCCCGGTTATTTGAACCGAAAGGGGGCAGGGTGATGTTCCGGCGTTTCACACAGCGGCTTTCCGAATCCATGCGGCGCATGATGTACGGACGCTACGGGCTGGATAAGCTGAACGTCTTTCTGATGACCGCGGCTGTCGCGCTCTGCCTTGTCGGATTTCTCGTTTCCCGCTTCTTCGGCGCCGTCGGCGCGCTGATCGGCACGCTGACCAGCCTGATTTCCTACGGCCTGCTGTTCTGGTATCTCTTCCGCGTCTTCTCGCGGAACATCGAAAAGCGCAGCCTGGAAAACCGCCGCTACCTGACGCTGAAGGCCCGCCTGACCGACCGCAGCAACCGCTACTACCGCTGCCCGAACTGCAGGCAGACGGTGCGCGTCCCGCGCGGCCGCGGGAAGATCTGCATCAAGTGCCCCAAATGCGGAGAGAAATTTGTCAGGAAATCCTGAGACGCCCTTCGGATGGATCCGGCGGGCGTTTTACTTTTTTCGTGTTGATTTTTCTGCGGTCCGTGCTATAATCTAAAAAACAATTCTGAATGGATTTTAAGCTATAAAGGAGATTCCAATTGACCAATAAACTACGCATCATCCCCCTCGGGGGACTCAATGAGATCGGGAAAAACATGACCGTGCTCGAGTATGGCGGCGATATGATCGTCATCGACTGCGGCCTGGGCTTCCCGGAGGACGATATGTACGGCGTGGACCTCGTGATCCCCGACGTGACCTATCTCGTCAGCAATCGGAAGAAGCTGCGCGGCTACTTCATCACCCACGGCCACGAGGACCATATCGGCTCGATCCCCTATGTCCTGCAGGCCGCGAACGCCCCGGTGCACGGCACGGCGCTGACCAACGGCCTGATCCGCCTCAAGCTCGAGGAGCACGAGATGACGGACACGGTCGAGCTCGTGACCCACAAGCCCGGCGACGTGGTCCAGGCCGGCTGCTTCCGGGTGGAGTTCCTCCACGTCAACCACTCGATCGCCGACGCGGTCGCCTTCTGCATCCACACCCCGGTCGGCCGGATCGTCGTGACCGGCGACTTCAAGATCGACCCGACCGCCGCCGATGGCATGACGGACCTGGCCCGCTTCGGCGAGCTCGGCAAGGAGGGCGTGCTGGCCCTGCTCTGCGACTCGACGAACGTCGAGCGCACCGGCTACACCCCGTCGGAAAACGTCGTGGCCGAGAGCTTCGACCGCCAGTTCCGCGGCTGCGACAAGCGCATCATCATCACGACCTTCGCCTCGAACATGTACCGCATCCAGTCGATCCTGGACATCGCCAGGCGGCACGGCCGCAAGGTCGCGGTCACGGGACGCAGCATGGAGAACATCCTCAAGGTCGCGGGCGAGCTCGGCTACCTCGACGTCGCCGAGGACGAGATCATCGACATCAGCCAGATCAAGAACGTCGCTCCGAACCGGCTGTGTATCGTCGCGACCGGCTCCCAGGGCGAGAACATGTCCGCCCTCTACCGGATGGCCTTCTCGGCCCACAAGCAGGTGGAGATCTCGGCCCTTGACCGCGTGCTGATCTCGGCCTCCGCGATCCCCGGCAACGAAAAGGCGATCTCGCGGATCATCAACGAGCTCTACCGCAAGGGCGCGGAGGTCATCTACGACAAGTCCGAGGGCCTGCACGTCTCCGGCCACGCCTGCCAGCAGGAGCTGAAGATCGTCCACGCCCTGCTCCGCCCGCGCTACTTCATCCCGGTCCACGGCGAGCAGCGGATGCTCCAGGTCCACGCGCGCCTCGCCCGGCAGATGGGCGTAAGTCCGAAGCACATCGTGATCGGCGACCTCGGCCAGGTGATCGAGCTGAGCGCCAAAAGCTGCCGCCTCACCGGCGAGACCGTGCCCGCCGGCCGCGTGTTCGTCGACGGCGCCGGGGTCGGAGACGTCGGCTCCGTTGTCCTGCGCGACCGCAAGCATCTGGCGCAGGACGGCATGATCGTGGTCTGCCTGACCCTCTCCGGCGAAGACGGAAGCGTCCTCTCCGGCCCGGATATCATCACCCGCGGCTTTGTCTACGTCAAGGAGAACGAGGACCTGCTCGAGTCGCTGCGCGATCTTGCGAGCGACGCTCTCGACGTCTGTCTGTCGCGCTCGATCCGGGATCACGTGACAATCAAGGCGGCGATCAAGAACGAGCTGTCCGCCTACCTCGGCAAATACGTCCGCCGCAACCCGATGATCATTCCGATCGTGACGGAAATCTAACATTTGATTGACAATCCGAAACCTCGGGTATATAATAAATCCGCAAAAAATATACCCCCGGAAAAAAGAAAAACAACAGAACATTTGGAGGAAACTATCATGTTTGATCAACTGATTGCCAAGCTGCGCGAGACCCCGCGCAAGATCGTCTTCACCGAAGGCCATGACGCCCGTATCCTCGAAGCCGCCGCCAAGCTGAAGCAGGGCGGATTCCTGACGCCGATCCTGGTCGGCAACGTCGACGTCGTCAAGGCCAAGGCTGCGGAAGGCAATTTCGACATCGAAGGCCTCGAGATCCTCGACCCCGCCACCTTCCCCGAGATGGAAAAGATGGTTGAGATGATGGTCGAGCTCCGCAAGGGCAAGATGAGCCCCGAGGACTGCCGCGCCAACCTTCAGAAGGGCAACTACTTCGGCACGATGCTCGTCAAGATGGGCTATGCCGACGCTCTGCTCGGCGGCGCCACCTATTCCACGGCTGACACCGTCCGTCCGGCTCTGCAGCTGGTCAAGACCCGCAAGGGCGCGCATCTGGTATCCTCCTGCTTCATTATGGCCCGCGACGGCAAGGACGGCAAACAGGAGCTCCTCGCCATGGGCGACTGCGCGATCAACATCGACTATCAGGACACCGTCGACAAGGAAGGCAACGTGACCTTCACCGCCGCTGAAAAGCTGGCCGAGGTCGCCATCGAGACCGCCAAGACCGCGAAGGTCTTCGGCATCGACCCGAAGGTCGCCATGCTGAGCTTCTCCACCAAGGGCTCCGGCAAGGGCGGCACCGTCGCGCTGAGCCAGGCCGCCACGGTCAAGGCCAAGGAGCTGGCCCCCGAGCTTGCCATCGACGGCGAGATGCAGTTTGACGCTGCGGTTTCCCCCGTTGTCGGCCAGCTCAAGTTCCCGGGCAGCAAGGTCGCCGGCTATGCCAACACCTTCATCTTCCCGAACATCGAAGCCGGCAACATCGGCTATAAGATCGCCCAGCGTCTGGGCGGCTTCGCCGCCTACGGCCCCATTCTGCAGGGCCTGAACGCGCCGATCAACGACCTCTCCCGCGGCTGCAACGCCGACGAGGTCTACAAGATGGCCATCATCACCGCCGCTCTGGCGTAAGCGCCTGACGAAGAAGGAGCTGCTGCAGCTTGCAGCAGCTCCTTTTCATGTTCCGATACAGACAAGGCCGCCGGCAGTGCCGGCGGCCTTGAACGCTTTGAAATTAAATATGGCCGATTTCGACGGACCAGCCTTCCGGTCCCTTCGCGCGGCCCCACTGAATGTCGGTGAGGGTCTTGTAGGCGTAGGCGGAGATCGGGCCGATCTCGCCGTTGTTGATCTTCATGACCTTGTCGCCCCACTTCAGCTCGCCGACCGGGCTGATGACGGCAGCGGTGCCGGTGCCGAAGATCTCGGTCAGCTTGCCGGCGTCGTAGGCGTCAGCGATTTCCTGGATCGCGATCCGGCGCTCGGTGACCTTGTAGCCCTTGTCGCGCAGGACCTGGATCATGGACTTGCGGGTGATGCCGGAGAGGATGGAGCCGTCGAGTTCCGGGGTGATGACTTCGCCGTCCACGACGAAGAAGATGTTCATCGCGCCGACCTCGCCGATATACTTGCGCTCGACGCCGTCGAGCCACAGAACCTGGGAGTAGCCCTTCTCATGGGCGATCTCCTGGGCACGCATGGAGGAGGCATAGTTGCCGCCGGTCTTGGCAAAACCGGTGCCGCCGCGGACCGCACGGACGAAGTTCTCCTCGACGTAGATGGGCACGGGCTTCAGGCCGCTCTCATAGTAGGGGCCGGACGGGCTCAGCAGAACCGCGTAGATGTAGCTGTCGGCTTCCTTGACGCCCAGCTTGGCCTCGTTGCCGATGATCATCGGACGGATGTAGAGGGAAGAAGCTTCCTGCTCGGGGATCCAGTCGGCATCGAGCATGACCAGTTCCTTCAGGCTCTCCACGCAGAAGTCCACGTCGAGCTGCGGGATGCAGAGACGCTCGTTGGAGATGTTCATACGCTTGAAGTTCTCTTCCGGTCGGAACAGCAGAACGCGGCCGTCGTCGGCACGGTAGGCCTTCATGCCCTCGAAGGTTTCCTGGGCATAGTGCAGAACGGTGGCGGCGGGGCTCAGCTCGATGTTGCCGTAGGGGACGATGCGGGCGTCATGCCAGCCCTGACCCTTGTCCCAGTTCATGAGCATCATGTGGTCGGTGAAGACCGCGCCGAAGCCTAACTTTGCGCCTTTGGCGGGCTTTGCCTTGGGATGTTCGGTTTTGTGGATGGTAAGACCTTTCACGATGAGTACCTCTTTTCAAGTATTATAATTGATTTTTGGCTGTTTTTGCGCTAAAATAGGGGAGAACAGTTTCAAAGGAGTTGACCGAGATGGCTTATAAGGGCAGCGCACTGTCGGTCCGGACGGCGGACGAGCTCGCGGAGCGGATCGCGCACGGGCAGTTTCGCCCCGGCGACAAGCTTCCGAACGAGCTGGAGCTCGCGCAGACGCTGAAAATCAGCCGAACGACTCTGCGGGAGGCGCTGAGCATCCTCGTGACCCGCGGCCTCTTGGAGGTCCGGCGCGGAGTGGGAACCTTCGTGACGCGAAGCCGGAGCATTCACGCCGACTACGACGTGCTCCGGATCCAGAACACGAACGTCAATACGAAGGACCTCTACGAGATGCGCCTGATGTTCGAGCCACAGGCCGCGTATTACGCCTGCTTGCGGGCGACGGACGAGGAGATCGAAACGATCCTCCGCTTCGGGAAGCTCGACGAGCAGATGATCCTCTGCCGGGACAGCAAGTGGGACGAATGCGAGCAGCAGTTTCACAACGCGATCGCTTCCGCCACGCACAATCCCTTTATCACGAGCCTGCTGCCGATCTTCAACCGCGCGATCCATCAGGGCATCATGCTGGCCAACGAGAGCCCGCAGGTGGCGGAGATGACGATCTACGATCACCGCATGCTGATGCAGTACATCCGCGAACGCAACCGCGACGGCGCGAAGACGGCCATGTACCTGCACATCATCAACACGATGCGCGCCTTTTCGATCCCGCTGGACTGAGCGAAGCTTCCGGGACGCCGGCAGGCCTGGCCCATCATCCACCACCCTCGGCGGTCCCGCTTCTCCCCATTCTTTCCGGAATGGGGAGAAGGCTTTTTTTAGAACTCTTTCAGGTCCTTGGCGACCTCTACCTCGAAGGGCAGCAGGTCGAGGATCTGGGTCTTGAGGTCCACGCCCTTGGCGATCTCGGTCAGGACGAGGCCGTGCTCGCCAAGACGGAAGACGCAGCGCTCGGTCACGTAGGTGACGTCCTGGTGGTTTTCGTGCGCGTTCTGCGCGGAGAAGGACAGGCTCGTGACCTTCGGGGCGAACTTGAGGAACTTGCCCTCCTTTACGATCTTCAGGCCGTGCTCGTCGTCGTGCTCGATGACGAGGCCGCCGGCCGAGAACGTCGTGCAGAAGACGACCTTCGGGGTGAACTGCGTGATATTGATGAAGCCGCCGATGCCGGAGAGCTTCTTGGGGTTGTAGTGGCCGTTGACGTTGCCCTCGGCGTCGATTTCCAGCGCGCCGATGAAGCAGACCTTGAGGCCGCCGCCGTCGTAGAAGTCAAACTGCTCGGCCGTCGTGCAGATGGCCTGGGTGCCGAGCGCAGCGCCGAAGGCAAGACCGCCCTGCGGCAGACCCTTCATCGAGCCGGCCTCAACGGTCAGGGCGACCTTCGAGAGCATGCCGGCGCGGGCAGCCTCGACCGCGACGAACTCCGGCGCGCCGACGCCGATGTTGACCACGTCGCCCTCGCGCAGCTCCTGCGCGGCGCGGCGGGCGATCAGACGCTTGGCCAGGTTCTTCGGATCGTTAGAGGCGTGGTCCTGGGCGTACTGCTCCAGTTCCTCGTCCGACATCGGCAGAACGCCGGTGTAGTGCAGATCGGTGCCGGGGATGCCCTGGATCTGGGTTTGCTCCGGGGTCAGGCAGACGTAGTCGACCAGAACCGCGGGGATGACGACTTCCTGGGGCAGACGGGACTTTTCGAGCTGGCGCTCGACCTGAACGATGACAGTGCCGCCGCGGCGCTTGGTCGCCTGGGCGATCGACAGAGGATCGCCGATGACCGGCTCGTTCTCCATCGAGATGTTGCCGAGGGCGTCCACGCTGCTGGCCTTGATCAGGGCCACGTCGGGTTCGGGAGCCTTATACTTCAGGCGGCGCTTGCCGTCGATGACGATCTCCTGGACGAGCTCCTGCTTCGAGCGCTCGTTGAGCTGGTATTCGCCGTACTTCGGGTCTACGAAGAGATTCAATCCGACGTCGGAGATGACGTACGGGTTTCCGCCCGCCGCTGCGCGGACGCAGTGCGACATCGCGCCGAAGGGGAGGTTGTAAGCCTCGATCTTGTTGTCGAGGATCATCTGGGCCGTCTCGGGCATCGAGGAGTAGTGGCTCATGATCAGGCACTTGGCCGCGCCGTGGACGATGAACTGCTCGCACGGAGCACCGAGGGTCCAGCCGCCGAGACCCGCCGTGCAGTAGACGGTCAGGTCCTTCGGGTGGCCGGTTTCCAGGAAGTTCTTGTCCAGCGCCGTCGTGAGCTGCTCGGCGTTGTACATGCCGAGGAAGTTGTTGAGAATGACGCAGTCTCCGTCGCGGATCAGCTTGACGGCCTCCGCGGGAGTGATGAATTTGGGCATAGATGTTTCCTCCGAAAAATGAAAGATGGGAGGGGGCGGTGAGATCCGGGATGAACCGCGGATCTCACCGCAGACGCCGCAGAGGGCTGTTTACTTGACGCAGTCCGCGCCGCGGAGCAGGGCCTCTCGGTTCAGGGGGATCAGCTTGGCCTTGCGCTCGCCGAGCTTCTCGAGCAGGGCGTCCAGAACGGTCTCGATGTCCACGCACTTGGTGTGGCCCAGGTAGGCGCCGAGCATGATCATGTTGGCGACCTTGTTGTTGCCCATTTCGGCAGCGATGTCGTTGCAGGGAACATAGTGGGCGGTGACGTCCGTGCGCTTGACCTTGAGGCTGATCAGGGAGGAGTTGACGAAGATCGTGCCGCCGGGGACGACGATGCCTTCAAACTTCTCCAGGGAGGGCTGGTTCATCACGATCAGGCCGGTCGCCTGGGTGACCATCGGGCTGTCGATCTCTTTGTCGGAGACGATGACGGAGCAGTTGGCCGTGCCGCCGCGCATTTCAGGTCCGTAGGAGGGGACCCAGGTGGTGTGCTTGCCTTCCTTCATGGCAGCCGCGGCGAGCAGCTGGCCCATGAGCAGAACGCCCTGGCCGCCGAAACCGGCGAAAATATTCTTCTCAAGCATTGAATTAAACCTCCTTAAAAGTGCCCAGCGGATAGTACGGGATCATGTTGTCCTCAAGCCAGGTCATGGCTTCCGCGGGAGACTTGCCCCAGTTGGTGGGGCAGGGGGACAGAACCTCGACCAGGGAGAAGCCCTTGCGGTCGATCTGGCACTGGAATGCCTTCTTGATGCAGGCCTTCAGCTTGGTGATGTTGGCGGCGTTGTTCACGGCGCAGCGGGCGATGTAGGCGGAGCCGTTGATCGTGGAGAGCATCTCGGCGATCCGGATGGGCTCGCCGCAGTGGTCCTTGCTGCGGCCGCGCGGGCTGGTGGTGGTGACCTGGCCGACCAGAGAGGTCGGGGCCATCTGACCGCCGGTCATGCCGTAAATGGCGTTGTTGATGAAGATCGTGGTGATCTTCTCGCCGCGGTGGGCGGCGTGGACGATCTCAGCGGTGCCGATGGAGGCCAGGTCGCCGTCGCCCTGATAGGTGAAGATGTAGTTGTCCGGATGGACGCGCTTGTAGCCGGTGGCCACAGCCGGAGCACGGCCGTGGGGCGCCTCGTACATGTCGATGTCCATATAGTTGTACATAAAGACCGCGCAGCCGACCGGCGCGATGCCGGCGCACTGGTTGCGGATGCCCAGTTCGTCAATGACCTCGGCGACAATGCGGTGGACGATGCCGTGGCCGCAGCCGGGGCAGTAGTGGAACGGGACGTCGGTCAGAACGGGTGTTCTGTCAAAAATCACTGCCATACTGATGCCCTCCTTATTTCTTCAGTTCTTCCATCACACGCGCGCAGATGCCTTCCGCGGTGGGCATGATGGAACCGGCCTTGC
>JAFPFL010000068.1 GCA_017425545.1 Oscillospiraceae bacterium | reverse complement strand
CAGCAGCACGACCCGGGAATCGGCTATGCCGAAATCAAGGACACGATCATCAGCAAGCTGATCAAGCCCGTCCTGGAGCCCACCGGCCTCCTCGATGCCAACACCAAGTACTTCATCAACCCGACCGGCCGTTTCGTAATCGGCGGACCGAACGGTGACTCCGGTCTTACCGGACGGAAGATCATCGTCGATACCTACGGCGGCTACGCCTCCCACGGCGGCGGCTGCTTCTCTGGCAAGGACCCCACGAAGGTGGACCGCAGCGCCGCCTACATGGCCCGCTACATCGCCAAGAACATCGTCGCGGCGGGCCTGGCCCACCGCTGCCAGATCGAGGTCGCCTACGCCATCGGCGTGGCCCGCCCGGTCTCCGTCCTGGTCGACAGCTTCGGCACCGGCGCCGTCTCCGACGAGCGCCTGTCTGAGCTCGTGACGCGCTGCTTCGATCTGCGCCCCGCCGCGATCATCGAGCGCCTGGACCTGCGCCGCCCGATCTACCTCCAGACCGCCGCCTACGGCCATTTCGGCCGCGGCGACCTGAACCTGCCCTGGGAGAGGACCGACGCAGTCGAGGCCCTGCTCGCCCGTGCCTGAGCGTGTTTCAAATCTTGACAACGCCTGTATTTACGCTATAATAATTCTGTTATACTTCGATCTGAAAACGGAGGCTTTCCCATGAAGAATACCGAAAAAACCATGGATAAGATCATTGCCCTGTGCAAGAACCGCGGCTTCATTTTCGCCGGCTCCGAGATCTACGGCGGCCTTGCCAACACCTGGGACTACGGCCCGCTCGGCGCCCGTCTGAAGAACAACGTCAAGGACGCCTGGCGCAGACGCTTCATCCAGGAGCGCCGCAACAGCTACGAGGTCGACGCCGACATCCTGATGAATCCCCGCGTCTGGGAGGCCAGCGGTCACGTCGCCAGCTTCTCCGATCCGCTGCTCGACTGCAAGGAGTGCAAGATGCGCTTCCGCGCCGACGATATGATCGACGCCTTCGATCCCGAGGCCCATGCCGACGGCATGACCAAGGAGGAGATGTTCGAATACATCAAGGCGCATTCGATCCCGTGCCCGAACTGCGGCAAGCACAATTTCACCGATATCCGCGAGTTCAACCTGATGTTCTCCACCTACCGCGGCGTCACGAACGACGCGAAGTCCGTCATCTATCTGCGCCCCGAGAACGCCCAGGGCGAGTACGTCAACTATCCCAACGTCCTGCGCTCCATGCGGGCGAAGCTGCCCTTCTCCATCGGCCAGATCGGCAAGGCCTTCCGCAACGAGATCACCCCGGGCAACTTCACCTTCCGCACGATCGAGTTCGAGCAGATGGAGTTCCAGACCTTCTGCAAGCCCGGCGACGACGGCGAGCAGTATGAATACTTCAAGAACTTCGGCAAGCAGTTCTTCGAGGACCTCGGCCTGCCGTCTGAGAACCTCCGCTTCCACGACCATGAGAAGCTGGCCCACTACGCGAAGGCCGCCTGCGACATCGAATTCCTCTTCCCGTCCATCGGCTGGGGCGAGATCAACGGCACCCACGACCGCACCGACTTCGACCTGACCCGCCACCAGGAGTATTCCGGCCAGAAGATGGATTACCTCGATCCCTACACGAACGAGCGCTTCATCCCCTACATCGTCGAGAGCACCTATGGCCTCGACCGCACGGTGCTGGCTCTGCTCTGCCAGGCCTATGACGAAGAGGTCGTGGACGCAGCCAAGAACGACGTCCGCGTCGTCCTGCGCTTCCGTCCGTCCGTCGCGCCGATCAAGGTCGCCGTCCTGCCGCTGAGCAAGAAGCTCGCTGATAAGGCCCTCGAGATCCGCGACGATCTGGCGAAGGAATTCATGTGCGACTATGACGATACCGGCTCCATCGGCAAGCGCTACCGCCGCGAAGACGAGATCGGCACGCCCTACTGCGTGACCGTCGACTTCCAGACCGTCGGCGACGACAAGACCCCTGCCGACAATGCCGTCACGATCCGCGAGCGCGACAGCATGGAGCAGGTCCGCATTCCGATCTCCGAGCTCAAAACCTGGCTCCGCGAGCACCTGGCCTGATCTGCCGCACCCGCAGCGGCGCGTACCCACGCGCCCGCCCTGCGGCCGCTTACCGACGCCACACCGCTGCCCGGCCTCTGTCCTCGCGGCTTTTCAAATGTGATGCGCGAATGATTTTTCATTCAATATTTTCATGAGGAGAACGATCATGCTGACTGATATTGAAATCGCACAGGCAACCAAGCTTCGCCCGATCCAGGAGATCGCCGCCAAGGCCGGCATCCCCGCCGACTGGGTCGAGCCCTACGGAAAATACAAGGCCAAGATCATCATGCCGAAGGACGCCCGGACGGCCTCCAAGCCCGGCAAGCTGATCCTTGTCACCGCAATCAACCCCACCCCCGCCGGCGAGGGGAAGACCACCACGACGATCGGCCTGGCCGACGCTCTGAACCGCCTCGGCAAGAAGACGATGGTCGCCCTGCGCGAGCCGTCTCTCGGCCCGGTCTTCGGCGTCAAGGGCGGCGCGGCCGGCGGCGGCTACGCCCAGGTCGTCCCGATGGAGGATATCAACCTCCACTTCACCGGCGACTTCCACGCCATCGGCGCGGCGAACAACCTGCTCGCCGCTCTGCTTGACAACCACATCCAGCAGGGCAACGCCCTGAACATCGACGCCCGCCGCATCGTCTGGAAGCGCTGCGTCGACATGAACGACCGCCAGCTCCGCTTCCTCGTGGACGGCCTCGGCGGCAAGGCCAACGGCACCCCGCGCGAAGACGGATTCGACATCACCGTCGCCTCCGAGATCATGGCGGTCCTCTGTCTGTCCAACGACCTGATGGATCTCAAGGCCCGCCTCGGCCGCATCGTCGTGGCCTACACCTTTGACGGCAAGCCCGTCACCGCGGGCGACCTCAAGGCCGCCGGCGCCATGGCCGCCCTGCTCAAGGACGCCATCCATCCGAACCTGGTCCAGACCCTCGAGGGCAACCCCGCCTTCGTCCACGGCGGCCCCTTCGCCAACATCGCCCACGGCTGCAACTCGGTCGCGGCCACGAAGCTGGCTCTGAACCTGGCTGATTACACCGTCACGGAGGCAGGCTTCGGCGCGGACCTCGGCGCGGAGAAATTCCTCGACATCAAGTGCCGCATGGCCGAACTGCACCCGAACGCGGTCGTCATCGTCGCCACCGTGCGCGCCCTCAAGTACAACGGCGGCGTGCCGAAGGCCGAGCTTGGCGCGGAGAACCTCGAAGCCCTTGAAAAGGGCCTGCCGAACCTGCTCCGCCACGTCAGCAACATCAAGGACGTCTTCGGCCTGCCCTGCGTCGTCGCGATCAACCGCTTCCCGAACGACACCGTCGCCGAGCTGGACCTGATCGCCGCCAAGTGCCGCGAGCTGGGCGTCAACGTCGCCCTGTCCGAAGTCTGGGCCAAGGGCGGCGAAGGCGGCGAGGCGCTGGCAAACGAGGTCCTGCGCCTGTGCGAGCAGCCGAACGACTTCCGCTTCTGCTATGATCTCGACCAGCCCCTGCGCGAGAAGATCCGCACGATCGTCCACCGCATCTACCACGGCAAGCATTGCCTCTTCCTGCCCGCGGTCGAAAAGCAGCTCCAGGTTCTCGAGGACCTCGGCTACGGCAAGCTGCCGATCTGCATGGCCAAGACCCAATACTCCTTCACCGACGACCAGACCGTCCTCGGCGCGCCCGAGGGCTTCACGGTCACGGTCCGCGACGTGAAGGTCAGCGCGGGCGCCGGTTTCGTGGTCGCCCTGACGGGCTCGATCATGACCATGCCCGGCTTGCCGAAGGTCCCCGCCGCCGAACGCATCGACGTCGACGCCGACGGCAAAATCACCGGCCTGTTCTAATCTGAAACAAAGGATCTGATCAAATGGCGAAACGATTTGACGGCCGCGAGGTATCTCTTGCCCTGCAGGCCGAGCTCCGGGCGCGCGTCGAACAGGACCGCCTCCGCTACGTGTTCCCCGTCCTTGCCACGATCCGAATCGGCGCGATCCCGGCGGCGATCAGCTATGAAAAGGGCCTGATGCGCGCCGCCGAGGCGACGGGCGTCATCGTCCGCCGCTACATCCTGCCCGCCGATACGACGCAGGAGGACATTGCCTATCTGATCGAGGAGATCAACCGCGATCCGCTGCTCTCGGCGCTGCTGCTGTTCCGGCCCCTGCCGGAGGGCTTCGACGATTCGAAGCTGACCGCCATGATCGCCCCGCAGAAGGACATCGACTGCGCGAACTGGGCCCACCTGGCGCAGTTCATTCCCTGCACCGCCGAGGCCTGCATGCAGCTTCTGAAGCACTACGGCGTCGACTGCCAGGGCAAGCACGCTGTGGTCCTGGGCCGCTCACGCACCGTCGGCCTGCCGACGGCGAAGGAACTGCTGGACGCGAACGCGACCGTGACCGTTTGCCAGAGCCTGACGCCGAACCCCGCGATCTACGCCCGCCAGGCGGATATCCTGATCGCAGCCGTCGGCCGTCCGGGCCTTGTGACCCGGGACTTTGTCAAGCCCGGCGCCGTCATCCTCGACGTCGGCATCAACCGCGACCCCGTGACGGGCACCCTCTGCGGCGACGTCTGCGCCGACGAGGTGGAAGACCTCGCCGCCGGCCTCTCCCCGGTGCCCTACGGCGTCGGCTCCGTGACCTCGACGATCCTGATGCGCCACGTGATCGAGGCCGCCGAGAGGGCCGCCAAATGAAGAACCTGAACCGGAAGACGGGGATCGCCCTGCTCCTGTTTATGGCCTTCGTTGTCGCGCTGGATCAGGTGACGAAGTACCTGACCGTCCGCTTCATCCCCTACGGCGGGGAGGTCCGGATCCTGCCCGGCGTCGTGCACCTGACCTTCGTCCGCAACACCGGCGCCGCCTTCTCGATGTTTGCCGGGATGCGCTGGCTGTTTCTGCTGCTGGTGCTCGTCTTCTTTGCCGGCGTGATCTTCCTGATCCGACGGAACATCCTCTGCCGCAAGCCCGAGTTCTGGTGCCTGGCCGCGATCGGCGGCGGGGCGATCGGCAATGCGGTCGACCGCGCCTTCACCGGTAACGTCGTGGATATGATCGAGCCTGAGTTCATCGACTTCGCGGTCTTCAACGTCGCCGACAGCTTCATCACCGTCGGCGCGATCTGGCTCGCCGTCTACCTGATCTTCTTCGACGGCAGTCACGCGGAAACCGGCTGACCAGCAAGCGCCCGCCCGGCGCAGCCGAGCCCCCCTCGCCGCCGCGAGGGGGGCGGCCCGCCGGCCATCCGCCCGCCGGCCAATGCCCCATTCACCCTCCGACCCGGGAGGTCCTATGAAACTTCTGAAACGCCTTCCGCGGGTTGTCCTGCTGCTGCTCGACCTCGCGGTTTTTTGCTTTTTCTTCTACCCCGTGACCTACGGCCTGCTCGACCTCTCCAACGCCGTCGTGATGTCGGCCTGCTTCCTCGTCGCCCTCGTCCTCCTCTTTCCGAGGCAGACCGGACGCCTCCTGCGCCGGATCTGGTCGAAGCGGCTCGGCAAGGCGATCCTGCTGATCCTCGGCGCTCTGGTCCTCTCGGTCGCGGTCCTGCTCACGGTCCTGATGATCCGCGTTCTGTCCCGGATGCACGACCGCCCGAAGCAGGATTGCAAAACCCTGATCGTCCTCGGCTGTATGGTCGACGGCGAGACGCCGTCTGTGCAGCTCTGCTGCCGCATCGAGGCGGCGGCGGACTACCTGCTCGCCCACCCGGACGCGGTCGCGGTACTCTCCGGCGGCCAGGGCAGGGGAGAGCGCATGTCCGAGGCCGACTGCATGTTCCGCGAGCTGACCGCCCGCGGCGTCGCTCCGGACCGGCTCTACCGCGAGGCGCAGTCGTCCAACACCCGTGAAAACCTGACCAATTCGATGGAGCTGATCCGGCAGGCGGGCCTGCAGGGCCCGGTCGCCATCGTCTCCAACAATTTCCACATCTACCGCGCCCTGCGCATGGCAGGCGACCTCGGCTTTTCTGCCGAGGGCCTCGCCGCCCGCTCTCAGCCCGCGTCCCTGCCGTTTTCGGTGTTCCGGGAGGCGATGGCGCTGGTCAAATATGCGCTTTCCTGACGCATCTGCGTCGGCGCGCTCCCAACTGGAGGCCTTATGCTCTTACACTGTACCGAATCCGGCCTGCGCCTGGACGTCTGGCTTGCGCAGACGCTTGCGGATACCTCCCGCTCGGCTGCACAGAAACTGCTCGAGCGCGGCATGGTCACGCGCGGCGGCGAGACCCTGCGCAAGCAGGACAAGACCGTTTCCGGCGCCGACTACGAGGTGATCCTGCCCGAGCCCGAGCCGGTCGGCGTCGAAGCCCGCGACCTGCCTTTGAACGTCGTCTGGGAGGACGGCGATCTGCTGGTTCTGAACAAGCCGAAGGGCGTCGTCGTCCACCCGGCGCCCGGCCACCGGGACGACACCCTCGTCAACGCCCTGATGTTCCACTGCGGCGAGAGCCTCTCGGGCATCAACGGCGAGCTGCGCCCCGGCATCGTCCACCGCATCGACAAGGACACCTCCGGCCTTCTGATCGTGGCGAAGAACGACTTCGCGCACAAGGCGCTGGCCGCCCAGCTTGCGGACCACAGCCTGCGCCGGATCTACGACGCCGTCGTCTGCGGCGCGATCCGCGAGGACTCCGGCACGATCGACGCGCCGATCGGCCGCAACCCGGTCGACCGCAAGAAGATGGCGGTCACGGAGAAGAACAGCCGCCGCGCCGTGACCCACTTCGAGGTCGTCGAGCGCTTCCGCGGCTATACTCGCGTCCGCTGCCGGCTCGAGACCGGCCGTACCCATCAGATCCGCGTCCACATGGCCTGGCGCAGCCACCCGATCCTCGGCGACACGGTCTACGGCCATTCGAAGCCGGAGCTCGGCCAGTCCAGCCAGGTGCTCCACGCCGGCACGCTGATCTTCCGCCACCCGCGCACCGGTGAAGAGGTCACCGTGACATGCCCGCTGCCGGAATACTTTGAAGAGCTGCTCCAAAAGCTCCGCCTCATGAGCGGAGAGCCGCGGCCGACCGCCGCATGGGAGGAAGACAGATGAAGACCCTGCTCCATATCTGCTGCGCGCCATGCGCGAACCAGTGCATCGACGTCCTCCGCGGCGAGGGCTTCGATGTCACGGGCTACTGGTATAACCCGAATATCCACCCCTTCACCGAGTACCGCGCCAGGCGCAACTGCCTGCGCGAATACGCGGCTGCGATCGATCTGCCCCTGGTCGAGCGGGACGAGTACGGCGTGCGCCCCTTCGTCCGCGCGGTGGCCGAGGACATTCCGAACCGCTGCGTCAAGTGCTACGAGATGCGCCTGTTCTCGGCGGCGTCCTATGCCGCGGAGAACGGCTTCGACAGCTTCACCTCGAGCCTGTTCTATTCGATCTACCAGAATCACGAGCTGATGAAGCGGATCGCGGAGCAGGCCGCGGACGAGTACCACGTCAATTTTCTCTACCGCGACTTCCGCCCCCTGTTCCGCCAGGGCCAGGAGCGCGCCCGCGAGCTCGGCTTCTATATGCAGAAGTACTGCGGCTGCATTTTCTCCGAACAGGAGCGCTACCTCAAGCCGAGCAGGATCATCCCTTAGGCAGCCGGGAACAGGGGACGAAGGAAACGGTTTCATTACCTGGCACCCGCAGGGGCCGATGCGCACATCGGTCCGCCGGCGCTGCGTCCTTCCATGTCCTCCACCCGCGCTTTCACTGCTGCCTGAGCTCAGAGCGCCCTACCCCCCGGAAAGGAGTCCTACCTTGCCATTTCACATTGAACGAAACGACATTACCCGCATGCGCGTCGACGCGATCGTCAACGCGGCCAACCCCGGCCTGCTCGGCGGGGGCGGCGTGGACGGCGCGATCCACCGCGCCGCCGGCCCGAAGCTCCGCAAGGCCTGCGAGAAGCTCGGCGGCTGCGAGACCGGACACGCGAAATACACGAAGGGCTACGACCTGCCTGCCCGCTGGGTCATCCACACGGTCGGCCCGATCTGGTGCGGCGGTACGCGCGGGGAAGAGTCCCTGCTCGCCTCCTGCTACCGCGAGAGCCTCGCGACTGCGCTGGGCCTCGGCTGCAAGTCCGTCGCCTTTCCGCTGATCTCTGCCGGCGCCTACGGCTACCCGAAGGATCAGGCCCTGTCCGTCGCGGTCCGCGAGATCGGCGCCTTCCTGCTCCAGAACGAGCTGGACGTGACCCTCGTCGTCTTTGACGCCGGCAGCTACCGCCTGAGCGCGTCCCTGCTCTCCGGCGTCCAGGCCTATATCGACCAGAACTATGTCGACGCCGCCCCGCAGCGCGAGAGCCTCGTCCTCGCCGCCCAGCGTCAGGAGGCCCTCCACGCGATGGATCAGGCCGCGACGTATGCCAGTGAGGACGCGTCTGCTTCCGACGCCCCCGCGCATATGAACGTCGGCGCGCCGACGCCCGCCCCGATGGCAGCCCCGCGCGCGGCCTCGCCCCGTTCCGACGCAGGTCCGCGCGGGAGCGGCAGGCAGAGATCCGGCCTCGCCGCGACCCCGGCCGGTCTCGACGAGCGGCTGCGCTCGCTCGACGAGAGCTTTTCCGAGATGCTCCTGCGGAAGATCGACGAGAAAGGTATGACCGACGCCGCCTGCTACAAAAAGGCAAACGTAGACCGCAAGCTCTTCTCCAAGATCCGCTCCGACCCGCACTACCGTCCCTCGAAGCAGACAGCGATCGCCTTCGCCGTCGCGCTGGAGCTGCCGCTCGACGAGGCGAAGGAAATGCTCCGCAAGGCCGGCTTCGCCCTGTCGCACTCCAACCGCTTCGACGTCATCATCGAGTATTTCATCGCGAACGGGAGGTACGACGTCTTCGAGATCAACGAGACCCTCTTCGCCTTCGACCAGAATCTGCTCGGCGCATAAAAAATGTCGCCTGCCGGGCGACCAAAGAGGACCCTCCGGATGTTATCATGTGGCTGTAAGCAAGGAAAACACAGACACGTCAAAACATACGGAGGGTTTTATCATGAAAAAGAATTGCACGGAACTGGTATTCATTCTCGACCGCAGCGGCTCGATGGCCGGCCTTGAGCGCGACACGATCGGCGGCTTCAACGCGATGATCGAGAAGCAGAAGAAGCAGGAAGGGGAGTGCCTCGTCAACACGGTCCTCTTTTCCAATGACGCCGAGGTCATCCACGACCGCGTCCAGCTGGAGCGGATCGAGCCGATGACCGACCGCGACTACACGGTCGGCGGCTGCACGGCTCTGCTCGACGCGATCGGCGGCGCGATCCGCCATATCTCCACCGTCTACAAGTACGCGAGACCCGAGGACGTGCCCGAGCATACGCTCTTTGTGATCACGACCGACGGCATGGAGAACGCGAGCCGCCGCTTCAGCGCCGACGAGGTGCGCGCGATGATCGAGCGTCAAAAGAGAGAGCACGGCTGGGAGTTCCTGTTCGTCGGCGCGAACATCGACGCGGTGCAGACCGCGAAGCGCTTCGGCATCGCCGAGGACCGTGCGGTCAATTACCACGCGGATTGCAAGGGCACGCGCGTCGTCTACGAGACATTGAGCAAAGCGGTCTGCAGCGTCCGCAACAGCGCCCCGATGGGCGCCGACTGGGCCGCCGATATCAACGCCGACTACGAGTCGCGGAGGTAAGGATATAGGGGGCAAAGGGAATCGGGGACGGGAGAACGCCCGCAGAGGCCGGCGTCCCCGACCGCCTGCAGGATCCCGCCCCAAAGCTCCCCCTGCGGGGCTGAACTGACAGGGGGACAGTTCAGAAATTGATTCTCCGGTTGCACGAGCTATGCTCGCGGAACCGGAAACCTCCATTCATTTTGCGCTCCAAAATGGATTTCACTCGCCCACAGGGCGAATCTCATTCCGCCTCCGGCGGAATTTGACGCGATCCGCAAAGCAGATCGCATTTCAGTTCGTTCCCACGTCCCCTACGCTTCCGTCATCAGCCCATCCACGATCCGCGCCGTCTCCTCAGCCACGCCGTCGAAATCCACCGCCGGCCGATACAGCGCCTCCAGCGCGTCGTGGTGCCGCTTCGCCTGTCGCAGCCAGTCCACCGCTTCCTCTGCGAGCTGCCGCCGCAGCCGCCCGAGCTCCGCCATCCGCGCCAGATGCGCTGCCGGGATCCCCGCCTCCGCCAGCGCGTCAAAGTTGAGCTGCCGCAGCGCCCACGCGCCGAGGTCAAAGAGAGGGTCGGTCCGCAGATAAGCTGTGTCCAGCCCCGGGATCACCAGCCCCTCAAGTTCGTCCGGATCGAGCGGATCCAGCACGAGCACCGTCTGCTGCCCCGCGCGGCGGTAGGCCTCCGCAAGCTTTCTGAGCAGCGGCGCGGCCAGCCGATGGCTGTCCCGGATTGCCCAGACGTTTCCGCAGTCCGGCTCGAAGCTCCGGAACCCCTCCGGCGTCAGGGCGGTCAGAAACACCCGCAGCGACGCATCCTTCGACCCGCCCTTCGGCAGCTTTTCCCGTTCGAGCTGCCGAAGGGCCTCCTTCGTCATGTCCGCGACCGCCTCCGCCGCGATCGCCCGCATCGCCTCGCCTGCTGCTGCGCACCCGGCCAGACAGGCGTAAGCCGGCCCGTAACAGAAACGGTTCGCCGCCTTTTCCGCGCGGATCCCGGCTGCCAGCGGCGCGACCTTCTCCTCGCAGACGTACCTCCCGAGATTGATGTAGTTCGCCCCGCAGCCGCAGAGCGCGGGCTCCATCACGTGCGGCGCCGTTCCGTCGGCAATCGCGAAGCCGAGCTCCGGCACCGCGATCCCGTCCAGCGAGTCCGGGTCGGAGGAGCAGAAAATCCGCCGCACGCCGAGCCCGAGTCCCTCCGCCGCCTGCGCGACAGCCTTCATTAGCGTCGATTTTCCGCAGCCCGGCCCGCCCTTGAGGATCAGCAGGCGCCGGATCTGCGGGTCGCGCTCGAGCGTGTCGTAGGCCGAGCGGAAGCCCTCCGGCGTGTTTGCCCCGAGAAAACATTTTTTAATCATCCGATTCCCTCCATTCAGATCTGAAACCGCGTCCATTCATTGTATGCGCGCGCCCGCCGCGCCGTGCCCGCAGCGGCTCAGATTTTGGGATTGCCATTTCGCCGAAGCTGTGTTATAATACTTGAAATAAGGCAAAATACCCTAAGAGGTGATAGATATGGATGAAAAGAAAGTCATGCTCTCCGGCATCAAGCCCAGCGGCGATCTGACGCTTGGCAGCTATCTCGGCGCGATCCGCAACTGGTCCGCCCGCGCGGAGGAATTTGACTGCTACTATTTCATGGCGGACCTGCACGCGATCACGGTCCGGCAGAAGCCTGCCGACCTGCGCCGCCGCACGATCGAGCAGCTCGCGCAGTACATCGCCTGCGGCCTCGACCCCGAGAAGAACACCCTCTTCATTCAGAGCCACGTTCCCGCCCACGCCGAGCTCGGCTGGGTCCTCAACTGCTACGCGATGTTCGGCGAGCTGAGCCGCATGACCCAGTTCAAGGACAAGAGCGCCAAGAACGCCGACAACATCAACGGCGGCCTGTTCACCTATCCGGCCCTGATGGCGGCCGACATCCTGCTCTACCAGCCGGACTACGTCCCGGTCGGGGAGGACCAGAAGCAGCACGTGGAGCTGACCCGCGACATCGCCAACCGCTTCAACCACATCTACGGCGACACCTTCAAGATCCCGGAGCCCTATATTCCGAAGGTCGGCGCGCGCATCATGAGCCTGGCCAACCCCGAGGCGAAGATGTCGAAGTCCGAGGACGACGATCCCGGCCGCGTGACATTGATGGATCCGCCGGAGGTCATCATGCGCCAGTTCAAGCGCGCGGTCACGGACTGCGACGCCTGCGTCCGCTATGACCCGGAGAACAAAAAGGGCGTCTCGAACCTGATGACGATCTACGCCGCCGCAACCGGCAAGACCTTCCCGGAGATCGAGCGCGAGTTCGACGGCCAGCTCTACGGCGCGTTCAAGACCGCAGTCGGCGAGGCCGTGGTCGAGCTGCTGCGCCCGATCCAGGAGGAGACCAAACGTCTGCTGGCCGACAAGGCTTATCTCGAGTCAGTCTGCAAAAACGGCGCGGAGAAGGCGGGCTATATCGCCAATAAGACCCTGCGCAAGGTCTATAAGCGGGTTGGCTTCGTCGCTCGCTGAGGTGCTGCCATGAATCTGGACCTACACTTCATGATCCGCACCGGCCTGACGCTGGTCAGTGCGTTTGTGATCTCCTTCGGGGCCACGCCCCTTGTCAAGATGCTGGCGCAGAAGATGGGTGTCATGGACGTCCCGAAGGACAACCGCCGGATGCACAAGGTGCCGATCCCCCGCATGGGCGGCCTGGCGATCTTCCTGGCGTTTTTCCTGGCCGTTCTGGCGTTTTCCAGGCAGATCGACCGCGGCCTGTCCTCGATCCTGCTCGGCTCCGTCGTCATCGTCATCCTCGGCGTCTTTGACGACAAGTATGCCCTCGGCGCCAAGCTCAAGCTCGTCGTACAGCTCCTGGCCGCCTGCATCGTGGTCTTCTACGGCAACGTCCGCATCAGCCGCATCACGAATCCCTTCGGCAGCAGCTACTATTCCCACTGGGATCTCGGCGTGTGGTCCTATGCGATCACGATCATCTGGATCGTTGCGATCACGAACGCGGTCAACTTTATCGACGGCCTCGACGGTCTGGCCTGCGGCGTCTCCGCGATCTCGGCGGTGAACCTGCTGGTCATTGCCCTCGTGGTCTCGGATACGAAGGTCGCCATCGTGATGGCGGCTCTGGCCGGCGCCTGCCTCGGCTTCGTGCCCTATAACTTCAACCCGGCCAAGATCTTCATGGGCGACACGGGCTCCACCTTCCTGGGCTTCATCCTTGCCACGATCTCGATCCAGGGCCTGTTTAAGGCCTACACGGTCATCTCCTTTGCCGTGCCCTTCCTGGTCCTGGGCCTGCCGATCTTTGACATCTGCTTCGCGGTCATCCGCCGCGTTGCGCACCACAAGAGCCCGATGGAGGCCGACCGCGGCCACATTCACCACCGGCTTATCGACATGGGCTTCAGCCAGAAGCAGACCGTCGCCATCGCCTACGTGCTGACCGGCCTGCTCGGCCTTGCCGCCGTCCTGCTCACGGTCTCCGGCGCGATGAAGGCGCTGATCATGCTCGGCGCCGTCCTGGTCGTCGGCGCGATCGGCCTCGAGCTGATCATGTCCGCCAAGACCCCGCTGCACCGCCGCGGGAAGAACGAGGCGGGGAAAGCCGACGCCCCGGCGCCCGCGCCTGACGCTGCGCCAGCGGACGACGAGCCCGCGCCTGACGCTGCGCCAGCGGACAACGAGCCGGCGCCTGCAGACGGTGAGCCCGCTGCGGACAGCGAACCCGAGCCCACACCGGATATGGAGGAAACAAATGACGCCGATTAAAGTCATGTCCGTCTTCGGCACCCGGCCGGAGGCTATCAAGATGGCGCCGCTGGTCAAGCAGCTGCAGTCCATGCCGGAGTTTCAGTCGATCTGCTGCCTGACCGGCCAGCACCGCGAGATGCTGGACTCCGTGATGGAGATCTTCCGCCTGAAAGCCGACTACGACCTGCACATCATGCAGGCCAGACAGACCCTCTCCTCGATCACGAGCCGCACCCTGCTTGGCATGGAGGAAGTGATCGCGCAGGCGAAGCCGGACCTGATCCTGGTCCACGGCGACACGTCCACGACCTTCGCCGGCGCCCTCGCGGCCTTCTACCACCGCATTCCGGTCGGCCACGTCGAGGCTGGCCTGCGCACCTGGGATAAATACTCCCCCTACCCGGAGGAGATGAACCGCACCCTGACCGGCGACATCGCCGAGCTGCACTTCTGCCCGACGGCGAACAACCGCGCGAACCTCGAGCGGGAGGGCATCCGCGGCGAGATGTTCCTGACCGGCAACACGGTCATCGACGCGATGAAGACCACGGTCCGCCCGGACTACGTCTTCCAGACGCCGGAGCTGAACGCCCTGGACTTCCGGGCCCGCCGCGTCATCACCCTGACCTGCCATCGCCGCGAGAACTACGGCGAGCCGATGCAGGCGATCATGGAGGCGGTCCGGGAGTTGGTCGAGCGCCATCCCGAGATCGAGATCGTCTACCCGGTGCACCTGAGCCCGGTGGTCCGCGAATGTGTCTTCGGAATCCTGAGGGACGTGCCCCGCGTCCACCTGATCGACCCGATCGACGTCGAGGAGATGCACAACCTGATGGCCCGCAGCTATTTCGTGATGACGGACTCCGGCGGCCTGCAGGAGGAAGCGCCCGCCCTCGGCAAGCCGGTCCTGGTCCTGCGCCGCGAGACCGAGCGCCCCGAGGCGGTCGCATCCGGAACGGTGGCTCTGGCCGGCGTGGAGAAGGCGAACATCCTCCGCCTGGCCGAGGAGCTCCTGACGAACGAAGAGACCTACCGCAGAATGGCGAAGGCGGTCAATCCCTACGGCGACGGCCACGCCAGCGAGCGCATCGCCGACGCGATCCTCTGGTACTTCTTCCAGCGCACCACCCGCCCGGCAGACTTCCGGCCGGGGACGTATGCGCGCCACCCGCTCCGCCGCAGAATCCGCACCCAAAGCGACCAACCCCTGCGGACGATCACCCGAGCGTGCAAGATATGATAAGGAACCCCCGATCTGCCATTCGGCAGATCGGGGGTTCCATTTACCGATGCCCCGCCAAAAGCCCGCCCTATCGGGAGAGCAGTCACGCCGCAAGGCGGCGTGACTGAGAGGGGTCAAGCCTCCCGATACGAACCAAGCCCGGATTCTCGATGAAACCTCTGTTGACCCCTCTCAGGCGCTTCGCGCCGGCTCTCCCCCGGGGGAGCTTTTCAACCTCGCCCTATACTGGCTCTGCTCCGTTCCCCAACATCAGATACAGCGCCGCCGCGATCAGCAGCTCCGTTTTACCTGCGCCGTCCTCCTTCATGGCGAGCAGCAGCACCGCGAGGATCAGCATGTCTTCCGTGTCGAGCCCGCGCAGGAGACCGCCGAACCCACCAAAAGGAAGCCCCATCGGTGGTCCGCCGTGCCCGCCAAATGGGTGGCCGATCGGCTGCGCTCCGCCGTGCCCGCCGAAAGGCGCCCCCGTCGGTGACGCTCCGCCGTGCCCGCCGAAGGGGGGAGGCGGCGGCCGTCCACCCGGCCCGCCTGGCCTCATATGTCCATATTGCGCCGCCCCGCTGTTCTCCGTCGGTTGCCCATTCGGATTACCGTGCGCCGCCCCGTTGTGTCCCGTTGGCGTCCCCGGCGGTGGATTCACCGGCATCTGCTGCCGCCGGTGGCCGCCGGTTCCGTCCGGCAGGTATCGGCTATACATGACTTCCATTGCCGGACGCGAGCAGCAGTCCCGCCAGGCGCGAGAGCCGCGCCGCCGTCAGCGCGCGGTCCGCCTTTTCCCGGCCGCGCGCCGAGAGCCCCGGCCGCAGGGCGGAGAAGACCCGAACCTCGCTCCCGCTCAGCGTCCCGAGCCGACTGATCAGCCCCATCAGCCTCGCGTCCGGGAGCGGCTGTGCTTCCGCCCCCGGTCCGGCCGCCGCGGTGACTGCGCCCTTTCCGTCAGAGTCCGCCGCTTTCGTGCTTTCCGCGCCCCCCTGCGCCGATTCGGACGTGCCCTGCGCGGCGTCCTGCAGACCGAGCGCCGCGGCCATCGCCTGAAGCTGGGCCATCTGCGCGGGATCGGCGAGGACGTTCTGGATCGCGGCCTGCAGGTCCTCCATCAGAGCTTCTCCCCGAGGCGGTCCGCGAGGTTCTCGCCCTTTTTGCCGAGCAGCGGGCCGAGAATCCGCTTCGCGGCTTCCGTGTCGCCGGCGCGGATCGCCTGCGCGGCGCGCTGGAGGGCCTCGCTGCCTCCGGTCTGCAGCAGGCGGATCAGCTCAGCGCCCTCCGGACTGCCCAGAACGCGGCGGAGCTGCTCCGGGTCCGGACCGTTCACAGAAAATTTCCGCTTTTCTCCATCCATTGCCTTGCCTCCCACACAATTATTTGCTATAATAGACTATGCAGACAGGAAAGGAATGGTGCGCGCTTGAAGCTGTTGATTTTTTCGGATTCGCACGGGGAGCTCAGCCACATGTGCGACGTGATCCGGCGCGAGAAGCCCGACTACGTCTTCCACCTGGGCGACCATGACAGCGACGCGGAGGATTTGCGCCGCGAGTTCCCGATGCTCCCGATCTCCGGGGTGCGCGGCAACTGCGACTGGCACTCCGACGCCCCGCTGACGCTGACCGTCCTGCTCGGGGGCCACCGCTTTTTCCTCTGCCACGGCCACACCTACGGCGTCAAGAGCGACCCGATCCGTGCGATTTTTGCCGCGCGGGAGCAGGGCGCGGACTTCCTGCTCTACGGCCACACGCACCGGCCCCTGCTCGACGAGGACGGCGGACTGCACATTCTGAACCCCGGCGCCTGCGGTTATGAGATCTGCCCGACCTGCGCGCGCGTCACGTTCACCGCAGACGGACAGGCGCGGCCTGAAATTCTGGAATGTAAATGTTGAGGTGGAAATACCATGGTTTTAGCGATTGACATTGGCAACAGCAACATCGTCCTCGGCGGCCTCGAAGGCGACGAGATCGTCTTCCAGGCGCGGATGGCCACGGATCTGACCAGGACCGCCGACCAGTACTGCGCCGAGCTCAAGAGCATGCTCTCGCTCTACGAGGTCTCGCCGCGCAGTCTCGAGGGCGCGATCCTGTCCTCGGTCGTCCCGCCCGTGAGCAACGCGATCGTCAGCGCGGTCGAGCGTCTGACCGGGCACCGGCCGATGACGGTCGGCCCTGGCCTCAAGACCGGCGTCAAGATCTGCATCGACAACCCGGCCCAGGCCGGCGCGGACCTGATCGTCGGTGCCGCCGCCGTTTTGTCGGAGTACGGCGCGCCCGCCTGCATCATCGACCTCGGCACCGCCACGACGATGACCGTCCTCAACGGCGAGGGCTGCTTCGTCGGCGGCACGATCCACCCCGGCGTCAAGCTCTCGCTCAACGCACTGACGAGCCGCGCCGCCCAGCTTCCGGGCATCAGCCTGGAGCCGCCGCGCAAGGTGATCGGCACGAATACCGTGGAATGCATGCGCGGCGGTATGATCGTCGGCACGGCCTGCATGATCGACGGCATGATCGACCGCTTCGAGGCGGAGCTCGGCTGCCGGATCCCAGTCGTGGTCGCGACGGGCGGCCTTGCCAAGTACATCGTCCCGCTCTGCCGGCGCGAGATCGTCCTCGACGACGATCTGCTGCTCAAGGGTCTGCGCGTGCTCTACCGCAAGAACGTCAGATAGCGCAGAGGAAGAGGATCGAGCAGAGGATGAAGCCGAGGCCGACGACGAAGGTCGCCAGCGCCTCCACGAGGTCGGAGATCTGCTCGCGCTGTCTCTCCTGCCGGGCTCTTTCCGCTGCCGCGATGCGGCGCGAAACCTGCATGTTCACTGATTTCGTCATAATTGATCCCTCCAAATTTTTTATTTCTGCCTGAATTATAAAATATACGATGTCCTATAAAAAGGACAGAAAGGAGACCTCCTGTGAAAGAATTTTCCTTTCCCGTAAGAAACAATACCAAGATCCACTGCTGCAAGTGGGAGCCGGAGGGCGAGCCCTGCGGCTTCATCCAGATCATCCACGGCATCGCGGAGTACGCCGCCCGCTATGAGGGCCTGGCGAAGGTCTTCACCGACCACGGCTTCGTCGTGGTCGCCGAGGATCACATGGGCCACGGCGGCTCGATCTCCGAGGGCATCCCCCAGGGCTGCATCGCCGGCGGCTGGGGTGAGATGGCAAGCGACAGCTATCGCCTGTTCGCCATGACGAAGGAGGATTATCCCGAGCTGCCCTGCTTCCTCTATGGCCACAGCATGGGCTCCTTCCTGACCCGGACCCTGCTCTACACCTACCCGGACGCCGGCTGGGACGGCGTCGTCATCAGCGGCACCGGCTGGATGCCGAAGATCGTCCTCAAGGGCGGCCGCGGCGTCTGTAAATTCGAGGGCCGCAAGGACATGAACGCCTCGAATCCGACGGTCAGCAAGCTGATGTTCGGCTCCTACAACAAGGGCTTCGAAAACCCGCGCACGCCCTATGACTGGCTCAGCCGCGACGAGGCTGTCGTCGACCGCTATATCGCCGACCCGCTCTGCGGCTTCGACCCCTCGGTCGGCCTGGCCTACGAGATGCTCGGCGGCATGCTCCGCAACCAGGACGCGAAGAACCTCGCGAAGATGCCGAAGGACCTGCCGGTCTTCTTTGTCGCCGGCGCGAAGGACCCGGTCGGCTCGGAGGGCAAGGGCGTCGAGCAGACCGCCGCCGCGTTCCGCGCCGCCGGCATGAAGGACGTCACGTGCAAGCTCTACCCCGACTGCCGCCACGAGATGCACAACGAGCTGAACAAAGAAGAGCTGCACCGGGACGTGCTTGCCTTCTTCGAGCGTGTGATGAAGAAATAATGCTGTCCCGCTTATAGGACAGTGATTCAATTATCCTGAGCACAGAAACGTGCGGTCGGGTACGGCCGGAAAGGACTGTGTTCTATGGATTACATGATCATCGCCGTCCGGGGGCATTACGAGGTCTATGACCGCAGCGGCAATTTCATCTGCTCCGCCGACACCAGATCCGAGGCAGAGGAGGAGCTTGACGCCGCGTAATCCGAGCCTCCGGCGTCTGCAAGCCTTATGCCGAACTATAAATTGATCCTTGCATATGACGGAAGCCGCTACCGGGGTTGGCAGCGGCTTCCCAATACCGATCTGACCGTCCAGGGCAAGCTGGAGGCCGTCCTGAGCCGGGTCTTTGAAGAGCCGGTCGAGGTCTCCGGCAGCGGACGCACCGACGCGGGCGTTCACGCGCTTGGCCAGGTCGCGTCTTTCCAAACCGCGCGGGAGCTTCCGCCCGCGTCGGTTTTGTGCGCGCTTCGGCAGTATCTGCCGGAGGATATCGGGGCGCTGCGGCTGGAGCTTGCCCCGCCGCGCTTCCACGCGCGCCTCAGCGCGGCAGGGAAGACCTACCGCTACCGCGTCTGGAATTCGGACGAGCCCTGCGTTTTCGAGCGGCGGTTCGTCTACTGCTTCCCGGACAGGCTCGACGAGACCGCCATGCGCGCCGCGGCCGCGCGTCTTCAGGGCACGCACGATTTCCGCGGCTTTTCCGCGACCCGGACGAACAAATCCACGGTCCGGACCCTGACCGCGCTTGAGCTCAGCCGCGTCGGCCGGGAGCTCCGCTTCACGCTGACCGGCGACGGCTTTCTCTACCGCATGGTCCGGATCCTGGTCGGCACCCTGCTCGAAATCGGCAGGGGAGAGCGGAGCATCGAGAGCATCGAGGAGATTTTCGCCGGCAGGACCCGCGCGGAGGCCGGCTTTACCGTCCCGGCAAAGGGACTCTGCCTGATGGAGGTGCAGTATCCGTGAACATTCAGATCTTCGGCACGGCCAAGAGCTTCGACACAAAGAAGGCCGAGCGCTGGTTCAAGGAGCGCCGGATCCCGTATCAGATGGTCGATCTCAGGCGCTTCGGCCTCTCCGGCCGCGAGTTTGACAGCGTCCTGCGCGCCGTCGGCGGCGTCGAGAACCTCGTGGACTGGTCGGGGAAGGATCCGGAGCTGGATCTGCTCCGCTATCTCGGCGACGAGCGGCAGAAGGAGGACAAGGTCTTCGAGCACCAGACCCTGATCCGCCAGCCGATCGTGCGCAACGGCAAACAGGCGACCGTCGGCTACGCCCCGGAGACCTGGAAGCTCTGGGAAAACGAAAAATGAAATCAATCAGTCAATCAGGGGACGGTTCTCTCAATCAGGGGACGGTTCCCTGATTGTGTTTGGTGTGTGCTGTTGACAATGTTTAGAAAATCTGCTATACTGATAGCGGCAGTCGAGGAAGGGTAAACTCCCTGAGGACTACGTGTCCGCCCGCCTGCCTTTTTTGTCTTCTTCAATCAGGGGACGGTTCCTTGATTGACGTTGCATTCAATCAGTGTCAATCAGGGGACGGTTCCTTGATTGACGTTGCATACAGGAGGAAGAGACATGAAAAATCCGGCAAAGCTGCTGAAGCTGAAACGGCAGTGGGACGGCTTTGCGAGCCGCCACCCGAAGCTGCTGCGCTATCTGGCCTACGTCAGCGACCATTCCCTTGAGGAGGGGGCAATCCTGGATCTCACCGTGACCGACGCCGAGGGCAAGGCCCTGCACT